>DJJF01000012.1:0-4052 GCA_002434005.1 Candidatus Saccharibacteria bacterium UBA6575 | reverse complement strand
CCAAAGATATCACTCAAGCCGAAGCCCCGATCTTCTTTCTTTTGCTCTTGCTGGGCCTTATCGGCAGCTTCTTGCTTTTCTTTCTCAATCGCGCCCGGTAGTTCGGATTGCAGGCGTGATATTTGATTGGAATGCTCAGTCATTTGACGTTGGAGACTTTCGGCTAGATCTAGCTCATCACGATCGTGTGCTTGCTGGATTTGAGCCTGAACGGCATCAAGCTTATTTCTTTCGTCGGCAATTGTATCTTCAATTTCTTTTACAGATGACATAGTTCCTCCTGGTTTTATACTACAGGCCATACCCAATCCTTACTGTGATTACTGTTACAATTACAGTATGTTTAAGTGGAATAAGCCTCGTAATGATCTAGACATTGATATTCGATTCCTGCTTGCAAACGAGCGAACCCTACTTGCCTGGGTACGTACGGGCCTGACACTAATTGCCGGTGGAGTTGCGGTCGCATTCATCGCAACCGATTCTTCCTATGGTACAGTTGCTGGAATTGGTGCGATTGCCTTTGGCGGCACACTGTCACTGATTGGCTATGCTCGCTACAAAGTTGCCGATGCGGCAATCCGAGCTGGCAAGCTACCAGCCAGTGGTGTTGGTAGTCTGCTCGTTGTACTTGCCGTAGCTGTTTTTTCTGTATTACTCCTCGTCGCGCGACACATACAGCTTTAACACTAATAATGGAGCTGATTATTCAGCTCCGTTATTACTAAGTATCATTTGATCGTTGCTACGGGCTAATTGTGCCGCCGTTGTCCCAGACGTTGCCACTCCATGTGTTGCCGTTCGCAGCAATGAATGAGGTAGTTGGTCCGAATACGCCACACTGATTATTACTGCCGCGCTGGAATACGTTGTTTGTTACCGCGATGTTGGTTGGGTTACTTCCGTATGGCTTACCTGGGTTATATCCGAATGATCCACAGAATCCGCCGGACGGTGTTGCCATGAACAAGTTATTAGAAATGGTAATGTCTTGTAAGATATCGAAGTCACCGAATAGTGATAGGTCAGCCGTACAGCCGCCGTCATCGGCGTTTAGTTCAGGACTACAATGCAAGGTGTTGTGTCCAATTTGCATATTCACACCACCATTTGAGATAAATGCGTTGTTATGTGTGGCAGCACCATCTGGCGCGTTCTGGCCCGTCAAGTACGAATCAGTGATTGAACACGCACCTTCACAGTGAACTGAGTGCTGCCCACCAGTGATATGCACTCGCTGAGCGGTGATGTTGTGCCCCCATAGTACCCCGTAGTATCCACCACCGTCGTGTAGCTCAGAGTCAGTAACGGTAAGGTCTCCAGACGCGTTGGTCATATTAATAACAGGTAACTTACTATTTGTGATGTTTACGTCGATACTATTCTGTACCGAAATCATTGGACAAGAGGTTGCATCGACGCCGGTTATTGTGACAGGACTGACTGAGTTGTAATCATTAATTGTGCATGGGCCACCATACGCAGTCAGGCTTACACCACTCGGTACACCGGTTGTCTCAGGTCCTGGCCAGCAGCCACCCCATGGGTCTTCACCATCGGGTTGATTCGGGCTACCTGGACATGGTCCGGGTGCACCGAATTTAACTGATTGACCACCAGATGCACTCGCATCCGCAACGGTCGTTGTACCGCCGCTTAGTGTGCCGCTCTCTGGCTGAACGCTTAGCATTGCTCCGTAGGAGAAGGCCCCTACAACAGCTGGTATCAGTATCAACGCAGCTCCGCCTAAAATGGCAGTCTTTTTTGTAAGCCATTTGAATCGTCCAGCGACTTTTGCTTGCAATTTTTCTTTGATAGACAGTGCCATGATTACTCCCCTTTAAGCCATTCTATCGCACGATTAATGCTTCCAGCGTACCACAACCCTGCTAATGCCATAAGCACGACGATACTAATTGAAGCGAGTCGTATGATATCTACATCCGTTTTTGCACCAGTATCTGGTGCACCAACTCCGGAGAGTCGTGACGCAAATGCGACTGGGTCTACGATCGTGCTGTTTGCGCTTCCGTCTTCGTCTAACGCTCCACCGTCACGAATTGTGTAGGTAAGTGCGGTTCGTGGGACGCCTGCGATCGAAACAGTAGCCAGTGTCGACTGCGCAGAAATATTTGTTTGGCTCGTGAGTGCGCCGTTCACCTTAAGAACGTCCCAGCTAGATGTGTCATACACTTTATCAAGCAGTAATGTTACATTCGCATCTTGACCCGCAGAGGCACAACCAACATTGAAGCTTGTTACACCCATGAGGAATGATGCGTTACCTTCGGCTGATGATACCCCACCGAGAGTCGTACAGTCTCCAGTGACTGCAAGTGTATTGTACGCACCAGTTCGACTGTTCACGAATGAAGTCACACTCGACTGCTGCCAGTCTGGAGTACCGTCGTTATTGGCATCGCCTGAGTTTGGACCAGCTTGTTCGATATAGTCTTTTACGCTGTCGCCGTCTGTATCGGGAGCTGGCGTGACGGTGACCGTCGCTTGAGCAGAATCAGATGCACCACCGAATAATCCGTCACATGATAGCTGATATGCCGTTGTTACGGTTGGTGATACTGACCTATTCCCTGTCATGCTTACAGCACCTACTCCGTTATTGATCGTACAGTTCGCTCCTACGCTAACGCTCCAGCTTAGGGAGGAGCTTTGGCCAGGTTGATCAGTAATTGAGGTTGGTGATGCCGAGAAGCTCGTGATTGAAGCATCCGCTGGCTGAGAATTATTATTTACGGTGACGTTCACAGCCGTACTTGTGCGAACATTGCCAGACAAATCGTATGCCCTGACGGTCAATGAATGTGATCCGTCGCTTACCGATGTTGTATCCCAGTTATAGCTATACGGCGAGCTAGAATCGGTCCCAAGTAGCGTAGATCCATTTCGGTAGAATTCTACATAATCGATAGCATCGTTGTCTGACGCAGTCGCATTTATCGCTACCGATGCGCTGACGGTAGCGCCAGTCGTAGGACTTGAGATAGAAGTAGTCGGCAACGTCGTGTCATTGTTACAGTTATCACCGGTGCCCGTTGGTGTACAGTTATCAGATAGTAGCATGACTCGGTCTAGTTCGAGATCTTGCGTACCGGCGGTAAGTACTAGTGTGTGTGTTCCAGCTGTCAGTGAAACGGTTGCTTTATCTACGGTTGAGCCGTTTTCGTAATCTACCCATGTCAAAGTATTGGGAGTCTGTGCCGTTTGCCCGATAGTAAAACATTGCCCGTCAATATATGCTTTGTATTCGACAGGATTACTATCTGGCGCCTTAATTCGACTCCATATTGTATAGGTGTCCGAGCTTGGCACAGTAACCTGCTGTGATACACGCCCCGTTGTTGTGGTCGGTTCGCTTGCACAGGTTGCGGCCGATGCAGTACTCGGAGTCGCTAACGTACTCGAAGTAAGCGCGATTCCACTTACCGCTAGTACGAATAGGCATGCTTTGTAGATTTTTTCCATATGTCTGAGTGTTGCCAACATTCTCATTTTTCCTCATGTTTGTTTCATAGTTTTCTCAACAACTATTGCGGTTACTGTAGCACTGCGGCAAAACTAGCGCAAGTAGTATTTTTACTAATTCATGGGCTGCATATAAAAATCGTCAGACCTACGTCAGACGATTGATATTACATTTGGTGGCTCCTCCCAGACTTGAACTGGGGACACAAGGCTCTTCAGGCCTCTGCTCTACCAACTGAGCTAAAGAGCCACACTCCGCCAATTGTACCGTAACAGAGGCGAAGCGACAAGCTACTTTACTTCTTAGATTGGTCGTTGCCGATGATCGAACCTACACCACGAAGCGCATCAATCATTTCGACCGGGAATAAGAATGTCGTCTTTTGGCTCGGCTCGGTACTAATTCGCTCTAATGTGCTGAGTGTTCGAAGATTAAGAGCTCCAGGGACCTTTGCAAAAATCGCCGCTGCATCGGCAAGGTTCTGCGCTGCGAGCTTCTCTCCATCGGCATTGATGATGTTTGCTCGTCGATCACGCTCAGCTTCGGCCTGCTTGGCCATGGCTCGCTT
>DJJF01000019.1:33470-34098 GCA_002434005.1 Candidatus Saccharibacteria bacterium UBA6575 | reverse complement strand
GAAAAAAGACAAGATCGGCGCATAAATTTTCAATAAGGGCTTCGGCCCTTTTTGAGTTACCATGAGTGATATACTGCAGACATGAACGTTGCAATTGTCTTTGGCGTCGTATTACTTTTACTTTTTGGATTGGCGTTTTTTACGAAACGAAGGTTTGGTGTACTCGGCCTGGCGCTCGCAGCGGGCTCGATGTTAAGTGAACTATGGGCAACGCAGCTTACTCCGGTTGTACGTGATGCTGGCTTGGTTGTACAAAACCCACCACTCATTACGATCGTGTCTGTTGTGCTGGTATTACTGCCTGCGGTGTTCCTGCTCTTCAGTGGGCCGAGCTATCACGATATGCCAAAACGCATCGTTGGGGCAATTCTATTTGCAGCGCTCGCATTCGCACTTCTTATAGAGCCACTCGGCTCGGCACTGGTGCTGCAGGGCGAAGGTCGTATGGTGTATGAATTCTTTAACGACAATCAAGTGTATATTGTGACAGCAGGGTTAGTCATTGCCGTTTTCGACTTACTCGGAACGCATACATCCCGTGCGCAAAAAGTGTCTAAACATTGACATTCCACCTCTATTAACGTAAGATTTTATAGTGCTCGTGGGACCATAGCTCAGCTGGTTAGAG
>DJJF01000019.1:25273-33284 GCA_002434005.1 Candidatus Saccharibacteria bacterium UBA6575 | reverse complement strand
CCTGGGTTCAAGCCCCAGTGGTCCCTCCATATAAAGAACATCCCATATTCGCTACCGGGGGTGTTTTTTATTTAGATTGACTTTCACAACTGTACGTTTCAGAATACGTTCATCAACTAAACGGAGTGCAAGAAAATGCTAGAGTTTGACGGACTAAATATTTGGGCAATTTTAGTAGCATGGGCCATCTTCTGTGCGGTCGGTTCATTTTGGTATTCGCCAGCTGGTTTTGGTAAGAAATGGTCCAAGTTAAGTGGTGTCGATATTATGAAATTGCCGCAGCAAGAGTCGAATCGGGCGATCTTATATGTGATTCTTTCTTCACTTCTACAAGCATTTACGTTGGCGGTTGTTTTGAATACCATGAACATCGAAGGTCTGGTAAACGGTCTTGTGGCAGGATTATTTATTGCTCTCGGATTTACCGCTGCTACAACAGTAGGCACGACATTCTACGCTCGGAAAGGCTGGGGCTTCTGGCTTTTGAACGCCGGATTCTTTCTTGTAACTATGCCATTAAATGCAGCCATTCTGACGATTTGGCAGTAGCTACTATCGGGCTGAACTTCTAACAATACCTAATCATCGAATAGTCTTAGGAGTTCAAGCCTCGTCGAACGGGCTCCGTATCTGTTATAATAAAGATAATTTCTAGTTCAGCAAACGGAGTTTTTGTATGTCCGGTCATAGTAAATGGTCAAAAATTAAACGTGATAAAGGTGCTAATGATGCGAAGCGTGGCGCTGTGTTTACGCGTATTGGTAATCAAATTGCCATAGCGGCACGTGGTGGAACAGATCCGGATATGAATCCCTCACTTGCGATGGCAATTGAAAAGGCGCGTCAAGCGAATATGCCCAAGGATAATATTCAGCGTTCAATTGATCGAGTTGCTGATAAATCAGCCGCGGCACTAGAAGAGATTACATATGAAGGTTATGGGCCAGGCGGTGTCGGTATCATTATTGAAACCGCGACAGATAACCGAAACCGTACATTGCCAGAGGTAAAAACAGCACTAGTAAAAAACGGTGGACGCATAGCTGATGCCGGAAGCGTTATGTTTCAATTCACGCGTAAAGGTGTGATACGAGTTGCAGCGACTGGTGAAGACGCCTTGATGCAGATGCTTGATGCAGGCGCAGAAGATGCTGTCGAAGATGGAGATGAGACAATCGTATATACCGATCAAAAGGACCTTATGAAGGTTCGGGCGGCACTTATAGATGCTGGTTTGAAAGTGGAAGACGCTGAGCTTCAGTACGTTCCAAATAATCCTGTGGCGATTGACGACCAAGAAACAGCAGATAAAGTTATGCGAATTCTTGATGTCTTAGATGACGTAGACGACGTAGTTAATGTGCACACAAACGCAGACATCTTAGTGTAGCGAGAGCTATACTATAAACATGAAACTCTATCTTTCGAGTCAAGGCTTCGGCAATCATCTTGATCGTTTGAAAGACATGGTAGGTGATGACAAACGCGTACTGTTTGTTGATAATGCAAAAGATTACTATTCGACCGAAGATCGCGCTGCGCATGTGGCTGAAAAGAAACTGGAATTTGAAGAAGCCGGATTTGATTTTTATGAACTTGATTTACGTAACTACTTTAGGTCACCTGACAATTTGAAGCAGATTGTCAACGCTGCTCATTTTATATTTGTGTTCGGGGGCAATACATTCATTCTAAGGCGTGCGTTTGCCTACTCCGGATTTGACAGTATTCTGACGAATGCGCTAAAAACGAACGATTTAGTGTACGCAGGTTCGAGCGCTGGATCGATTATTATGACTAATACGCTACGCGGTAGTGAACACGGCGATGACCCATATATGGTCCCTGAAGGTTACAGCGAAGAAATTACTTGGGATGGACTCGGCTTAGTGTATCCGCAAATAGTGCCACACTATCAGTCGGATTGGTTTGGTGAGGCAGCAGACGCTATGGTTGACTATTATCAGCAAAACGGCATGAAATACGAAACACTGAAAGACGGCGAAGTATACATTGTAGACGGAGAGTACGAAGGAAAACTTTCGTGAGAATTATAGGAATCGATCCTGGCACGGGAATACTTGGATTTGGGGTAGTTGATACGAAGAATGGTAAATCAACATTAGTGACTGCTGGGGTTATCACTACACCTGCGCATACGCCCCTAGATGAACGGCTCGAAGAAATATTCGATGGTTTAACAGAAATTATCGCTGAGACGAAACCCGATGTCATGAGTGTAGAAAAACTGTTTTTTGCACGTAACGTAACGACAGCAATGAGCGTGGCTTCAGCGCGGGGGGTTGCTATGCTCACTGGCAGGAAAGCGCGATTGCCAATTGCAGAATACACACCAATGCAGATCAAACAATCACTAACAGGATACGGTAAGGCTGATAAGAAGCAGGTGCAAGAAATGGTGCGACTACAACTGAACTTAAAAGAAATCCCTAAACCTGATGATGCCGCCGATGCCTTGGCGGCTGCTATAACTCATCAAATGATGATACGAGAGTAGCTATCTTCAGCGTATTATCAGCTTTAACGTGTATCGTAACGATATGGCGGTAGAGAAGAAAGCAAGAAGAATCACGATAACGGCAGCCGAGTCGAACCCGACCATGATTCAGGTAAGCCGATAGATTCCCACTCATCACGGTATTCGTCATCAACTACCCCCGATGACGGTACTTGATTAGTGGTGATTTTGGTATACTGATTAGGTATGTATCGAAAAGGAAAGTACACACGTAGGCTTGGACCCGTTGGTAAGTCAAAGCGTTTTTTGAAGCGTCGCTGGCAATGGTTCAGCGCACTCAGCAAAAAGAAGAAAGCACTGCTGATTGCAGGGCCAATATTAGCGTTTCTGGTAATCACACCAATTGCAACATACGCGTACTACTACAATGATATTGGTAATGAAGATCGGCTACTCAACAGTAATAACACCGGTGTTGTATTGCTAGATAGGAATGGGGAAGCATTTTATAAGACACCTGGAACTCGTGCAGAACGACGTGAATTAGTGCCTCTTGATCAGATTTCGGATGTAACAGAAAACGCATTGATTGCATCTGAAGATAAGGACTTCTACAAACACTCTGGCTTTGATATTTTTGGCATAATTCGGGCGCTCTATACGAATATAGTGGCTCGTGGAATCGCGGGTGGTGGCTCTACACTAACGCAGCAACTCGCAAAAAATACATTGCTGAGTGAAAACCAAACGATTCTGCGTAAATACCAGGAGCTTGTGATATCAATCGCGATTGAGCAGCGTTACTCGAAAGAAGAGATTCTTACAATGTATTTGAACTCTGTGTATTACGGGGAGAATTCATTTGGCATAGAGGATGCAGCCGAGAACTACTACGGCAAGAAGCCAAGCGAACTCACCCTGGCAGAAAGCTCGATGCTAATCGGTGTTTTACCTGCTCCAACCGCCTACTCACCGATAAGCGGCGACCCTGAACTTGCTAAAGAACGGCAAACGACCGTGTTGACTCGAATGGTACGAAATAACTTCATTACCGAAGATCAAAAAAATGCAGCCCTTGCAGAACAACTGACATATGCCGAGCAAAAGAACGGTATCGATAACGAAGCGCCGCACTTTACTGCCATGGTTTTAAAAGAGCTGTACGACAAATACGGTGAAGAAAAAGTCACTCGTTCAGGTTATCAAGTAAAGACCACACTCGATCTTAAACTGCAAGAGAAAGCTAATGCTGCGGTTGCAAGTAATATGACATATATTCAGCGTAATGGTGGTTCGAATGCTAGCCTAGTTGCGATTGACCCAAAGACAGGAGGCATACTGGCACTAGTCGGCAGTGCTGATTATGAAAATGAAGAATTTGGCCAGGTGAACATGGCAACAACTGCACGCCAGCCTGGCTCGAGTTTTAAGCCGATTTACTATGCTGATGCACTCGCAAATGGCAAGATCACCCCAACGACAGTTATAGAAGATAAGAAAACAGATTTTGGTGGCTATGCTCCACAGAATGCTGATAGGAGATTTAGAGGTAACGTGACAGTGCGACAAGCACTAGACTGGTCGCTGAACGTACCCGCTGTGAAAGTAATGCAACTTGACGGTGGCACGAGTGCTGCGATTGCTGCTGCGAAAAAATTAGGTATCTCAACACTTAATAGCTCGACAAATTACGGGTTATCACTCGCACTTGGTTCGGCCGAAGTGCCACTGACGGAGATGACTGATGCCTATGCTGGCTTTGCGAATCAAGGCGACCGCTACGACGAGACTACTATTAATACAATTAAGAACAAGTACGACCAAACGATATTTACACAGGAAAAGAAGAGTACCAAAGCTATCAGTACGGAAGGAGCGTACTTGCTCTCGAACATCCTATCTGATAATCAAACAAGGAGTAGCTTATTCGGCTCTTCATTGAACGTCACGGGAACTGATGGTCGTGTCAAAAATGTCGCTGTAAAGACTGGTACAACCGATGATTCGCGAGATGCATGGACAATAGGATACACACCGGATATTGCTGTCGGTGTTTGGGTTGGAAATAACGACAATACGATTATGGCAAATGGTGGAGCGGGTATGGCTGGACCGATCTGGCGCAACATGATGGGTCAGGCGATAGGATCGTCGAGCCCGGCATTTGTGCAGCCAGCCGGTGTCGTTAAGGCCACTGTTTGTACAACAGTTGGCAATAAAACGGATGTATTCCTATCAACGAACATTCCAAAGAAGTGCGATGCTCCGAAAGAGGAGCCAAAAGAAGAAGAGCAAGAGGAAGCTGTTGAGAAATGTAAAATCATTGGTAAAGAATCACTTGATGCCGATGATAAGAATTGTGTTGCAGAGCAATGTAAGGTTGAAGGATTAGAGAATTTAGCTGCAAACGATCCTAAGTGCGTTCAGCCGAAAGATACTGACGGCGATGGCGTTGCTGACAATAAAGATGCGTGTCCATTAATCGCGGGACTTACCACGAACCAAGGTTGTCCAGCGGGTACGACGCCTCCTTCGTCTGGACAAGGTAATAATGGTGGCGGTAATCCAGGAACCTCATCGCCGTGATCGCCCATATCAAAGGGATCGTTGCCGAGAAATTTGCGGGTGCAGTTATTGTCGATGTTGGTGGTGTTGGGTATGAAGTGCAGGTACCGATTGGCGACTTTGATGATGTACTTCTTGATACCGACGTAAAATTTTATACGTATCACCATGTTCGTGAGCAGTCGGATGAGCTATTCGGATTCTCTAGCCTGGCCGCAAAGAAATTGTTTGAGCTATTGATCACAGTACAGGGTGTTGGTCCAAAAGCTGCCTTAGCAATATTAAGTCTAGGCCAAAGTGAGCAGGTGCGAAGTGCGATCGCAAACTCCGATGCGGCGTATATCTCCAAAGCGAGCGGTGTTGGCAAAAAGACAGCCGACCGAGTAGTTGTTGACCTGTCAGATAAAGTCGGTTTACCAACATCATATGGCGCAGCGACCATGATTCAAACCGAAATGAATACGAACGACGAAGCTCTTGAGGCGTTAATGGCACTTGGCTACACACTTGCAGACGGATTAAAAGCGCTGGAGAACGTTGAGAAGACCTTGCCAACAAATGAACGCGTACGTGAGGCCTTGAAACAGTAATGGCGATCGAACGAATAGTAGATACACTCGTGCACAATGATGATAGCGACGAGCAAATCATCGAACTAACGCTGCGACCTCAATCCTTTGATGAGTATGTCGGACAAGAACGCCTCAAGAAAAATTTGCAATTAGCGATTGCGGCGGCAAAGAAGCGCGGTGAGCCGATCGATCACGTATTGCTATACGGTCCTCCAGGGCTTGGTAAGACAACTATGGCAAGTGTAATCGCGAACGAAATGGGCGTTGGACTACGTGTTACATCGGGACCTGCAATCGAGCGGGCAGGCGATCTCGCCAGTATTTTAACTAATCTTTCCGACGGCGATATATTGTTCATCGACGAAATACATCGTTTGAATAGGGCTGTAGAAGAAGTACTGTATTCTGCCATGGAGGACTTTAAGTTGGATATCGTAATAGGTAAAGGTCCGGCAGCTAGAAGTGTGCGACTTGATCTTCCGAAATTCACAGTTATTGGCGCTACGACTAGAACGGGTAGCTTAGCGGCTCCACTGCGCGATAGGTTCGGACATTTATACAGATTGGAATTTTACACACCGTCAGAGATCGCGAAAATTATCACACGTGCAGCGTCAATATTAAAATCTGATATTAAACCAGAATCGGCAGACATGCTTTCTGGAAGGGCACGGCTAACGCCTCGAATTGCGAATAGGCTACTCAAGCGTGTGCGTGACTATGCAGATGTAAACGGCGACGGGATAATTGACACCGTTATCACAGGCGAGGCACTCGCCATGATGGAAATTGATGAAATGGGCCTTGATCCCGCAGACCGTTCTATGCTCGCTAGTATCGTTGATAATTATGGCGATAATCCTGTCGGTCTCAATACGATAGCGGCATTAACAGGTGATGAAACCAGTACAATTGAAGATTTTTATGAACCATACTTAATGCAAATCGGATTTATTGAACGAACGCCGCGTGGACGCCGAGTGACTGCGAAGGCGCGCGGTCATATAGGAAGATAGTTGCTATACTAATCGTATGAACGAAAAAAGTGACCAGCCCGCAAACGAACCTGTTGTACCTTCGTCGCACGTTACAGCAGCTCCAAATGAAATGCCGGGACACAATTTTGACCCACAAATTCGAGCACAATACGCAAACGAGCCCAAAGTAGTACACGCTGCTCGTCAGCCAGAAGCTGCTAACCTGACGGTTAGTGAGGATAACGTACGTAGACACAATGAATCAGTGAAACGATACCCACACCTTAATCTAAGCGAAGGTGAATTTATCGTTCTGGACGTCAAGCGTCATCCAATTGGCCTACTTATGCCAGTCTTTGCGACAGCTATTGGTATTCTCGCGGTAGTAGCGCTCATGATTCTATATCCAAATGACACGAGCCTTACTACTGGCATGATGCTACCTAGTTATGAAGCTGTATTTTGGCCTCTGATGATATTAATGCTACTTGTCGGAATCGGTGGTTCGATCGCAGTTTGGGTTTATCTCCAGAACCAGTTCTATATGACGAATGAGAGCGTGATTCAAGAGATTCAGCATAGCCTTTTTTCGCGTCACGAGCAGACGGTAAGTTTGGGGAGTATCGAAGATGCTAGCTTTAAGCAAAGTGGCATTTTGCAGGTCATGTTGAATTACGGTACAGTACGCTTGAGTACCGAAGGTGAAGAAACGACATATCGGTTCACATATGTAGCGAATCCACGTAACCATGTTGCGGTGCTTAATAATGCAATTGAAGCATTCAAGAATGGCCGAGCAGTCGACCCATACGAGAATTAATCGTTACGACTATCTTTAACGAAGTCGGCTTCACTCTCGAGTCTGGTGCGCAAGCTATAGCTCTTACAGGTTTCGCCTGTGCAATTCTTACCTTCGTAGCTGTAATCGGATTCTGCCTTACCAAGTTCTTTACCACTTGGGTCTTTGAACAGGTCGGGATCCACCGAAGGTAATGTTGAGGCGGATAAGGTTTTTGGGTAATGCTTGTTTGTCGGGTAGTAGACTTCCTCAAGGCTATAATAGAGCGCGTTGATCGAAATCTTACGCTGGTCGTCGCGAGCGGAAGTCTCTATGGCAGATTTTTGTGTCCAGAACACCGCACCAACTACTAATAGAAGGACGACGAGAGCAAGCAGTTCTATGACGGTAAAGCCGCGTTGTTTCATTGGTGTAATTATAGCATGTGAGCGTAAAGCCTATGGGTCTTGTGGCCTTGACACATATGCCGCATATGGCTAATTAGGGTAATACTGGCTATAATGGTAGGAGCAGTAAGAGAGGGAGAACCATAGTGGCGAAGAAGGCCGAGAAACCTGCGGTGGGAACAGACAAACCTGATCAAGAAGGTAAAGCGAAAGCGCTTGGCCTTGCAATGGAC
>DJJF01000019.1:24832-25121 GCA_002434005.1 Candidatus Saccharibacteria bacterium UBA6575 | reverse complement strand
TGGCCTTGCAATGGACCAAATTACTAAACAGTTTGGCGATGGCTCAATCATGAAATTGGGAGAAGCAAAGAAAGTCGATGTTGAATTGCTTCCAAGCGGTGCATTAAGCTTAGACATCGCGCTTGGCGGCGGTTACCCCAAGGGGCGTATCATTGAGATCTATGGACCAGAATCCAGCGGTAAGACGACATTGACACTTCATGCGATCGCAGAGATCCAGAAGCAGGGCGGAACGGCAGCCTTTATCGATGCCGAGCACGCACTCGACCCAGCATATGCTCGTAAACTC
>DJJF01000019.1:24364-24672 GCA_002434005.1 Candidatus Saccharibacteria bacterium UBA6575 | reverse complement strand
CAGCATATGCTCGTAAACTCGGTGTGGACACCGATAACCTACTAGTGAGTCAGCCAGATAATGGCGAGCAGGCACTTGAAATTGCCGAAACCCTTGTTCGTTCAAACGCGGTTGATCTTGTGGTGGTCGACTCTGTGGCTGCACTTGTCCCACAAGCCGAAATTGATGGAGACATGGGTGATAGCCACATGGGTCTTCAGGCACGACTCATGAGCCAAGCACTTCGCAAATTGACCGGAATTATCAATAAATCAAAAACGACCGTCATCTTCATTAATCAGATTCGTATGAAGATTGGTGTTATGTTC
>DJJF01000019.1:20642-24149 GCA_002434005.1 Candidatus Saccharibacteria bacterium UBA6575 | reverse complement strand
GTTTTATGCAAGTGTCCGTCTGGACATCCGACGTATTGGTCAACTCAAAGTCGGCGAAGACATTATCGGTAACCGCACTAAGGTGAAAGTCGTTAAGAATAAGATTGCGCCGCCGTTCCGATTGGCTGAGTTCGACATTATGTATAACGAAGGAATCTCACGAACCGGTGATGTACTTGACTTAGCGGCTCTGCATGGCGTGGTCGGTAAATCAGGTGCGTGGTACGACTATAAAGACGGCAAAATTGGTCAAGGCCGTGAAGCCGTCAAAACGTACTTAAAAGATAACTCGAAAGTCCTCGCGGAAATAGAGAAAGAAGTTCGCGCGAAAGTTGCCGAGCAAGAAGGCTAGAATGCCAGCGACAACAGATGACGACTTAGTTAACGCTGTTTCGCTTGCCGATCTTCAGGCATACGTCAAACGAACCGGTGAAGAACGGGGATTCTCTGACGAGACGGCGCAGGATTCCCTGATGCTCATTCTCGAAGAGCTCGGTGAGGTAGCTAAGGCTATGCGTCCACTCCGTGGTATCAAAGTTGCAAACGATTCGCAGTATGTAGAGCTCGCGCATGAGCTTGCTGATGTGCAGCTACTCTTACTCAGTCTCAGTAATAAGCTCGGTATTAACTTGAGCGATGCGGTGATTACAAAAGAACAGCGGAACCGTCAGCGAGAATGGAAGTAGTATATAAAGTAACTGATATATCGATTCAGACGAAAAATGCTGATCGGGTGAATGTATCAGTTAATGGTAAATATCGGCTTTCGCTAGACTTGTCGCAAATTGGTGATATAGGCATCAAAGTGGGCAAGGAATATTCGCAGGAAGAACTTGCGGATATTGAGAACGAAAGTCAGTTTGGAAAATTGTACGCGCGTGCCTTAGAGTACTGCTTAATGCGGCCGCATTCTGCTCGTGAAATGCGTGACTATTTGTGGCGGAAAACCAGGACGACAAAATATAAATCGCGTGATGGCCAAATTAAAGAGCGTGAGGGAGTTACTCAAACGAATGCTGATCGAACATTCAACAGATTGGTTGACCGTGGATATATCAATGATGAGAAATTTGCTCGATTCTGGGTTGAAAATCGCAATCGAAGTAAAGGAGTGAGTCGACGCAAGCTGACCGCAGAACTCCGTACAAAAGGTGTTGATTCGTCGATTATTGAATTGGTCTTTTCAGAATCTGAGCGCAATGATGATGATGAACTGCGAAAGATGATTACTAAAAAACGATCAAAATATGAAGATGAGCAGAAACTAATTGCATACCTAGCTCGACAAGGATTCTCGTACGACGATATAAAATCTGCACTGTCCGAGGACTAGGGCCAGCGGGTCTCAGAGTTTATTGCTTCAGGCTGCACGCTGCCTGCGCGGAATGGATTTGTAAATTCTCGCGATAGATTTTTTACTGGCTCACTGGATGTTTGAGCGCTTGAGCGAACTTTTACATATGTGTCACGAACCTCAACAATCTGTGTGCGATTAATAAGCAACTCTGTATCACCGAAGCTTTTGAAGAGCGGCCGTTTTACAACGATTTGCTGTACCACAAAGCTCGACGAATCAATTGTAAAACCATGAACTTTGCCCAACTTCTTTTTTCTGTCATCGAAAACATCGAGTCCGATCAAATCGAAGTCATATTCATAGACTTGCTTTACTCTGATTACGTCGTCGAGCGCGACAAATTCATCACTACTGTCAACAATTAAGCCGAGATTCGAGAGCTCTCGGACATCAACTGGCCGAAGGAAAGATGGGTGTTGGTCGAGCATGTTTCCCTCAAGCTCATACGCAACAATTGTGAGATCACGCGGGTCAACCAGGATCTTATGAGTACGTGCTAATTCCGCACCTGTCTGCAGGCTCATCACTGGTGTTTTGAGAAGTCGTTCGTGCTGAATCAACATACGCTTAGTATATCAGTCTTATTCAACGAAAGGACTTTGCCTGCCGCTCGGTGTAGCTTGAGCTGACTCATCCGATTTTAAGCGGTTTATCGTGGCTTCGTCGAACGCACCATTAACTGCTTGATCAGATGAGGGTGCGGTTGTGGAAGATAAGCTGATGATAGAAAGCAGCATCGCAATCGCAACGAATAAGCTGCCACTTACGACTAAAAAGAACAAAATGACATGGAATCGCTTAAAGAAGGCTCCAAAGCCCTTAGTGATGCCTGAAAGATTAATATCGCTTTTCATTATCGTACGTAGACCTCTATTGAAAATGTTTGCGTATCAACCAGATTACCTTCACCCTTCGTAATCGAGACGCTTGGTACCTGGATTTTTAAGTCATTGCCTTCGATGTTCTTTAAGAAATTCATCAGATTCGTGTATGGCAACGGAGAATCGATAGAAATGGTCATGACTTTTTTTGTAACTCCACTGGGTATTGTCGTTGCGGCGGCCGCTGAGGCTGAACCTGCAGCAGCTGGAGCGGTAGGGGTAGTAGTTGTAGCTGCAGCAGTATCGTTAAATTCAAAATTAGTAATGGTAACCCCTGATTTCGCAGCAATGGCACTGATATCTCGCACCACTTCCTCTGCAAATGTCGCATTGTTGGCTACAACTGATTTAGCCTTGGTAATCGTGTCTTGTTCTGTGGATAAGCGGGATTCTATTGTTCGAAGAGTTTGGATACTTTGATCACCAGAATCGGCGTCAGCGTTCAATTTACTAATTGCTGTTGCATAGCCAGTTAGTTGATTCTGGAAGAAAAGAAATCCACCTACCGTTGCTATGATCGACAGGAGCATCAGCACGATAAGTAATGCGCGTAATTTTTTGGCTGTCATGCCGTTTTTCATGACGCAGCTCCCTTCTTGATGACGACGGAAAGCACAACTTCAATTGGGTAGGGGTCGCCAGGTGTCGGACCGGTTCCGCTGCCTCTGATAGAAACCACCTGGACGCTTGAGAAAATGTCTGTGTTGGCAGTGAGTGAGTCACGCAATTTTGATACGTCGTCAAATGTCTTGGCATTCGCGTTGAGTGACATAGCGCTTCCGAAGCTGGCTGGATCAAGCGTCAGTGTATCGATAACGACATTTTTAGGAATTGTTGCTGAAATGCCATAAATCAGTTTCGAAAAAGACGTTCGGCTATCCAAAATCGATTTTGCGGTGGCAAGGTCCGTGCGGAAAGCATCTGCACGAGTGCGTATGTCTTGAAAGGCTACAAGGCGCTGAGCGTTCTCTGCCGCCTTCGCCTCGGCATTTTGCTTAGCGGTGTTCAGAACCAGGTACACGCCACCTATAAGACCACAAAGCACAATCGCTGCACTTAAAATGATTGAAATGTAGCGCACTAGTAACACATTTGTCCTGCCTGCACGAATCTCTTGCTTATGCTCAATCGGAAGAAGATTAATCATGTCCAAATCTTCTCCGGTTCAACAGATGCGAGCCCGGCCACTGTGATATAACGAGGCCTGAATTGCTTGGCAGGTTGGGGAAGTTTTCCAAAATCAAGCTGCTGCCATGGACTGGCTACACG
>DJJF01000019.1:20042-20450 GCA_002434005.1 Candidatus Saccharibacteria bacterium UBA6575 | reverse complement strand
CGCCATGGACTGGCTACACGAGCCGGCATAAGAAGCTCGTTGGTAAAATACTCACCGATCCCAGGTACGTTCGCACCGCCGCCTACAACAAGCACCTGCTCAAGCTTACGATGATCAGCGATACGTTCGTCGTAGTACCTCATAACCTTGCGAGTTTCCGAAATAATACGCTCAAGACTAGGTGATAGTGCGCTGGTGATTTTCTGTTGACGAGCACCTGCACTCAATCCGTTCAGAATCTTTAGTTGATGGGCGTTTTCAAGGGGTACTTTTAGCTTTTTGGCAATCTCTAGAGTGAACGTATTACCGCCAACGCTAAGCGATCCGGCGATGCGGATTGATCGGTCCAAGATTGCAATATCAGTGCTCGCAGGCCCGATATCTACGATAACCGTAGGTAAGTGGCCT
>DJJF01000019.1:2306-19863 GCA_002434005.1 Candidatus Saccharibacteria bacterium UBA6575 | reverse complement strand
CGTAGGTAAGTGGCCTTCTTCAGTACTTTCGAGCAGGCGTGCCACCGCTGAGACGCTTGACTCAACCATGCATACCAGTAGGCCTGCGCTTTCAGCAATTCGGATGCATGAATCTACGACCGTCCGAGGTACGGCACACAGTAGCACAAGCAGTTGGTCTTTCGTACGCTCAATTACTTCGTAGTCGACGTATAGTGCAGCCATTGGGATCGGTATGTACTGTTCGACTTCAAGTTCAACTGCATCCTTCAAGTGTTTTTCGGACCCAACCGGCACGGTAAAGGTGCGCGTGAATGTACGTCCAGCGGGGACACCGAGAACCACATGATTGCCAGCCAGCTTGCCTACAAGACTCTTTTGGATCAACTCGGTCATATTATTTGTCAGATAGCTGTCGCCGCCATCGAGTGATTGCTGGACTTTTGCAGGATCAAGATCAATCGACCCGTAACCGGTAACGAGTCGCTTTTTCCTATCAATCGACATGATCTTCATGCCTGTCTGGCTGATGTCGAGCCCGATGATAGGCTTATCTTTGTAAAATAGTCTTGCCACCTCTTATATTGCCCACGGTTTTACGTTAGTTCTAAGTATACATGAGCACTTTGGTAAATGCCACTTACGAATCAGTCTACTTAACACTTGAAGATAGGCTGGCGATAGGTAGCATGACACTTGCAGCAATCACGCCGACCATTCCGCCCATGAACACAATCATCACTGGTTCAATAATGGCACTGATGCCTTCAATCGCAACGTCCACCTCTTCTTCATAGAAATCGGCGACTTTCACGAGTACCGTATCCGTTTGCCCAGTTTCTTCACCGACTGCCAACATCTGCGGCACAATGGCTGGGAATAACGGGTTCTTCTCGATTTCTGACGATAACGTCGAACCACTTTCAACAGCTTTCGCTGCGTCAGACAGAGCTTTTTCATAGACGACATTACCCACCGCCCGCGAGGTCACATCAAGAGCTTCAAGCACTGGAACACCAGCTCCTATCAATGCTGAGAATGTACGCGAGAATCGTGCGATCGCAACTTTCATAATGATAGTTTTTAATCCGGGGATTTTAAGCACAGTCCGGTGAAGAAGCTGCTTGCCGCTCGGCGTTTTAAGATAACGAAGTATGAAATATACTCCTGCCGCCATAAGGGGCAGAAGAATATACCAGTAGCTGATCATCAGACCGCTCAAGCCGAGCATCACTTGGGTAAGGAGTGGCAACTGGGCATCCTCACCACCTAGATCGGTAAGGATTTTACCGATTTGCGGGATCACGAAAAGCATCAGACCGAAAAACGCAAGAATTGTGATACCAACAAGTACCATTGGGTACGTCATTGCGCTTTTTATCTTTTTACGTATCGTCGCATTCTTTTCCTGCTGGTAAGCGAGTCGCTTCAGGATATCATCGAGGATACCGGCGGACTCACCGGCTTTTACCATGTTCACATACACATCGCTAAAGGTATTCGGGTGTTTGGCAAGCGCATCACCGAGCTGATCACCACCCTCGATATCTTTAATAATCGTTACTAGCATTTTTTTAAGAGCATCACTTTCGGCATGATCTCGGAGTGAGTTAAGCGCTCTGAGGAGCGGGACACCTGCGCTAACCATCGCACTCAGCTCACGTGTAAAAATAACAAGCTCGTCGCTTTTTACTTTGCCTGAGCCAAATATGCGTAATAATGATGTCGAATTGCCTTGGCCTGATTCTCGGATGCTTAGCGGCCGCAGTTGCTGCTCAGTAAGGACTTTAATGACGCCTGCACGGTCTCCAGCTTCGACAGTGCCTGATGCACGCTCGCCCCTTTGATTGATAGCAGTGTAGGTAAATGATGCCATATTACTCCTTAGTTACCCGTAACACTTCTTCTATCGTACTCTGCCCACGAAGCGCTTTTATGAGCCCGTCGGTCTGCATTGTTATCATACCCTCGCTAATCGCCTGTGTTTGTATCTGGGCACTTGTTGCATTTGAAATGATCAATTTTTCTATCGCGAGTGAGTTTCCGAGCACCTCGTAGATGCCGATTCGGCCTTTATAGCCCGTGTGACTACATTCGTCGCAGCCTTTACTCGACGCTTTCCAGAGTGTGGTGATCGTACTTTCTGACGTGCTGAGTTCGGTGTCCGTTCCGATCTTTTGATCTTTAGCTACAACCTCGAGCTGATGAATAATACCAAGCCCAGCTTCGCCGAGGTGGAAGGTTCTGCGGACTTCCTCGATATCTTGCGGAGTAGGCACGACTTTCTCGCGGCAGTTCATGCAGAGCCGACGCACAAGTCGCTGTCCTACAACTGCTCGCACAGTACTCGCAATCAAGAATGGTTCGATGCCCATATCGAGTAAACGCGGGAGTGACGTAGCAGCATTGTTGGTGTGCAGAGTACTAAAAACCAAGTGACCAGTTAAGGCTGCCTGGATGCCTAGGTTAGCAGTTTCGCCGTCACGAATCTCACCTACCATGATGATGTTCGGGTCTTGACGTAGCAAAGCTCGCAGGCCGGAGGCGAACGTCATGCCGGCCTTAGCATTGGTTTGTGTTTGATTAACCCCTGGAATCTTGTATTCAACCGGGTCTTCGATTGTCGATATGTTCACATCGGGTGTATTAAGAATATTCAAGATACTAAACAAGCTCGTGGACTTACCACTTCCGGTTGGACCAGTTATCAGGATTACGCCGTTTGGCTCCGTCAGGGCCGTATTTACGACTTCAAGTGATTTACCCCAGTAGCCGAGTGACTCCAGACTAACGGCTTCATTACTTTCGTCGAGAATACGCATAACAACTTTTTCGCCGTCGGCAATTGGCAACGTACTAACACGAAGTGCGTACTGCTTACCCGCAACTTTGATCTTAAAACGTCCGTCTTGCGGAACCCGGCGTTCATCGATCTTCAGGTTTGCCAAAATTTTGATACGGCTAATGAGTGAGCCCAAAACATTTCGCGGGAGTCGGTTAACTTCGTTTAAGACACCGTCGATACGGTAGCGAATTTGCACAAACCCCTCGCGTGGCTCGATGTGGATATCACTGGCACTTGATCGAATAGCATATTCAAGTAAAAGGTTAATTGTCTGTGCGACAGGAGAATCTTCGGATATATCTGCGTCTGCTACTTGCTGCTCGCCGTCATCCTCGCGCTGGATATCGATAACGTCGTTAAGCTGCTCATTTACATCCCCACGATAATTCTCGAGACAGGCTAAGATATTCTCACGCGTAGCAATGTAAATTTTGGTCTGTTCGCCAATTTCTTTTTGAATAAAGTCGACTGCCTGAACATCATCCGGATCGTCCATCGCCAGATGCATCGTACCGTCATCATCGATCTTAAACAGCACTGCTCGATACTGCACGGCAATCCGCTCGGGAATCTTGTTCAATACGTCGTTCGGAATATCGCGTGGCTCAATCTTCACGAATGGAATATGAGCGTATTCGGAAAATAATTGAGTTAGCTCAAGTTCTGTGATGAGCTTCGTTTGTGTCGCCATATGCTGCAGCGGACGACGGCTACGTTCGGCGGTTTTTTTGAGCTCTTCAATCTGTTCTGGAGTCGCTTTTCCCGCCCCAGTTAACAATTTTTCAATGATAGCATCAGAAATACGCATACCGCTTACGCTCTACTATACGATGAGTTATTCGAATTCACCAGAGGCCGTGTAGGATGCTATATTTTATAGAGATGACTATTACGGTACACGGTGAAGATGAGATGAAAGCGCTAGGCAAGCGCATTGGATCACAGCTTAAAGCAGGTGACTGTATTGAGTTGGTCGGTGATGTTGGTGCGGGTAAAACGACTTTCACGAAAGGCATCGCTGTCGGCATGGGTATATCGGAAACAGTACAAAGCCCGACATTCACGATTAATCGGACGTATGAGGGTTCAGCTGGCCTACGGTTAAGCCACTACGACTTCTACCGCTTAAGTGATCCTGGTATTATGGCAGACGAACTTGCCGAATCGATTGACGACAAAGAGACTGTGATTATTATCGAGTGGGGAGAAGTTGTTGCATCCATCGTACCCAAAGACCACTTACGTATCGAAATTGCCTCACCTTCAGAAGAAAGCCGTATTCTCACATTGGTGCCGAGCGGCGAACGCTCTCAGGCGCTAGCTGGAGGTGTCGCATGATTATTGGTATCGACTCATCGACATCTATTTGTCGTCTGTATTTTGCTACCGGTGGTGACATTCAGAAGATCGATTGGGATATAGGTCGCGAACTAGCAGATACGCTTATTCCGTATCTTCGCGAGCAGCTTAATACGCGTGGCATGACCTGGGAAGATATTTCGGGCATTGTTGTCTGTAAAGGGCCGGGGAGTTTTACCGGCCTTCGCATCAGTCTAACTGTTATGAACACTATCGCTGATTCAAAAGGAATTCCGATCGTTGGTGAATCAGGCGATACATGGCTAGAAAAGGCATTAAAGCGATTGGATGCTGGCGAAAACGACCAGTTGGTTATGCCTGAATATGGTCGCGAGCCTAATATAACGAAGCCGCGTAAATAGTTGCGCATCGTTTACCGAGCAGGCTACAATAGAAGCAGCTTTTACATAGTTTAAGCAATTTTGAAAATTTTGATACTATACGCGCTCTTATCCTAAATTCCCGATTCGTCATTTGAAGAACGTACAGTTTCAACAACTGGTAACTACCCCTAAAAAACGTTTCCATTCACATACTTTCCTTACATAACGAGGTTCGGGATCTCGCTAAAAGAGCGTGTAAGAAAGGACAAAGCGTATGCTAGAAGTCATCATCGCGGCAGTCGGTGTGCTTCTTGGTGCCGGCGGAAAAGTCGTGTACGACCGCCAGGCTAAGACCAATGCAGCTAATAAAATTGAGAAGGATTTAGCCAATGCTAAATCAAAAGCTGGTGACATTGTTCTAAAGGCAAAAGACGAAGCTCTCGAGATAGAGAAAGAGCGTCGCAAGGAATGGAAAAAGACAGAAGACCGTTTGGCTGATCGTGAGACTGCACTTGACCGTAAACTTGATGAGCTCGACAAGCGAGCCGAAAAACTTCGCGCTCATGAAGACGAAGTCGAGGAGCTCAAAGGTGAGGTGCGAGAAATCCGAACAAAGCAGCAAGAGAAGCTTGAAAAAATTGCTGGGCTAAAGAAGAAAGACGCTGCTGAAAAGCTCATGCAGATGACCGAGCGTGATATCAAGCACGACTTGATCGGCTTAGTAGATAAGTTGCAAAAAGATGCTATGCACGACGCCGATGAGCGGGCTGCAACAATCTTAGTAACCGCAATGGAACGAATGAGTTCCGAGGTTACGGCTGAGCGAACTGTTACAGCAATTAAGCTGACCGACGATGAGATGAAAGGTCGGATCATCGGTAAAGAAGGCCGGAACATTCAGAGCCTACAGCGCGCCACCGGCGTTGATATCTTAGTGGACGACACCCCGGGTATGGTTGTTATGAGTAGTTTCGATCCTGTACGTCGTCAAGTAGCTCGTTTGACACTTGAAATGCTGATGAAAGACGGACGTATTCATCCAGGACGCATTGAAGAGGTTGTCGCGAAAGCGCAAAAGCAGATTGAGAAAGAAATCGACCGAGCAGGTGAGGATGCGGCACGCGAAGTAGGCGTGGTGGGCATTCCAAAAGAAATGTTGCGTCTTCTCGGTGAACTAAAGTTCCGTACCAGTTACGGCCAGAATGTCCTTATGCACTCTACTGAAATGGCGCACATTGCGGGAATGATCGCCGAAGAAATCGGTGCGAATGTTCGTGTGGCAAAGATCGCAACCCTGCTTCACGACGTGGGTAAGGCAGTGACACACAAGATAGAAGGCAAGCACCACCATATTGGCGCAGAGCTGGCACGGAAGTACGGCATGACTGATGATATTGTGCACGCCATTGAAGCGCATCATGACGATATCGAGGCAACGACGCCCGAGGCGCTGGTTGTGCGAGTTGTCGACGCCGCGTCGGCTGCTCGTCCAGGTGCGCGTAATATATCTGCTGAGAACTTCTCGGAGCGTATGCGTGACCTCGAAAATATCGCAGTCAGCTTTGACGGTATCGACAAAGCATACGCCATTTCTGCTGGGCGCGAAGTACGAGTGATCGTAAAGCCTGAGCGAGTTGATGATCTTTCAAGTATTAAGCTCGCTCGTGATATTGCGAACAAAATTGAGAGTACTATGCAGTACCCAGGGACAATCAAAGTGAACGTTATTCGCGAGACGCGCGCGACAGAGTTCGCGAAGTAGTTTTTACAGGAGTAATAAACCACGATGCCGTAAATGCGGCAACACTCAGAACCGCAAGTAGTGCTGACACGATCAGCACTACTTCTTTAGAAACATCTTTTATTTCTGGCAAGAATAAGCTCAGGATCAGTGGAATAAGAGCTAAGAGCATTTGAGTAGCTAGGACCGCGCGGTGATCTAACTGGAGGCGACGTTTTTTAGAGACCTTTTGGTGTCGAGTTATGACGGGCACAGCTTTATGTACGGTGCCGTGTACGATCAAATCGCCAGCATGTAAAACTGACTTCGGCGTGCGGACGATCGCGATCACAGTTCCAATAAGCAGACCTGCCATAATAATAGCAATACACATCCATACGAGTGGCGACATTTCTATCGGTGGCAGCTCAAACACTGGAACCTTTGGCTGATCAGAACTAAAAAGCGTGTCGAGGATACCGCTCTCTATTAATCCAGGTAGTACGATCAGCAGCATCCAAAAGTACTGCGTAACAACCGAAAAATAGCCGATTGCTACAAGTATTCGCGCTAGGTAGCTTCGCATATGCCGAACTTTCATCAGAATAATCATATCAAATGATACGCCCGCATAGGTGCGGGCGTATCAGGGTGACTAGATTTTACTCTTAAATATTGACTATTCGTCGAAGCTAAAGCCAATACCAAAGTTATTGCTTTCGTCACCGTCGCGGCTTGCACCCATTACGCTACCAGTAACAGTTTCAAGGTAATCTGTGGTTGCAAGGTTACCGCCAAGACTGCTTGAGTCGTTGCCATCGGTTGTTTGACCATTTAAGCCCGCACTCACATTTTCGAGTGTGTCGGTTGTAGTAACACCGGTGTGAAGTGCTTGCGACTCGTCACCATCCCAATTTTCGGCGTTGACCGCAGTAGACAGATTTTCAAGGTCGTCTGTTGCTTCGATAGTCGTACCGAGCTGTTGCCACTCGTCACCGTCTTTATTCATGGCATTTACACCAAGACCAAGGTTCTCCAGGTCATCTTCACTCGCCAGGCGTACGCCAAGACTGCTTGACTCATCGCCATCGGTTGAGCTCAGGCCGGTACCAAGATTGAGATTGTCTAGTGCGCTCGCTGACATACCTACTGTCATTACGGCTACTGTTGCTGCTGCGGCTGCGAGTCCGGCAATCGTAAATTTCTTCTTTGTGTCAGTTGCTGTAGTGAATGTACTCATTACATTGCTCCTTTCGCATTAGGTAGGGTATCTTCCCTAATATCCACTGTAGCTACATTGCCCAACATCCTCCGTGACATATCTAACATAGTGTTATAACCCTTATCAAAGACACTATCAGCGTATAATAGTAGGTAATGTATGAGTTTCCTGTCGTCTATGTAGACATCGAAACGACTGGGGGTAGTGCGCGCTCGAGTCGTGTGCTCGAAGTCGCTGCGATTCGGGTTGAGCCGGATGGTTCGAGCCGGGAATTTTCAACGCTAGTTGATCCTGAAACATACATACCGTCCAATATAACGCGTATCACTGGTATTACCTCAGGTGATATAAAAGGCGCACCAAGGTTCAATGATATCGCGGACGAATTAAGTGACATTTTGAACGGAGCAGTTTTCATTGCGCACAACGTGCGATTCGATTACTCGTTCTTAAAAATGGAATTTGCTCAACTTGGCATGACGTTTTCGCCAAAATTATTGTGCACCGTACGTTTGAGCCGAGCATTGTATCGCCTTGAGCACGGGCACAGTTTGGCTAAGTTGATCGAACGACATGATATACCAGTACTCGATCGTCACCGCGCGCTAGCGGACGCGCATGCCATTAAATACTTCGCTGAGCTAGCTTTTGATCAACATGGTAAAGAATTATTTAATCAAATGGTTGAAAGACAACTTCGCACCCAGTATCTCCCTCCGAATTTAGATGTCGAAGAGCTCGAATCAATCGGCAATGTTCCTGGTGTATATATATTCAAGGATGAAGTAGGCCAACCGATGTATGTCGGCAAAAGCGTTACATTGAAAAATCGCATATTATCGCACTTTCGCGACACGTCGGCTCGTGAAGTAAAAATTTCTGGAACCGTACATCACGTAGAAACAATTCCTACTGGCAGTGAGCTCGCTGCATTAGTACTTGAGTCAAAGTTAGTCAAAGAACTTCAACCACTGTTTAACCGCCAGCTCAGACGTATCTCACGCTACGCGTTGCTTATGAAGGACAAGGTAGATGGCTACGCGACACTCAAAGTACAGTCGGGGCAAATTGATCTCAATACTGACCTAGCCCGAGTATATGGAGTATACCCAACTCGAACCAAGGCAAAGTCACGCATTTTGGAGCTCACGCGTACCTTTGAACTTTGCCCAATATTAATGGGTATAGAAAAAGGTAATGGTGCGTGCTTTTCGTATAGCCTTGGTCGTTGCCGCGGAGCATGTGTCGGCGAAGAATCTCCAGAATTATATAATCGCCGCTTTGAGCTGGCGCTCGAGCATCATAAGATCGCAGCCTGGCCATATAATTCAGCAATAGCCGTGCCAGTAAATGCGGCGGGTGAGCAGGTAATTATTGATAACTGGATTATTCGGGGCTATATAAATGGTGACGGTGACCAGATATATGATTCATCAGAACCAACATTCGATGTCGATGAGTATAAAATCATTAAGCGGTTCCTTCGCGAGAATGCTCAGCGAGTCGTTGGTTATGGCTCAGTCTAGCAGTACCTTCGCAGATGCGTATCGCGGTGTTGATTTTCGCACACATCCCGAAAAATACCGAATCGGCCGTGGTGAAATGGGTGTGCTGACTGCTGAACCCTATAAAAGTGAAATTTTGCCACACTGGAAATTTGCAACACCAGAAAAAGCGAAAATTTCCGCAGAAAAAATCTATTCTATGTTTCAAAATTACTCTAACCATGGCGATTTCGTGGGCATGGATATGGCGCGTAAGTTCCTGCAAATGGGCTACACAAGGTCACGGCGATACGCAAACCACAAGGGTGGCAAGAAGTACGACGGCCCAGTACCTGCAGATAAGAAAGGCATCAGTGGTGCACATGGTCGCAAAGAGCTTCCGCGAAGCAAGGAAGACCCCGTAAAGGCCGAATCGGCCCGCATATTTTATGGGTATTACGTCAAGGTAAAAGAAGATTCTGAATATAAGCAGAGAATGGCCGAGCACAAGGAGAAATATGAGTAGCTACATAGAACGAGCTAAGCGGGGGAAAGGGTTCAGCTATACGCTGAGAGGTAAGAAGGTAGATAAGTCAACCGTGTCACGAGTGGCTGGTTTGGCGATTCCTCCGGCATGGACAGATGTGCAAATTTCTGTGAACGAAAAAGCAAAAGTGCAAGCAACAGGATATGACGCTAACGGTCGCAAGCAGTACATTTATAGTGCGGCTCATACGGCAAAACAGGAGGCTGCCAAATTCGATCGCATTACCAGATTTGCCGAAAACTTGCCCATGCTTCGTAGGCAAGTTAAGAAAGATTTGAAACGGTGGCGGTTCGATAAACGCAAAGTCACGGCTGCGGCAGTGACGCTCATGGATCAAGAGTACTTTAGGGTTGGTAATAACTCGTACGCCCGATCCAACAAGACATACGGGCTAACGACACTTCGCTCAAAACACCTGACAGTTGAACGAGGTAAGGCAATTTTTGATTTTGTGGGGAAAAGCGGCCAAGAACATCACAAAGTAATTAGTGACGAGCAGATTGCAGGTATCGTTAAGAAGCTTGATGACATGCCCGGCTACGAATTGTTCCGCTATTACGACAAAAAAGGGAAGTTACACAACCTTACGTCCAGCGATGTGAACGAATATATCAAGCACATCATGGGTGATGATTATTCTGCCAAAGATTTTCGCACATGGGGCGGCACACTACTTGCGGCTGTAGAGTTAGCGCGTGAAACCCGCGCTGAAACCAAGTCTGCTCGCAAAAAGGCCATGACGGATTGTATTAAGCGGGTAGCAAAAAAACTTGGCAACACACCAGCTATCGCCAAGAGTAGTTACATCGATCCAAGAATATTCGAGACCTACGAAAGTTCCGACGGTATTTCGGAGGTGTACGAGACGGTAAAGAACATGAAACCGCCGAAATATATCTCAAAAGATGAGACGCTCGCGATGAAATTGTTGGCTAAGTAGCCCAACTGTAACTAACCTTACAGCCAACCAACACAATTACTTCTAAAGTAGGTAAAGTACCTAACTAATAGGAGGATCTATGGCTGAATCACTGAATGGCAAGACTATCGCTTTACTGGCGACCGACGGATTTGAAGACGACGAATTGACGAAACCTCTTGAGGGCGTGCGCGAAGCCGGCGCAATCGTTACGATCATCTCAAATGACAAAGATACGATTGAGGGCAAGAACGGTACTGAAATTAGCGTCGATAAATCGGTTGACGAGGTTACCGCAGACGAGTTCGATGGCCTATTGCTACCCGGTGGCGTACACAACCCGGATGTCATGCGTACTGTACCCGAAGCCGTTACATTCGTACGTAATTTCTTTGAACTGCACAAACCTGTGGCGGCAATCTGCCATGCGCCGTGGCTTTTAATCGAAGCTGACGTGGTTCGTGACCGTAAAGTCACCTCGTGGCCAAGCCTCAAGACCGATCTTACGAATGCCGGCGCCAACTGGGTAGATGAAAAGGTCGTGACCGATCAAGGCCTGGTGACTAGCCGAAAGCCAGATGATATTCCGGCGTTCACTGCTAAAGCGATCGAAGAATTCGCAGAAGGCGAACACGACGAACAAACCGCGTAAAATGGCAAAGACGAAACGCGAACGACCGGTCCACTACGCCAGCCACTACGATTTGGATGTAACCAGCGGAGATGTCGATATGTTCCGCTGGTTCCTGTTGTGTTACTTATTCGGAAAGCCATTGCAGTCTACGGTTGCCGTTGCGACATGGCGGTTATTCATCGAAGCTAATCTCGATACTCCATGGTCAATCCAAGATGCCAGCCGTCGCATGTTGGTCGGCCTGCTATACGAAGGTAAGTACACGCGCTATGCAGACAGCACCGCCCGCGGACTGCAGGAATGCATGCGCCAATTGATACGTGATTACGACGGCTCGCTGATGCTAATGTACGAATATAGCGAAAGCGAAGAGCAATTCAGTAAGCGATTGCAGAAGCTATTTGGCGTAGGGCCGAAAGTGACAGAGATTTTTATGCGCGAGACAGAAGAGCTTTTCGCGAGGCGAGTGGAGTAATTAGACGGTTCACCCTAGCAGCAGGCGAATCTTTTTTGGAGCTATACGAAGATCTTGGACTACCTTGCTCCATGTATCGTCTACCTCATCCAGTATTTCAGAGTAAGCTTTTCGCAAGTCGGGATTCCAGTCTATTATTTGCTCGGAACTCAGCTGTGCGGCTATGATGATTTGATCGAGCGGACGATTGTTTCGTAAAGATCTTTATCGATAGAACTAGATGGATAAAGCGCCAGATGTGCTTCGATACGCATGCCGTTCTTTTCGTAAATATACGTGCGGCCTTGCCATTCACTATCGCGAAGCAAGCCACCGTATGCTTGAGCCTCGGCAGCATGCTTGAGTACGTAGAATTTTGTGCCAACTGTACCGTCATCAAACGTGAACGATTCCGATGACACTTCCTGATGATTCGCAGGGTTGAATGCTTGCGAGGGCTGTACGAAGCGGATAAAGAAATGCTCGGTCAGGCCGTTCCATGCTGGAATACCATTGCGATCAACAATCGGCTGCGCATTCGCATCGTACACAAGTGAGTTCAGCTGCTCGGGCCGAGCGAACATTATAGCCTGGAAGCTACCGGTATCTGCTATCGATGCTTTCCAGCCGTTCGGAACTTTGACAGTGAAAGCGTTCGCAACCGTTTCTTCTACTCCCTCATATGCTTCTGCCGGTTCTGCCTGGGTTTGCTGGGTCGTTTCAACCGACTGATCAGGCACCACTTGAGCCTCGGGCGCGGATGAGGTTCGGCTGAATAGTATCAAGTATAAGACTGCGCCAACAATAACGATATCGAACAGGATGAATGAGATGATCAGCTTCTTTTTACCAGTGTAACCAGCCATACATTTAGTGTACGCCAAATAAATAACACCCGGTTACTTCCGGGTGTTATTTACTAGAACGCCTGGGTGATAATCCAGATCGCGGCGGCTGTTTCTATAAAAAACAGTCCGAGCCCGACAGGCGAACCCCAGCTGAACCAGCTGCCCCATGAGCGCCAGTTCTTATGGCTAAGCTCGTACCAATCCATGTGGTGCTTCGCTTGTTCTTCCTTTGTCATTTTTGACATCTTAGAACTCCTACTAATTGTTAATAAAAGTCCCCAAGATTTAAGGCAGTGCCGGTAACGAGTTGTTCCCTGGGGCGGGCCTCGCTGTTGAGTACGGACTTATGTGCTGTATAGCAGTATACTATATGTATGAAATTACTCGGCTTACGAACACTAATCTATCCTTCTGACAACTTAGAAGAAGATGTGAAGTGGTGGACTGGTGTACTTGGGTTTGGTCCATACTTCAACGAATCCTTCTATGTAGGGTTCGAAGTTGGTGGCTATGAGCTTGGGCTCGACCCTAACGCAAATATGGCTGACGGCCCGCGCACTTACTTTGGCGTAGAAAACGTGCAGCAAGCAGTTGACGAGCTGCTACAGAACGGTTGCGCTCTCCATGAGCCAGTTACAAATACTGGCGGCGGCGTGATCGTTGCGACAGTAGAAAAGCCGAACGGGCAATTGCTTGGACTGATTGATAATCCTCATTTTGGAAAAAGTTGATATGCCAACCAAAGTAGCATCACAGCCAGTGGAATTCGAAGCAAAACTATACACTTTGAAAGATTGGGTAATTTTGCCGGTTCCGAAAGGCGAAAGCCTAAAAATTGGCGCACGCGGGCAGATAAGTGTAACGGGCACTCTAAACGGCCATGAATTTTCCACCGTTCTTGAGCCAGATGGTCGCTGGAGTCATTGGATGCGCGTAACAAATGACATGCAGGGTAGGGCAGGAGTTGGGTCAGGCGATGTTGTACGAGTTATGATAACAAAAAGTGATATCTGGCCAGAACCTACAGTACCAAAAGAATTGAGTACGGCACTCAAAACCGCTCCGCAGAAGGTACAGGAAAAATGGAAAGACATTACACCAATGGCTCGCTGGGAATGGATTCGCTGGATGAATGCCACGCATAGCGAAGATACTAAAGCGGTCCGGCTTGAAAAGACAATCTCGAAGCTAAATGGCAAGCACCGTCGGCCGTGCTGTTTTAACCTTGCTGCCTGCACCGAGCCATACCTGATGAAAAGTGGACGACTCATGGAAGTAGAACAAACCAAATGAGCTTTGCTGACCAGCTAAGAGTAGGTGGTCATAGAAATTCGCTAGGCGATGCAGTTAAAGTATTAGAAGCTGTTCTTACAGACCAAAGTAGACTTGATGAGCTATATGCATGTATTTCACATGAAGACGCGTGGGTACGTATGCGTGCAATTGATACGTTCGAGAAAGTTGGCAGGGAGCACCCTGGCTGGCTCGAGCCGTACATTGATGACCTGCTTAATGAGGTGTCTAAAGTTGATCAACCTTCAATTCAGTGGCATTTAGCAGAAATTTTTTGCGAAGTACGGCTTAGTGATACGCAGCGTAGCAAAGCGATAGATTTACTAAAGACAAATATTGCCACTGTTAATGTTGATTGGATCGTAGCTGCTAACACCATGACCGCACTTGTGCATTTTGTTAAAACCGGCCACATATCACCAAGTGAGGCAATACGATTACTTGAAGTACAACAAGATCACCACTCAAATGCTGTTAAAAAACGAGCAGCAAAACTGCTTAACCAAATTAGTGAGCTGTAATTGGCTCAATTGCCCGTAAGACCGCTCTCGATTCAATACGAGATTTATTAAGCCCATCGTTGGCATAGTAACTTTGCTCAGGGTTTTCCCCGATAACCTTCGGAAGTGCGGCCCACTCTTTGGCTAGATTTGCGGCGAAATCTTCTTTGCTTAACTCTTGGTTGACGTATTCTATTGAACCACGTCGTTCAAGTAGTGCAATCGCCATGGCATCTTGTGTTTGCTCATCGAATTTTTGATTCATATCTAAGTTAAGCTGCGTAACCAAACCTTGCAATGTGCCGCTGATAATTTGGTAGCGACCGACAGCACTACTCGGGCTGCCCGTAGCAACATATTCCTTTTGCCACCGCATAACCGCACTGATCGACATATCCGTAAACTTGATCTCTGTATTACGTGGATTTCCGTAGTACGCATTGTAATTGCCATTGCTTTCTCCCTTCCCTATCAGGTTAAGAAGGGGAGTATATGATTTGGGATTGACGCTAAGTCGTTGGTTGCCCATATATCCAGCATAGGCAAATGCGGCACTTAAAAAAAGGACAATTAACACAGTGAGCTTGAACTTATTACGTTTCTGCCACCGCTTAAAGTATCTAAGTCGTTTTTGTATGAATTTAGTACGCACTTTTCCTATTATATATAGCAATACTCGCTATTCTCCATTGCCAAGAAAAAATCTGCCCAGAAGGACAGATTTTTTCTTGGTCGCTCAAAGGCGAATAACATTGAACCATATTTTGCGGGTATACTTAACACCTTAAATGAGACATGGGACACAGTGAAGTATGAGAAAGATACTGCACCAGTGGTCGCAACGATTGACGACAGTGAGTCCGCTAATCAGATAAGCGGCAAGATATACACTTACTAACTATCATTAACCAGCTTGCGTTTGAACCAGTTATCTTATGTAAGCACTTGCAAAACATAAGCAAAAAGAGTATAATTAAAGGTGAGAACGATTGCATCAGGGTGCGATGCAGCGACCAGTAAGACACTAGTCTTGGTCACCCATATATAAATCTAACGAGCCGAACAAAACATCGGCTGGGGTTGTATATGGGTGTAGCCCAATCTACTCTGGTTGAGCAGGGTCAAACGTTAGCGATGCTTATGAAGTTATTGCAAGACGCTGACGAAGACGGGAGTCTTGCTCAACTGAACGAAACAACAGTATCAGACAACAACGGTGGACGCATAACACTTTAGGAAGTGGTCCTTTAGGCTACGGGCGTAATAGTGTCAGTAGGCTGTTGGATTGCTTCTTAACCCAGCTCCAAGCCTTTGCTCGGCGTGTTTCTTTTAGAACAACGGTCAGGCTATTTGAGTAAAATGTGTTACCTAGATAGTCGCTCACATAACCTATGATTTTTACTTTGCTGTAGAGCTTGGGTTTCTCAATGCCCTTAGTTATCTTCTTATAATCCGTCCAGAAGTTACATGTCTCATCGGGTTGTAGCTTGTAAGGCACAGTTACTGTTCCAAAAGGCTGGTTAATATAGCGACCACCGCTCCTGCGACCAATCTTGAGCCCAACAGAAACTACGGTAAATTCTTTTGCTCCTACATTGGCAACACTGAATGTAAGCTGGTCTTTATCAAACTTCGGTTTTGTCGTGCCAGGCTGGGGCCAAGCCAAAATACTCTTGGCAATCTGCAATCGGACTGTGTGACGATCCTTCCTAAAGGTATGCCTAAGCGTAAGGTATGAAATTAGAACACCGCCGATTGCACCTACCAAACCAGTAGCTGCCGCAATAATCTGAATTGTCTCTGACATAATGCTCTTATTGTTGCATAGTATCGTGCTATTTAACAGGGACAGGTGTCGCACAATAAACGTTGTCGGTCATAGTCTAACAGGGGTAGACTATGATTTTTAGCGACATAGGTGCTTGTCAAGTGGTTGTGTTATTTTCGGCGACCCCTGTTAAAAAACATATTATACAATGACGAAGAATTTGAATCGTAATTACTCTTTTGTGTTAGATAAAGCTACGCCAAGCACTGCCTGAAATACTTCGCTTAGCGTATCACGGATCGCTTGCTCGTCTGTTTCGGTGTATCGCTCTGGGTCTTGCTCAACTTCAAATTGGCTAACCGTGTAAGTATCATTGTCTGCTGGCTGTAAAGTAAAGCGAAACAGCTCCATGCCAGTCCAGCTACGGTGAAGATGTACAGTGTCATCTTCCATATAGACGTTCCACTTGTCTTCCATTTCGTGAGCCAAATGACCAAGCTGTAAACGCTTGTATGCTTCTTGGTCGAGCTTCCAATTTACAGCTATTGTCTTAGGTGTGTTGATTGGCTTAAACTGCTGCCTTTGCTCCTCAGTAGGCACGAAGGGTGTTGTAGGTGCTGGGCCTGGTGAGCCAACATTACTCCATGATTTCAGTACAGCCTTATCTTCATCTGTTAATGGTTCTTGCGGTTGGTTGTCGTCAGCCATCGGGTTCTCCTTATTTACTAATTGTACTCGCTTATCATCTTTATCTTCGGCGAATCGTGTTCTAATAATTCCAAAGGTTTTAATAGCAGTCAGTTGCTCCGCTAATTTTACTATATCACTATAATCATAAAGCTGCTCAAGCCACTCTTGCGGTATGCCAGCTAAACCGTAATATGCACCTGCGAGCTGACCGTAAACAGCACCAATCGTATCTGAATCACCTCCTAAGTTAACTGCTTTGAGTGCACCGTCTTTGAAGTTGTCAGTAGTCATGAACGCCCAGACAGCTACTTCCAACGTGTCCAGTATATAGCCCGTAGGCTTTAACTCATCTGCCGTCTTTTTGTTCGCTTGATTGACGACTGTAATTAGCTGCGTATCTTGCGTTGCCGTCGTGTGGATTTGCAACACTTCATCTTTGTTAGTTGCACTCACAGCGTTAAAAAGCAAACCAGCGAATAGAGCTGTTGCTTCTTCGGCAAGAGTAGAATAGTGAGTTTCTCTACCACTAATAGCAGCAAGTTGCATAGTACGCTTTAGACTATTATTTGCTGCCGTTGAAGCAATCACAACTGGTGCAAGTCGCATAATACAACCATTCCCAGCCGATTCAGTTCGTTGTTCGCCACTAGCAACTTCGGGTTGAGCTTTATAGTGACCTATTGCCGAAGACACCTGATTGCCAATGTCAAAACATACGCCTGTTGAACTTCTATAGCCATTAACTTGCCAATCAGCATACCGATCCATGACGTCATACGAATCATAGCCTTGTTTCGCAAGAATACTATCAGCTAAACATAGAGCCATTGACGTATCGTCAGTCCAATAACCGAGGGATAAATTAAAAGGTCCACCTTCAGCAAGCGTTTCTAACGGCGTAAAAGTGCCTCGCTGTTTGAACTCTAAAGGCATACCGAGCGTATCACCAATCGCCAAGCCCAAGAACATACC
>DJJF01000019.1:0-2220 GCA_002434005.1 Candidatus Saccharibacteria bacterium UBA6575 | reverse complement strand
ATCCCAAGAACATACCTATTTGTTTGTCTTCAATCATAGATAAATTATAGCCTACCTCTTGGCAAAGTAGGCTATCACCAAACTTATAGATTTACAAAAACCACAATATTTTCTGACGCCAATTTTCTTGAAATTGCAGCAAACGCAACTAGTTAAATAGCTCGACTGTCAGAAAACTAAAAACCACTTTGTTCTGGTTGTCTTTAGCGACAGCCATTTTTTCGGCGAATACTTCTTCGCTATTAAGGTAGCGGTAGAATGTATCACGGCTAATTCCTGCATACCTACATGCGTCTGTAATGTTGGCGTTGTGTTGTATTGCGTCTGCGAGCTTAATCATGATTCTATAATTGACTTTTGGTGGTCTGCCTACTGCCCTGTGTGCAGCCATATAAACTCCTGTTTCATTAGCGTTATCCCTATACTAATTATCTCAAATGGGACATTCTTCAACTTCTGTGCAGGAAGCTGTCCTAGACGCTCCTATTGCGCTCCAGAGGGTAGTCTCGTTCATCTTTTGCTTGAACTAAATTGTTAGTAACCGCCCCCAAATTTCTTGCCGAAATATCGTTGTAAAGAAAACTGATAATACCTCTGAACTTTAGTCTGTTTTCCCTAGTACAGTACAATTAGATTATGGAGAACGACCAAGAAGAACAGGTAGATATAACCAAGCTGAAATATGCTCTTTATGTTCGCAAGTCTACTGACGATAAGGAACGCCAACAACGCTCTACGGATGACCAAATTGCCGAGTGTGAAGAATTGGCTGCAAAACTTGGAATACGATTAGCCAAGCCCTATTACGAAGATAAGGCTTCGGCAAAAATACCCGACAATCCTAAGAGGGATCGTTTCAAGGACATGCTACATGACCTACAAGCAGGAAAAGTGAACGGCATTATAGCCTGGCACCCAGACCGTTTGGCACGAAATATGCAGGACGGTGGCAAAATCTTTGGTCTGATTGACGACAAGTACATTCAAGACCTCAAGTTCTGTACTCATTACTTCACTAATGATGCCAGTGGCAAGATGTTACTTGGCATATCATTCACGCTATCTACTTATTACTCTGCAAACCTATCCCAAAACGTAAAACGTGGTCATAAACGAGCATTGAAAGAGGGTAAATCATCAGGTACGCCCAAGCATGGCTATATTCGTACTGATGAAGGCATCTATGTTCCTGACGGTAAAAACTACGACCTTGTTGTAGAAGCATGGCAACTACGAAAGAACGGAACGGGCTTACGAGAAATAGCGGAATACATGAATGAGCAAGGTTATGGTCGTGTTATTAAGAGTACGAAATCCAAGAAGTTCGGTGAAAAAATATCCATGACGTTCCAGATTTTGAGTGATATATTCAAAGACCCGTTTTATTACGGCGTTCTTATCCAGACCAAGAAAAATGTTTCGCTGCTGGACGCATACGATTTTAAGCCAGCAGTAAGTGAAGAAGACTTCAATGAAGTCCAACGCATTAACAGGGCTTCTGTATCACCGCTAGTGACTAATAGAAGGAAAACATACTACCCGTTGCGAGGGCTGATTAAATGTTCGTTCTGTGGTCTGGGTATGGGTCCTGCTGCTTCAAAAGCTAGAGCTGGTAAACGCTATTTATATTATCGTTGCAACAGTGATAGTTGCCCCCGCAAAAAGAAGTCTATACGAGCAATCGAGATATTTAATTTCATATACAAACTCTTGGAAAACGGAGTAGAGCTAACAGAAAAAGACTATCAGTATTATCACGACAACTTGACGGTTCAAGCAGACAAGAGACGGCTAGAACTTAGAACTGAAATAAACAGTAAAGAGGGTGCATTAAAGGCAACCAATCGAAGAATTAAAACAATTGGGCTAAAGCTCATTGACTACAAGCAAGACAGCCCTGTTTGGAAAGTGAATAATGAGCAGCTCAATAAATTAGAAGAAGAACGTAAAGACCTAGAGCAACAAATTAAAGACTCACGAGATACATTAAATGATCCAGAGGAAGAGCTACTAAGCATCGAACAATTTTTGAACCTAGCTAAAAACGCTGGTTCTAAGGTGAAAGCAGCCAACGAAGTTACTAAAGACCATATTTGCCGAATAATTTTTTTGAACCTAGTCGTAGACGAGCAAAAAGTAGTGTCCTACCAGATGACAAAAGCCTTCTCCAAATTGGAAAAGGCTCAAAGTGTCTTGAATGGTCGGGGTGAAAGGACTCGA
>DJJF01000004.1:3948-4841 GCA_002434005.1 Candidatus Saccharibacteria bacterium UBA6575 | reverse complement strand
CTTTTGACCCAGCTGTTTCGCGATAACTTTCCAGTCTGCGAAACCCGATTTTGGGATTTCGTATGCAGCCTCTGCTTGGAGTAGCTCACTCATCCTCTTTACCTCCGTTTTCCGAGTGTGGAGTAAACACGTCCTCATACATTTTTGTAAGAATTTCGTGAGCTAAAACGGCGGCAGGGAATTCTTCGCCGAATCGTATAGCCATACGGATTCTTAACGTTTCATGTGCCGTAGCAAGATCATCACTTGTATAAACGTCGTAATCTTCATACATGACTCTATCGCCTTGTCCAATGATATCTACAATGACTGGCAGTAACTTGTCGATCATTTTTACGAATCGGGACTCGGGGTCTACTTGAGACTCGTAAGCCAAGAGCATACTAGCTGTATGAAAGGGTAACTCTGCGGCCAGGTTATGTATCTCGACCTGCTCGTTCATGTGCTTAGCAGCGAGATCGGCGTCACTAATAATAAATGTGGCAATATCATTTGTTTTCAGTTCAATAAGATCATGAACAATTGCATATTGGCTAATTAATCCAAGGTCGAAAGGAAGCTTAAGCATATCGGCAATTTCGGGAGCCACAAGTGCCAGCATATAACTATGCTCGACATCCGATTCTCGTTCACCGCTTGCGTAACGTGGCACGCGGTCAACGCCACTAAAACGCATTGCTATGTCAGCTAACTGTAGTGACGTGTGGGTGATTCGATCTGCGTTACTTTTTATGCTTCTCAATGTTTCAAAAAGCTCAAGTGGATGATCAATAGTTTCATAAATTGACATAAAAACTTTCTACATTGAATTATTTTTTAAGATGACAATTTGATGATATTGCGTATAATGCATAGCGTATAGAAAGTTTAAATTGACTCAAATATGATTGATA
>DJJF01000004.1:1956-3791 GCA_002434005.1 Candidatus Saccharibacteria bacterium UBA6575 | reverse complement strand
TTGACTCAAATATGATTGATACATTTGCTGTTGAACATCACATTCAAAAGCACATTATGAGTGTACTTATGCTCAACCAGGTGGCGCGGTTTCGCGATATGCGGCCGCCAAAGGTTGATTCAAATTTATACAGCTATCACTTGAATTTACTGATTAAGCGAAACATGGTTGAAAAATGCGAAGGAGGATACACGCTAAGTGAAAAAGGTATTGTATATATCGATAGAGTCAGTACAGCTACATTGGATGTCCGTCTACAGCCAAAAATTACTACCATGTTTGTTATACAAAACGACGAAGGTGAGGTGCTGCTCTTTCAGCGATACCGCCAACCATTTGCTGGAAAGTGGGCACTGCCAAATGGCAAAGTACACTTAACTGATCGTTCGGTTGAAGCATCTGCTGCAAGAGAACTAAGTGAAAAACTGAATCTTACTGAGCAAGATTTTGTTCGGGCAGGTGATGTGTATATACGTACAATCAGCGACAGCGAGGTTGTTATGAGCACGTTAGCGCATATATTTAAGTTCAATACCAACACCGTCGAACTTCATGATCGACTAAAATGGGTAAAGCCACATCGATTACACGAACTCGATCTCGCGCCGGCAGTCGAACGAATTGTTGCAAGGACTTTCTTTAACGATCCGTACTTCTTCGAAGAGTACGACGAAAATTGGTAAACTGATACCATGCAATTTTCAAATTATTCCTCACAGGCGATTACGACTTTACTTGGCTCCCACGGCATGGAAGGTATGGAACCAGCATTAGTTTCGCAGGTATTCGGTTTAGTGGGTGAAAGCGGTGAGATAGCCGAAAAATTCAAAAAACTAATTCGTGACAAGAACGGTGTCATTTCAGATGAAGATAAGCAAGAAATCCTCAAAGAGCTTGGCGATATTCTGTGGTATATCAATTCAGTATCGCACCTACTTGGCTCAAGCTTAGAAGAAGTTGCTCAGAAAAATCTAGATAAAGTACTGAGCCGCAAAGACCGTGGAGTTATTCAAGGCAGTGGGGATAATCGCTAACTTAGACGCTCGCGTACCCAACCATCAATCGAACCAGCACCCATACACAAAACCAAATCACCATTATTGCGGTGTAAGTTGATTAGGCGCCATAAACCGTCGGTCATATCACTGATATGTATGGAGTCGCGATTTGAAATATCGGCTATAAGTTCTTCGGGCGTCAGTACTTGTAGGCTTGGATCTTCGCGGCTTAGGTAGGTTGGTAGCCAGTATGTTTCGACTGCGTCGCCAAAACAGTTTCGGTACAAACTTTTGATTTCATGTTGGCGGACATTTTGGTGTGGCTGATAAATAAGTATTACGCGGTCGGATAGCTCACGTGCCATTTGAAGAGTTGCGGCAATTTCGGTTGGGTGATGACCGTAATCGCTATATAAGTTATCAGCAAGTTTTTCAAATCGCCTGTTGGTACCAGGAAAAGACTCAACCAAAGTATCGGAATGATCGAAGCCAAGGTACTCCAATGCTTTTAGTACGAGCGTCGCGTTGCGTCGATTATGTTCACCGGCTAGTTTTAGGTCGTGTACTTCATTATCTTGTAACTGCCATATGGTTTCGGTATTCAAACCAGATAAGGTTTTGAAGTCGTGATACCAACCAACAGTATGTTCGGACTGATCGATAAACTGGCTAAAAGCAGCGCGATACTCTTCTTTTGTTGGATATGTGTCACTGTGGTCATAGCCTATCGAGGTGATGATGCTTGAATGTGGGTTGAAATGCAGGAAATTACGATCAAACTCATCACATTCATATACGAAGTATTCACTACCTGGCTCGTAGTGACCGCTTGGTCCA
>DJJF01000004.1:0-1809 GCA_002434005.1 Candidatus Saccharibacteria bacterium UBA6575 | reverse complement strand
GTAGTGACCGCTTGGTCCAAAGCTAACGGTTGAGCCAATCGAGTAACTTATTGGTATATCGAGCTGCTTCAGGGCCCATACCAGCATGCCAGTTGTCGTTGTTTTACCATGGGTGCCACTGACGGCGAGGAGTTTAAGGTCTTTTTCTTTAATAATATGAGACAACAGCTCGTCTCGCTTCGTTGTTTTGATACCAAGTTCGCGTGCTTTCACAAGCTCGGGATGGTCATCCGTTAGTGCAGCCGTGTACACAAACCAATCAATCGGATTCAGTGCATGCTCTGCTTCGACAAGCTCCGCGCTCTGGCCAATCCGTACAGTTATTCCGTACTTACCCAGTGCTTGTGTAGTCAGGCTTTCTGATGCGTCACTTCCTAGAACGGCATGGCCAGCATCGTGAGCAATCTGAGCAAGGGGCCCAAGCGCGACTCCACCGATTCCTGAGAAGAAAATGTTCATGTTAGTAGTATACCCGCAGCGAAGAGCGAAAAGAATAAGCATAATCATTAATTTCTCGAGCCCGATTGTTCCGGGCAGGTGCTATAATCAAACCGAGTAAACTTACAAAAAACAACATGATCCAACAAATTATTCATCGCTTCTTACTACGGCGCCATTTTTGGCGTCATGCTACGTTTAGCGAAATTGCTGAACTGTATGCATCGAGGCTCATGACGATGTTCGCACTGCGATTCGTAATGGTATTTGCATCGGTTTACTTATACAAGCTCGAGTATAGCCTGGTGTTCATCGCGCTTTTTTGGGCAGCATTCTACCTCTTAAAGATCGTCTTTGTTGCACCAGCGGCATTAATCGCTGCCCGAATCGGCCCTAAACACGGGCTGTTCATTGCCAATGTCATATTGGGTGTTTCGCTCATGTTTCTCTATTTCAGTGCCGATGTCGGTATCGCGGCTATCGTGGTTTGGTGCATATTACAGGCATTCGGCGCCGAGCTCAACAGTCTGTGCTATCAGATCGACTTTTCCAAAGTAAAGCATACCGATCATGCAGGTAAGGAGATCGGTTTCATGACAATCATAGAAAAGATTGCGCAGGGAGCTAGCCCAGTGTTAGGCGGTGTTGTTGCGGCACTGTTTGGGCCAACCAGCGCCATGCTGTTATCGGTTGTGATGTTCCTCCTATCGGCAGCGCCACTCTTACGAACCGCTGAACCAACAAAAATTCATCAGCACATTAGCTTCAAAGGTTTTCCATGGAGCCAGCACTGGCGTAGTCTCAGGGCCTGTGTTGGATTGGGAGCCGATGTGTTCGCGAGCACAAACGCGTGGGTAATGTTCGTTACGATCGTTGTGTTCGTTGGTGACGGGAATGAGATCTATGCCAAAATCGGTGCGCTCGCTTCGATTGGTGTTGTTGTAGCACTACTTGCATCGTATTTGTTCGGTCGCCTGATCGACGGACGCCAAGGGCTCTTGTTGCTGCGCTCAATGGTGTACTTTAATTCGTTCGTTCACATTATGCGGCCAACAATAACCACTCCGTTAGGCGTACTTATTAGTAATTCTATGAACGATGTAGCGACAACTGGTTATAACATGGCCTTCACGCGGGGGATATTTGATTCGGCCGACACACCTGGCTACAGGATCGCGTATCTTGCGCTTGTAGAGGCATTTGCGAATTTTGGTGCAGCCATAGCTGCACTAAGTCTCGCTGCACTCATAGCGGCACTCGGTAGCGTGAATGGTTTGACACTGTTTTTTGTGTACATCGCAATGTTCACGTTACTCATCGCCTCGGCCAGGTTTCCACTGTATCGACGTTAAGACGCTCATGCTATACTGA
>DJJF01000014.1:7291-7505 GCA_002434005.1 Candidatus Saccharibacteria bacterium UBA6575 | reverse complement strand
GCCGCAGTACAACGACGAAATTGTTAGCCAGCCGGTTCAGCTGAACGGAAAGGGCGGGGTAGTCATGGATATGAATTCTGAAGGTGGCGACGACATGTATAACGACGCCATGCGCGTGGTTATCGAAAGCCGCAAGGCCAGTACCAGTCTGCTGCAGCGCCGCTTACGTATTGGTTATGCGCGCGCCGCCCGTATCATCGAAGAAATGGAAGAA
>DJJF01000014.1:0-7167 GCA_002434005.1 Candidatus Saccharibacteria bacterium UBA6575 | reverse complement strand
CATCGAAGAAATGGAAGAACAAGGTGTTATTGGCCCAGCCGACGGCTCACGCCCACGTGATGTGCTGATAAGCAGCATGGACGAACTGTCCGGCGATAGCTCAGAAGTCTAATCCTAGTTCTTAAACCTAGCTTGACAATCGGTAAGCGTAAGCGTATACCGAGGACAGACATAATCAAGAAAGAAACAAACATGATCGATCTGCTTCACACCCGAACTGAAACAACACAGCGTACTCAGGGGGAATTTGTCGGCCAGTTCGAGCACATCATTCGACATCTCTTAGAATTAAACGGCGAAGTCGATGCGCTTACGGCTGAAATCGAGGCTCGCACCGAGCAGCCAGACATGTTTGAGCAAGATCTGCAGGCGGAACGACTCGCTGGCCTGACGGCTTTACGAGACGAGCTATTAGCCGAGATTTTCCGTGAGCCCGCCAAGGCATTCGAGAAAGAATTCGATGAGCTTGGACGGTTGTATACCGGTAGGACACGAACATCCCATTCAGATGGTATGACTATTAAGCAATTCGTCACCAGGGACCCCGCGCGTATGAAAGCCGACCTTCATTTCGTAGAACGTGACCATAGCGACGGGAGTATTGAAAGAATCGTCGAGGTACCGGCGACGCACGCAGAAGATACTTCGTTTTACGTCAGCTTAAAGGATGAAGAACTACGGTTGGCTACATCAGTGTATAGCCATGGGAAAAGTAGCCAAGCTGAGGTAGAACCTGAAAGCCCTGAAGGTATGCAGTTACTTTCAAAATTCTTTACGCACACTATTATCGCCAGTGACCTTATGTATAACCGCACCCCCGATGAGATCAAGGATGCAGATCTTCAAGCTAAGCAGTTTCTACAAAACAAACTCACCAGCCTCCACTCATACTGACCCTTGTCACAGCCGCGGTTTACTAGTATAATATAGCTATTACCAACCTAAGCTTATGTGAAACAACATAAGCATTCCCTGCAGGGAATTCCAAAGGAGGAAGACATGCAAGAGTACGAATTGACCGTACTTATCCACCCGGACCGCGAAAGCGAGCTGGAANNGAACGGCAAGGGCGGCGTGGTGATGGACATGAATAGCGAAGGCGGGGACGACATGTACAATGACGCCTTGCGCGTGGTCATAGAGAGCCGTAAGGCCAGCACCAGCCTGCTGCAGCGCCGACTGCGCATCGGCTACGCCCGGGCCGCACGTATCATCGAAGAGATGGAAGAGCAGGGTGTCATCGGCCCGGCTGACGGCTCCCGTCCGCGTGACGTGCTGATCTCCAGCATGGACGAGCTCGCATCGGGTGACGACGAGTAGACGTTACCTCTGAAATCTGCTATAATCATACCTGTTATCAACCTAGGCTTGTTTGAGACAGAACAAGCATCCTATGCAAGGATTCCAGAGGAGGAAACTATATGCAGGAATATGAACTGACCGTGTTGGTTCACCCGGACCGCGAGAGCGATCTGGAAAAGGCGCTGAAGACCGTCCGTGACTTGGTCACGACGAACGGTGGTAAGATCGCCAAAGAAGACAACTGGGGCAAGAAGAAGCTGGCGTACCGTGTTGCAAGGCAGGACTTTGCCGTTTACGTTCTTATGGACGTAGAGCTGCCTGCTGAAGCACCGTTGAAGATTTCTAACGCGTTCAATATCAGCGACGACGTGATCCGTTATCTACTTGTGAAAGTAGACAGCAAGGAACGCGCTAAGCTGGAAGCAGCCAAGAAGAACCAAACCGAAGACGAGGAGGAGTAGTCAAATGGCACGTAGCATCAACCAAGTGATCCTGATGGGACGCCTTACGCGTGATCCTGAGATGCGCACCACGACTACCGGTAAAAGTATTGCAAGCTTTAGCCTTGCTGTTGACCGCCAAACACAGGATGACCAAGCTGACTTCTTTGACATTACTGCCTGGGAGAAGCTAGGTGAGCTTGCAAACCAGTACCTGTCAAAAGGTCGCCGCTGCCTCGTGCAGGGTCGCCTTCGTCAAGATAGCTGGGACGACAAAGAAACTGGCAAAAAGCGCACGCGAATCGAAGTTGTTGCAACCGACATTACCTTCCTAGACGGCCCACAAGACGGCCAGCAGGGCGGTAGTTCTAGCGTACCGCGCAGTAACACAAGCTCAAGCAAGAGCAAAGACACCGTTATCGAAGACATCGATGACAAACCAATTGATTTAAGTGAAATTCCATTCTAGGAGAGAGTAAATTATGAGTCCAAAACGATTTAAGAAAGACGTTACAACGTACTTTGACTACAAAGACGTAAAGACCCTTGGCCGCTACATCAATGCATACGGACAGATTGAACCGATCGGTAAGACTGGCCTAAGCCTCAAGCAACAGCGTCAACTAGCAGTAGCAATCAAGCGTGCTCGTCACTTAGCGCTGCTTCCGTTCGTAACTCAAGGCTAAGGGCATGGCTGAGGCTGGACCTAGGGCACACGGACGAACGCATCGTTCGGTTGAAATTAGCGTTAATGAAGATGATTTGACGCTGCTAGAACAACAACCCGAGGGTCTAATCAAGATGTCCGATGACAAGTGGGTTAAACCCGAACATGTGATTGATCACGGGGTTGAAGAGCATGTCGAGTCGACTGAAGATCGTAATCACAAGTTACGAACAGGCGCTTTTACAGCGGCAGGTCTTGGTCTAGCGATTTTCGGCGGCATAACAGCGTATAAACATTTGAGGGATAAATAGATGTACCAACCGACAGATCTAAAAAAAGGAACCGTCGTCCAGATCGACAGCAAACCATACCGTGTAGTCGAATACAGCCAAAAGGTCATGGGGCGGGGCGGTTCCATCGTGAATGTTCGCTTAAAGAATCTAATTGATGGCAGCGTCATCCCTAAGACCTTCAAGGGTGCCGACAAGATCGAGCGTGCTGAAGTTACCACCAAAAGTGTTCAGTACTTATATAACGACGGTGTGAACTACTTTTTTATGGACCCTGAAAGCTTTGAACAGTTTGAATTACCAGCCGATACCGTTGATACGGCGAAAGATTACCTAAAAGAGGGCGATAACCTTGGCCTGCAATTCTTTGACGGCAGGGTTATTAATGTCGAATTACCTAAGAACTTATTTCTTGAAGTTACCTATGCTGAAGATGTCGTAAAAGGTGACACCACGAATGCTGTGCAGAAGGACGCAATCCTTGAAACGGGTTTGTCTATTCGTGTACCAGCGTTTATCAAGACTGGCGACATCGTCAGTGTTGATACTGAAACCGGTACCTACCGCGAACGGAAGAAATAGCGGTATTACACTTCGGAAATATCACGTCGCTTGAAAGAAATGCCATCCATGCTGGATGAGCGTTCTACTTGTCCATTCAGTTCTAGCTGACCCAGCACAGTAAGTAACTCCTGTGCAGGTATGCTGGTTCGTGCTGACAGTTCATCTAGTGACAATTGTCCGGCATGTTCCATGGCAGTTAATACGGTACGTTCCGGGGAAAGCGTAGTCTGCTGGTTAGTCAGTTCCTGGCGGACTGATTCTTTCATACCTTCACGATTTAAACGATGTTTGATTGAATGGAGTTTGTACGTGACGAACCCGATGGTGATCACCGGTATCGAAGAAAGCAGTAGGTAATATGGGTTTGATTCCTGCGAACCGAAGCCACTCATTGCAAAGCCGAACAACATGTATCCAATAAAGCCTAGCAGCATAGGTGCAGATAAGAATACGAATGCATACCAAATAACAAGTAACAGCCGAAGTCTTTTTAATGTCATGATGGTAGTATAACAAGCAAACAGTAATCATATAGCTACAAAGAATAACAGATGAAACAACGCCTCGATGCTTATGTGTCAGCAAACCATATGACCCCTACACGCTCCCAAGCCGAGAGCGTGATCCGTTTGGGTGAGGTAACAGTAAATGGCAATGTCGTTACAAAGCCGGGCCATTTCGTGACTGAATCAGACACGGTACGCTTGAAGGACAAACAACGGTACGTATCGCGTGCAGGCCTCAAGCTGGCTAGCGTTGCAGATAAACTGAAGGTTTCGTTCGACGACAAGATCGTTCTGGATGTCGGCTCGAGTACCGGTGGATTTACTGATTTTGCGCTGAGGAACGGCGCAAAAAAAGTATTCGCGGTCGACGTCGGTACGGAACAGCTGCACCCGAGCCTTCGGGGCGATGCACGTATTGAACTACACGAACAGACTGACATCCGCGACTTTATGCCGTCTGATGAGCCTGACATCGTAGTCATGGATGTCAGCTTTATCAGTCTGCGTGAAATTTTGCCGCATATCGCCGGTATATCGAATAGCAACACACGAATCGTAGCCATGCTAAAGCCCCAGTTCGAGGCGGGCAGGGCCCAGGTCAACAAAGGTGTCATCAAGAATGATTCCATCCGCAGGGTTATATTGAAAGACTTTGAACTGTGGTCCAAACGCTACTTCACGATCATCGACAAAGCAGACAGCGACGTGGCCGGAGCGAAGGGTAACCGGGAGCGGTTCTATTTGCTTCGTACCCTCAAATAACGATTGACTACAGGAGTAATCGTACGCTACAATGACCCTAGTCATAAGCGTTTTATAAACAAACAAGTGGGGGAATCAGCCGGCTATGCCGACAAGGTTAAAAATTATACTCGGTGTATTACTCTTGCTGTTCATCGGGACTGGCGCACTTGCTGCCATAAACACGATAACAGCTCCTAAAGAAGCAGCGTCCGATCAGACTAAACAATCAGACTCTGGTTCACAGTTCGGTAGTACTGTAGCCGAGAAGGATGACTCTACGTCTACGGATCAGGATTCGTCTGAACACGCTGAAGTATCCGGAGCTAGTGGTGGCCACGGCAAACTGATATCCTTTAAGGGCGAATCAACGACTGGTCAAAAGGGTTCGGTCCAAACGTTCAGTATTTTGAGCCAGCATGTGCCAAAAGATGGCGCAAAGTTCATCTTAAGCAGTTTGCAGCTAAGCCTGGCTGCCAATTATAAACACGGTACGATACTTAGCGGTGACAGTAAACAGGTCACTACTCCTGCGGAAGGTACATATATAGCGCAGAGCAACGGCGCCATCCGTTTTTCGCCTGACAGTGATTTCGTCGGAAGTGCCGTCGGGGTAGGGTACAGTATCGTCGACACTAACGGGGTGACATACGGTGGTTCATACAGCCCGCGTGTAACAGCCTCCGTTACATCAGCCCCTACTACTCCAAGTAATCCGACGGAGCCGGTTGGTCCTTCTGATCCAATCGAACCTGGCGATACCTGTGCGGACTCTGGCAGTGAAGGGATTCGCCTAGCGGACAAGCACATGCGTTCAAGTGGCTTCGATATGAGCACCTCACTTAAAACGTTCGACGTGCGAAATGGGGACTATGCGATGTCAGACGACGGCCAGCGGTTGTACAACATAGACTATGACGCGAATGTCGTTCGTTCGGTCGATGGTGGCGAGTCGTGGGAGCGAATTGGACCTGAGATAGAAAACGCAGAAAACATCGACGGATTCAACATTAAAGCGAGCAAGGACGGTATGGTGATAATACTAAGTGCCGCCAGTTTCAATGATGAAACGTTCGAATACGATCGACTTGATTACCGATCAATCGATGGTGGTACTACCTGGAATACCATAAATCTACCTTTGCAAATGGAAGTAAGTGAGGGCAGGATAGCGATGTCCAGGAGCGGCAATAAGATGTATATGTTTAAGTTCAACTATGGCACCAATCAGGTCGATATATGGCAGTCGACTGATAAGGCCCAGACTTGGCAAGCGATCGCACCAATCGATGCATATGACCCTTCTGGTTTTGATATATCTGACGACGGCGAGACTATGGTAATGAGCGCGATTGATCCGTCAACCGTATACGATATGGAGCCTCAGTCGCTCATCTATGTTACGACCGACGGTGCGGCGACCTGGACTACGTCTGATCCAACGACTGATCTCATAGGCAGGGGCTCGATCTCAATATCAGGCGATGGCATGAAGTGGTCGTTTATGGCAATCGATCTCATGACCTACTATCAGAAGATGTATAGCACGAGTGATGGCGGCGCATCATGGTCATCGGTGTCTTTCCCCGATAGTGACCTAGATCCGTATACGATTGCAATAGCCCGAGGAACCGGCAAGTTGTACGCATGGTTTTCCGATCTGGCGGACGATTATAAGGTCAGGTTCTTTACTTCCACCAACCTTGGTTCATCATGGAGTGAAGTCGCAATCCAGCCCGATGCTGCGTCCAATAAGTATTCTGTCAGTGCGAACGGCACGATTCTACGTTCTGCCGGCTACACTGAGCCATATGTATCAACTGACTCCGGTGCGACATGGCTTCCGATGGCTAAGCCGGGAATGCAATTCGATAAGGAGCGTATAGATCTTGACCCTTCGACATCTCAAGTAGACCACATCATTGATAGGACCTCTACCGAAGGATGGAAGCTCACGTATTCTCCCGAGCTTGACGAACTGTACTTCGAAGTTACAGATGAAATCAGGATAAGCCGCCCATACACCGTCAATTTGAACTACACACTTGCCCCTGCGGATGGCTGTGAGGCGCCGAGCGAAGGTACGTTGACATTCTTGTTATACGAGTCAATAGGCGACTAATAAGCGTAGGCATTTACTTTTTTACATAAGTATGATATAATCATGTAATCTGACCCCAGCCATGGGTTGTCGGAGTCGCTGAGGTGTGACTGCTTGAGTTTGATTGCTCGCTGCCACGCCGTGGCAGTTAACAATTCGGTTCTAGCAAAATACCTTTGTGACACCGATCGCGCATGCGTGGTCGGTTCATCTATCCAAGACCCCCACAACAAGAGAGAGTGGTTCAAGTGAGTGGTAAGCGAAAGAAGGACGAGTCGCTGATCAAGCGGCTCTTCCAGAAGCGCATCAAGCCGCGTGGTCTCCACAAGGCTGCCAGCGCCATGATCGCGGTCCTCGGGGCCGTTCTGCTGACTCTCGGTCTCTCGGGCGCCCCCGCGCTCGCGACCGGGAATGGCAACAACGGCACCCTCAAGATCCACGAGCAGGGCACGCCTTCCGGCACGGAAGACAACGACCCCAAGGTCTGCGTCTTCAACGTCGAGGGCTTCGGCTTCGACGAGGGCCAGACCGGCTACCTGTACTTCGACGTGCAGGG
>DJJF01000025.1 GCA_002434005.1 Candidatus Saccharibacteria bacterium UBA6575 | reverse complement strand
CACTATTCAGAAATCGACAAGCAAAACCCCGGCCAGCCACCAAATAGCTAGCAAGGGTGTGCGAGATGGCATCTTGATGCTGCCAAATAACGAATATCGAGCAATCTTACAGGTATCATCACTCAACTTTGAACTGCGTAGCGAAGAAGAGCAAGACGCAATCATCGACACTTACGAAAGCTTCCTCAACTCGGTCGGTACAAGTTTACAAATTCTTGTACGCACCCGAGAAATTGATATGGATAAATATCTCGATGATCTCAAAGAGCGACTCGATAGCGAAAAAGTACCAATCTACCGTACTCAGCTTAAAAACTACGATGCGTTTATCCGCTCGCTCATCACAACTAACAAGATTTTGACGCGACACTTTTATATCATTGTGCCGTACAAGCCTACGGGTAAGGGAGATTTTGACTTAATCGAGGAGCAGCTCAAGATCAAACTCGATATTGTCTCAAAAGGTATGTCGCGACTTGGTATGTATACCGATCAACTCGATAGTCTTGAGGCTCTGGATTTGTTCTACAGCTTCTACAGTCCGTCACAAGCCAAACTGCAACCTTTGACCGAGCAAGCACTACAGATGATACACACCGCCCTTATACAGAAAGGAGAAGATAATGGTAAAAGCAAAACTCGAAAAACCAAATAAGTTCGCAAAGTTGAACGAACTACGACAAAAAGTCGTTACCCCAATAACTGCGCCCATCAGGAAGCAGAAGCAAGCGAGACTTGATAAACAAAAGGAGTTGACGATTGCTTTCGGTGAACAAGATGCAATAGACGCGTTGTCTTACGCTGGGCTAGAAGAAAACATCGACTACTTGTGCATCGACGGTATATACATGCGCACTCTCTACATTTCTGGTTATCCGTTTGTAGCTAATTCCGGCTGGATGGATAGCCTCATCAACTTTAATCACGACTCAGATATCAGCTACCACCTGCATGAAGTGAGCGCAACATCCGCCTTACCAAAACTGCACCGTAAAATAACTGAGCTTGAGAGTACGAAGAGGGCTATGATGAGAGCCGGTAAGATTGTCGGTTCTGAAATTACCGATCCGCTCGATTCAGCGATTGAGCTGCGCGACAAGATCCAACGTGGCCAAGAAAAGCTTTTCCAGATGGCGATTTACGTCAGTATCCGCGCCGATAACCTTGAAGAGCTTAATAAGACGACGAAGCTACTCGAAGCTACAATGTCGGCACGATTGTTTTACTCAAAAGTTGCAAGGTATCAGCAGCTCGAAGCCCTACAGTCCATTTTGCCGCGAGGCGAAGATCAACTCGGGCAAAAACGAAACCTCGATAGCTCAAGTGCCGCGCTCACATTTCCATTTATGTCATCTGAGTTGGTGCAAGAAAGCGGCATCTTGTACGGAGTAAATAAATCGAATAACTCACTCGTTATTCTCGACCGCTTTAGCCTTCATAACGCCAATTCAATCACGTTTGCACAGTCTGGCTCAGGCAAAAGCTACACCACCAAGGTTGAGATATTACGTCAACTCATGCAAGGCACAAAAGTTATCGTCATTGATCCAGAGCGCGAGTATAAGAACCTATCAGAATCTGTTGACGGTACATATATCAAGCTATCAACACGAAGCAAAGACAAGATAAATCCGTTCGATCTGGCGACGACGTTCCATTCAAAAGACGATTTGTCTGAGCATATTCAAGACCTCACCGATGTCATCGGCTTGATGGCCGAGGGCTTGGACAAATCAGAAAAAGCAGCGGTAGACCGCGCTATCCTAAAGGTGTACAAGAAAGCAAAGAAGTCACAACCGCGCTTACAAGATTTGTACGCAGAGCTACATGACCTTGGACAACTACAGCTTTGTGAACGACTAGAGCGATATATCTCTGGCTCGTTGGCTGGCGTATTTAATTCACATACCAATATCGAACTAGATAATCGACTGGTGATTTTTGATATCAAGGATATGGCGAGCAACTTGCGACCAATCATGATGCTCATTATCTCTAACTTCGTTAAGAATCAAGTTATGGCTAGTCCCGAAAAACGCCTGCTCGTGATTGATGAGGGCTGGTTACTACTTGAACACGAGCAAAGTGCTCGATTCGTGGCAGGGCTAGTCCGTCGAGCGCGTAAATACTACCTTGGTGTTTCGATCATCTCGCAACAAGCCAATGACTTTTTGCATAGCGAATACGGCCGCGCTATCGCCTCGCAGAGTGCCTTGCGTATTCTAATGCGACAAGACACTACGACTATTCGTGGTGTTGTCGATGAGTTTAATCTCAGTGAATACGAACAGAGTTTCTTGCTGACATGCGAGCGTGGTGACGCATTGATTGCTGCTGACCAAAACCATGTTGCGGTACGAGTAGTGGCCGCAGATAAAGAGCATCCACTCATTACGACAAACCCCACGGAGATTTACGCGTGAACCCAAGCATCGTTGTCTTTGGTGTAGCTGGCTACAATCCAAAACGAACGATTGCGGTCGTATTAGCGACGCTAGTTGTTATCCTATCGCTACCATTCATGGCGGTCATGTCGATGGGCACTGATGTCTTGAGCTTTCTTGCCGGTACGCCAGACGCCAAAGCCGCCGAGACGCAAGGCTTCTATATGGGCGGTGAGGTGCCTGGCGACACTTATGCATGGGGAAACTGCACCTATTGGGCTTTTGCGATGCGTCTTTGGGCTGGCACACCGATACCGACGACTTGGGGCAATGCGAACACATGGGATGATCGTGCTCGCGCCGATGGCTACGAGGTAAATCATACCCCAGCCGTCAATGCAGTCTTCCAAACCGATGAGGGAGAATGGGGTCACGTTGCCTATGTCATTAAGGTCGATGATAAGACTGGCGATTGGACAATATCAGAGATGAACGCGCCGCACCTAAACGTAGTGTCACAGCGTACATTCTCCAAAGACTCAGCGCAGTATTACAACTTTATATATGGCAAGAAAGGAGAAGCATGGACACCAAAGCCTATCTTGAATCCATCATTGAACACTGGCAACCTATCACCATCGTTCTAGTAGCTATTGTCGCTACATACTTTATAGCAATCTTTGTTCTCACTCTTTTCAACCGTCGCCATCTGTCACATCGTGATATGGCCTGGCTCGAAATCACACCACCAGCCAATATTGCCAAGACACCAGAGGCTACCGAGCAGCTCTTTTCGGTCATACATGGCGCACGCGCTGCACGGCAGCTAAAAGATAAGCTATATAATCGCTCGCCAGTGATGAGTTTTGAGATTGTTTCAACACGGAGAGACGGTATTCGCTACTTGCTCCAAGTCGAGAAAACACGCTCAAAGAATACACAGAAAGTTATCACATCATATATACCTGATTCAAAAGTTAAAGAAATTGAACGCGAGATTAGTGAAGTAGATAAAATTATTGAATTCAAAGAAACTGAACACTATGTATTACCGCTCACTTTAACGTCTGTATTCGAGCAACACGACCCACTTAGTTATGTCACCGGCGCGATGACAAAGCTTAGTGATGACGAAGAAATTACGCTACAAATCGTTGCCATGCCGGTTCGTTTGCGCGAAGCTGACATACTTTCACATAAGATTCTCGGTAACGAAAATATCTTGCAGCAAGTCAGTGGCAAGCAGCTGACGCTACTCGGACGTTTTACGAATATCTTTGGCAAAGCCTCATCTGGGCTAACTGATCTAGCCGGTGAAGTTTATATGGGTACGACTTTCGGCCACAAAGAATACTACAGTTCTAAATCACGCACAGTACAGCAACAGGCACGCATAACCACTCATGATAGACCGTCGCGAACACTAAGCGCCTTTGAGCTTGAACTTATGGAGACCATGCACCAAAAAGTAACACGGCCGCTTTTTCAGGCCAGCTTGCGTATTCTTGTAAAAAGTCCAGATGCTGCCGCACACATCTCGGCGCTGAAATCTGCCCTCGATGGCTATAGCGTGCCACCGTACCAATCAATTAAAGCGAAAGCTTCACTGCCGATCATCAATAAGTTGCGTTGGCGTAATGCTGTGAACCGGCTGCCATCATTGTCGCGCCGTTCTGGGCTTATTTTGGCTTCAACCGAACTCGCAAGCCTCTATCATTTCCCATCGAGCCAAGTGAGTAAGACTGATAACCTCATCACCTCGCTCAGTAAGACACTGCCAGCACCAGTATCGCTCAAATCCGGTAGCAAGTTTGATGTGGTTATTGGCGAGAACATTCATCATAACTCCTCCACACTGATAGGCTTGACCGAGCAGGAGCGCGAACGCCATGAGTACATTATCGGAGGTACGGGTAACGGTAAAACAACTTTACTGCAATATCAGATCGTCCAAGACATGCAGGGTGATAAAGGTATTGCTGTCGTCGATCCGCACGGTGATATGGCCGAAACGCTCCTGCGTCATGTACCACCAGAGCGAGTCAAAGATGTCATTTACTTCAACCCTGATGATCTCGAATACCCAATAGGGTTAAACTTGCTCGAACTATCGCCTGGGCTTACTGGCAATGAGCTGCTGCGCGAAAAAGACATTATTACCGAGTCGGTCATCTCGGTATTCCGCAAGATATTCAGTGATGAAGATACTGGCGGCCATCGTATCGAGTATGTCCTGCGAAACACCATACAAACAGCGCTGACAGTCGAAAACCCGACACTATTTACTGTGTTCGACCTATTGAATGACCCAAAGTATCGCAAAAGTATCACCAAGACACTCGAAGATAAAAACCTCATTAACTTTTGGAAAAATGAGATCGGCAAGGCTGGTGACATGCAGAAAGTCAAAATGGCGGCTGGTATCACTGCCAAGATTGGCCGCTTCCTATTCTCAGCGAGTGCGCGGCAGATACTTGAGCAGCCAAAATCCACAATTGATTTTGATGACATCATTAACAATGGCAAGATACTGATTTGTAACTTTTCAAAAGGTCTACTCGGTGAAGATACGTCAGAACTGTTTGGAATAACCGTACTTGCGAAGCTTCAGCTCGCAAGTCTGCGTCGCGCTCGACTGGAACAGTCGAAGCGTCGCCCTTTCTACCTCTATGTAGATGAGTTTCAGAACTTTGCTACAACCAGCTTCGTACAAATGCTGTCTGAGGCTCGAAAATATAAGCTATTCTTGACGATGGCCGAGCAATCTACCTCTCAGCAGAGCGATCAACAGATGGTAAGCATCATCATGGCAAACGTCGGTACAGTCATTACCTTTAGAACAGGTAACCCACAAGATGAGAGGGTGTTGTTACCTCTATTTAGTCCCTACATTGAGCAGGGTGAGATAAGCAATCTGCCAGCATTTAACTTTTATGCCAAATTGTCGGCTGTTAAAGCCCAAGAGCCACTATCAGGGCAGACACTACTACTGGCAGACGATGGCAATATCAGGATACGCACCGCCATTGTCGAACATTCGCGGTCGGTGTTTGCGAAAAAGCAAGAAATCGTAGAGCAAGAAAAAGAGCAGCCAAAACCAAGCAAGCCTAGTGTCGAAAAGAATAAAAAGGCTGGGGCTAAATCAAAGCCCCAGCCTACAAGTGAACCAATGATTGATGAACTCTAGCTGTTGTTACGAGACTCAGCAAACTCATCGTATAGTTGCTTCATCTCATCGTCAGTCAATACCGTGCCGAGTCGATGAAACTTCTCTTGATATTGCGTCAAGAAGTCGATAGCATCTTGGGGTGTTGCATGTTCGGGGTCGATTGTCTTCAAGTAGGCAACGACTTTATCAATGTCTTCTTGGTTTGCTTCGTATTCTTTGAAATCTGTCATAATTATTTACTCCTCGCATATCGGTCAATAGCGATAAACGCACATAGCTGTTTAGCCGCTTTCTCCGATGCTATTTTCCTCATTATCTCACAACTGTCATTAAACGATAATATGTTGAGGCTGCCCTCATAAACTACCTTACGGTCAAGTATTGCCAGTTTGCGATGATGACCGGCGGTATAAAGCACTGTGACACCCAGTGTTTGCAACTCGTAGATGGCGTCGAGTGCTTGATAATAATAGTCCCCGTCATGCTCGTTTGGATTACGAGTATTTATGACTATACGCACATCACGGCTGCGTAGCTTAGTGAAGATAGGTAGGAGTGTCCTCATACGCTTTTCCGTGATGAATGGACTCTCGATAATCACTTCATCTTTACTGAGCAGCAGGTCACGCATGAACGCCTTATAGAACGTATCTTGATTGTAGAGAGTGCTTTCACTAAACATGATGCTGGCTCTCCTCTGTTTCAGGCTCGACAATATGAATTTCTCCGTTATAATATACCCAGCCTAGATCACTTAGTTTTTGATACATCAGAACCAGACTAGGTTCTAGGGTGTTCCACGACAAGTCGATGTGGCGCACCAAACTTGAGGACATGGCGCGTTGGCGGAGCAGTTACGCAGCGGTCTGCAAAACCGTTTAGACGGGTGCAACTCCCGTACGTGCCTCCATTTCGTATTTGCGCGGGTGGTGGAATCGGTAGACACGAGGGACTTAAAATCCCTTGCCTGAGAAGGCGTGCGGGTTCAAGTCCCGCCCCGCGTACCAGATTGACATCATGATAAACGGACTCCCGAATGGGAGTCCGTTTGGATTGATGACTGGATGTGCGTACGACACGCCGTCCGTACCCATAGGTCGGAGGCGTGTCGTACGCGGTACTGCCCGTCGGCGCTTGATCAACGCTGACGGTTCTGCTTGTCGGTGCGGTCTGGTTTGCGCTCGTCCTTCAGACCGTCGGTCGCCGCGTCGACGAAGTTCGACACGAAGACCTTGATGGTTGCGGTCATCCGCCGCGCGTCGCGCGGCAGCTGTCCGTCAAGGAAGTTGCTGTTGGTAAGCGACAGGACGGCGAAGATTGACATCACCGCCAGGATGGAGCCGAACGCTGCCCAACCGAACGAACGCCGCTTCAGCGCGTCGAGCGCGACCCGTCCGGTCATGACCCCGACGATGACGGCACCCAGAAGGGTACCGAGCTCGGCGGACCCACCCAGGCCCCGGACCAGTGCGAAGACGGCGCTAGCGAACACGAAGCTCGTGACGACGTAGCCCAAACGGCTGCCCCATACTCGTGCCAAGACGACGCCCAGCAGGAGCAGCAGCACCGCCGAGACCAGACGGCCGCTGCCGTCACGGCCCACTACGCCGAGGAAACCGAACATGCCCTCGAGAAGCGTCTGCGCCGTCTCGAGCAGCTGCCTGAAAAGATCAGACATGCATATCACCTCTCTTAAGGAACGAACAGTACAATATTATTTTAACAACGTTTCGCGATTCAAGCAAATCCCGCAGCGTGTCAATCTGTGATTTTGCAGCCGGAATTGGTATAATAATGACACCAACAGCATCTAAGGTTAGGAGTGATAAATGAGCATTCTGTTATGGGTAGTGATAGGCCTTCTGGTCGTGATCGCCATCTTCGTATGGGCCACGTACAACGGTCTGGTACAGCTGAACGTGCGTGTCCAGGAAGCCTGGAGTGATATCACCGTCCAACTGAAACGACGCGCCGACCTGATACCGAACCTCGTGGAGGCCGTAAAGGGATATGCCGCGCACGAGAAGCAGGTGTTCCAGGACGTGACCGAAGCACGGTCGAACGTGCTCGAGGCCACCAAAAAGGGTCCGGCAGCGACCGCGCAAGCTGAAAATCAGTTCGAGCAGGCCCTCAAGAGCCTATTTGCCGTATCGGAAGCCTACCCGCAGCTTCGCGCTAGTGAGAACTTCCAGCAGCTTCAGAACGAGCTGGTCGATACCGAAGATAAGATTCAAGCTGCCCGGCGCTTCTATAATGGCGGCGTACGTGATCTCAACACTCGCATCCAGCAGTTCCCGGCCAACGTCGTTGCCGGCATGTTCGGATTCAAGAACAAGGAATTCTTCGAAGTCGAAGACATGGCGTCCGTCGAGAAGCCGGTCGACGTGAAGTTCTAGGAGAGCCGTCTTGTATAACGCTATCGCCGCGAACAAGCGCAATACGCTGCTCATAATGGGCGTGTTCGTGCTGCTCATCGCAGGTATCGGCTACATATTCTCACAGGTCTACGGCAGCATCGGCATATTCTGGGGTACGATCGCCGGTGCGGCCGTCTACACGCTTTTTCAGTACTTCGCGGCAGCTAAGCTTGCTCTAAGTTTGAATGGTGCGAAGGAAATTAAAAAATCCGACGAGCCACGACTGTACCGTATCGTCGAGAACCTGGCGATCACCGAAGGCATGCCGATGCCCAAGGTGTATGTCATAGATGATCGGGCGGCGAACGCGTTCGCGACTGGCCGCGATCCGAAGCATGCCCACGTGGCGGCAACCAGAGGTATCATCGATCTGATGAGCGACCGCGAGCTCGAAGCCGTCATGGCCCACGAGATGGGACATGTGAAGAACTATGACATCCGGGTGATGATGATAGTCTTCGGCCTTGTCAGCGCCATCGGACTGATCGCGGATGCGTTCCTGCGCATGATGTGGTTCGGTGGCGAT
>DJJF01000001.1:31474-31710 GCA_002434005.1 Candidatus Saccharibacteria bacterium UBA6575 | reverse complement strand
GGGCCTTGTCGAATGCCTTGTTCCACTCCTCCGTGTCCACGTCGTACGAGACGTGCTTGGCCTTGACCCGTATGATCTTGTTGTCATCGGTCGTCCAAGCATTGGCAGCCGACGGCTCGACGACCTCGTCATTCGCGGCCTGCAGGTACACAAAGTTGATCTTCGCCAGCAGCTCCAGGTCGGGCGCCGGACGTGACCGGACGTAGTTCACCTGGTCGATGTAGTACGTCATGGCG
>DJJF01000001.1:0-31324 GCA_002434005.1 Candidatus Saccharibacteria bacterium UBA6575 | reverse complement strand
GATGTAGTACGTCATGGCGAAAGAGCGGGGCTGTTCGCCAGTGATGGCACGAGTGAACAGCTTGCCCCATGTCGCGTTCGTGACAGGCCCGAAGCGGAACACCGAAGCAACGCCGGAAGTCGCCTTGAGTGGCTGCTTGATGTCACTGACGCCGCCCGAAGGCGCACAGACAGCCACGAAGCCGAAGACCGTGCGTGCAACCTTCTCAGGCGACAGCTCCTTCAGGATGTCGAGTGCGTTGAACGCACCCAATGACGAACCGACGAAGATGATGCGGCCGTGCTCATCGGCTTCAAGCAGTAGAGCAATCTTCTGGGTCAACACATCGTGCTCGAAGCGGCTGCCAGTCGGATCGACCAGCCAGACATCGCCATAGCGAAGCCATGTATCGGTCATGTTTCGAACGGACCATTCACCGTCGGCAACAAGTCCGGGCAGGTGTACGACAAGCGTGTCTCGGTTGTGCTTCGAATCGACTGGAGTCACCTTCACGTCACCATGTAGCGACGGGCGGAGACTAGCGTCGGCCAGGCACAGTACCAGGAACACCAGCAGGAGCAGCAGGATCTTCGCGATCACCGCCCTCAACTTGGACATCAGACCTCCTTAAGAGGGGTAGTGGAATGTAGAGGTGCTATAAATTATATTATAACAAATTATTGTAAATAAGTCAATTATGTATAGTTTTCGCAACCAGTTGAACGACTGGTTCGGCCATTTCTGACTTAGACAACTTACTACTAGTGTCAATGGTCGCCATGAATCTATCACCGTCAATTTTCTGAAGCGGTACATCAGGGAGATTGAAGACTGGTGCATGAACTGGAGGCGTAATCGGCTGCACTGTGCGCTCACGGTCAGCCTTGTTGCGCGCTTCTATTTGGTCAACGAGCTCATCAACTTGTACCTTTTTATCAGCGTCCAATTCGTCGTAATCTTGTTCAATCAGACCAAGCGTGCGCATGGCACCGATTCTTGGCTCGCAAATGAAGTATAGGCCGAGTATGAAATCGCATAAATCGTCTGACTCTAGTCTCTGACCGACTTCTTCGAGCGCACGACCGTCAAGCAAAACGATATCGAAACCTTCGGTCCGGGCATCTCGTAACCATTTCTTCAGCAGCTCGTCCTTGAACGCCTGGCTAAGTGGTTGCGCACCGATTTTCGCACTAGCAACGCTGACTGCGGGTGAATACAGTAGCGCATCACGATCGATCTTTTCCATATGGTACACGGCTTTTACGAACTGCACACAGGCTTCAGCTGATTCATCATCGCGCAGGAATGCATTGATCGCCTTGGGGTTGTCCAAATCTACACCACGGTTCGTCGCGGCAACGACAAGACATCGGAACACCTGGCCGGCATCTATCAGCATGACCCTGTGTCCATACTCATCACGTAAAGCATCTTTGACACGCCCTACAATCGTGCCCTTACCACTACGAGCCTCGCCGTCGAACGTTATGAGTTTTGGCAGCGGATTTGTAGCAGTCACTAGGTCCAACTATAGCAAATCATCATGACGCTACCAACGTAACCTCTGTTACAATAGTTTTATTATGGCTCAGAAAAAGCGTAAAACCGATCGATCTACCGTACTTAATCGGCGGGCTCGGTTTGATTATGCATTGGGCGACGAAATTGTCGCGGGAATCGTGCTAACTGGGCAAGAAGTTAGGGCAGCGCGTGATATGCATGTACAGCTCAAAGGCGCATTCGTAACGGTTAAAGATAATGAGCTATGGCTCAACAACGCCAGCTTTAGTTTGAAACTAATTGACAAAGCTAGTGAATCCCGCTCAATCGACACCAGTCCGCGTAAGCTACTTGCAAGCCGTAAGCAGATCGACAGTTTTATCGCGAGCAAGCAGCAAGGCATGACGATCGTACCCACAAAATTACTTACCAGTGGAAGATTTATTAAGGTCGTTATTGCGCTTGGTAAAGGCAAGAAATCATACGACAAACGCGAAACGATTAAACGCCGTGATCAGGACCGCGAAACCAGTCGCATCGTAAAACAGCGCTACTAATTCTTTATAAAAATGAAATATGGTAGGAGCGAGTTATTAGACTCGCTCCTACCCGTTACGGCAGAAGGCATGAGCTAGAGCTCGGTCAGCGCCCAGGCCTCCAGCAGCTCGTCGTCGTACGCACTGTTGAAGAACCAGCTCTCGATCTGTACCGAAAGCCAGCCAACCGCCTCGTACGACTGACGTGGGATGTCCACATCGATGCCTTGCTCGGTTGCCCACGCGACGTGGTTAGCAGCCGTTCGTGCCATCTCTTCGGCAGTGTCGGCCGTCACCTCGTGCGCGGTTCCGGAGGGCACGTTCCCCTCCAGGAACTTCTTCAGGCTATCGACTGCCTGGGTTAGCGACAGTTGCTTCATACCAAACTCCTGGTCCTGGGTTGCGAATGTCTGCTTAAGACTACATTAGTATATTTTGTGAATATGTCAATATTTCCTTCAATCTACCTCCGTTTATTGATGCTGATTTGCTATTGCTTTTTTATCCATAAAGTACTATAATTATACTTACTCAGGAGGCTAGGTTCATCGGCACGCCGATGGACTTTTGACGTCTTTAGACTGAGCAGCAACTACACAATCTATCCGATCAACATCCATTCCATTCGTAACGAGAGGAAGAGCCGTGAATCTTCGATTCGCAGTTGCGTCACTTGTGGCGCTGACGTTCGCCGCGATGGCCCCTCCGGCCTACGCGGACGACTCGGTCGACCAGGCGATCGAAGAGCTCGACTCTTCATCCGTCTATGTCGAGCCGGGAACTCCCGGAACGGACGACCAAACCGAAGCGACGCTGGCAAGCAAGCTGCAACCCAACGACGGCATCATCCTCGTGATGATCCCGCAGTCGGACGAGCCCATCCGCCAGATCGCACAGGAACTGGACGACGCCACCGGCAACGATTCCATCATCGGGCTCGCTGTCGGCGACGAGGTTATCGGTTTCTCCTCGGCTCTGCCGGAGGGTAAGGCCGCCGACCTCATGCGTCGTGCCGACAACGTGTCGACCAACCCGGTCGAGGCGCTCGGCACGTTCACCCGTACGATGCACACCTACCAGGTTCAGAACCCGGAGGTATTCGACCCGCCCGAGCCCCCCGGGTCCAAGGCGGACGACAGCATCGTTATGCCGACGATCGCATTCATCATTGTGCTCGTCATTGGGATCATCATCGCAGCCATCGCGATCCGTCGTCGTCTGTACGGCACTAACCAGCAGTACGACACCGTCCGATTCAACCAGACACCGGACTCCGTCCGCAGGAAGATGAACGACATCCTCGATTACCGAGAGCAAGTTCAAGAACCTGCGATCGTCACGTCCCTGACCAACATCGGCAAGTACACCGAGGCCTACTTCCGCAACGCGCGGCAACAGGACAACGGTGAGTACAAGGGCACCAAGGCCATCTTGCGATACCTACCCGAGCTCGACTCGGTCGTCGCCCGGTACATCAAGATCCAGAACGAGCCGCAATTCAACCGTTCCGCCTCCACAAGGCTGGCGGAATACAGCAGAGCGATCCAGGCGCTCGAGCAGTTCATGCTCGAGCAGGTCCGAAGCGCCAACGCTGACGACGAATTCGACTCCCGCAAGGCGGCCGACATCCTGAGCGCATCAGCACTCCGCACCATCCGACATGAAGAAGAGGACTGATCATGACCACACCCGCACTCGCACGACCCAGCGACATCGCGTTCCGACCCGTCGTCGAGAACACCGGCAAGACCATCACGATCCCAGCACCCCGCGCCACGCCCGCCCTTGACATGCTCAAGGTGGGCGACCCGGCCACCAAGCTCGAGATCGACTGCCGCACGGCGATCGGTCCCGAGCTCGCGGCCAGCGCCCGTCAGATCGCCTACGCCGTGACCACCAACCCGAGCCAGCCCGAGCTCTACGATCGACTGCGCAGCAGTGCCGTCGCCGTTCGCCAGCTCGCCCAGGACACGGTCGAAGAGTCGAACCGCGTGATCAACGAGCTGTTCGAGCGAGAGAACTACAGCAACCTCAACGCTGCGGCCGAGCTCTTGCGCGACCTGCGTAAGGACATGCGCAAGCTGACCACCAAGTACAACCCCGGTGACCCCAAGGTCCTGCAGAAGTACATGGACTGGGAGGCGAGCGTCATGGACAAGGTTCGGGGCATCAAGACCCTAGGTCAGCTCATCATGATCGACGTCCAGCCACTCAAGTCCCAGATGCACGCCGTCGAGGACAAGGCGGATGACCATCTCGAGAAGCTCGACGACACGCTCGCCTACTACGACGAGATGCTCGAGCTGGTCGAGAACGAGGCCATCAACCTCATGTACGCCATCGCCGTGATGGAGTACGTACTGGAGCGTGCCACGAGCGAGCTCGAGGCCATGCCGAAGACCAGCCCGACCGACCCGCTCAACACTGAGCGGGACAAGCTGGGACGGTTCGTCCGCGACATGGACACCAAGGTCAACGACTTCAAGTCGCGCCTGTGGCTCGACGCGGCCAACGGCCCTCGCATTCTCGAGATGCAGAGCATCACCCAGTCGGTCGCGCTTCGCATGGTCGCCATCATCACGCTGGTCATCCCCAGCATGAAGGCGGCGATCGTCGACTGGAACAAGACGGCGAACACCGTCGAGGCCGCGCAGTTCATCAACCTGGTCAACGAGACCTTCAACGAGGTCATCCAGGCCAACAATTCCGCGACCGCGGCGGCCGTGCCGATCATGCTCCGCGCGACCGAGACGCCGCTGCTGACCATCGAGTCGGTCCACTCCTTCGGGCAGATGTTCGAGGACGTGGCCGCCGCGGTGGAGGCAGAGGTCGCCCTCGGTGCGCAGCGCAAGGCCGAGCTCCGCACGGCCCAGGCCGAGGTTCTCGGCAAGATCGTCGACACCAAGGAGCGCATCACGGAGACCTACGTTCGTGCGGCGCTGGAGGCCGGCAATGTCAAGACGCCGCTGGCTCTCACCACGGCCGAGGACGTCACCGGTTCCACCAACATCCTGTCCTGATCCACGCTCGTCCTCCCCAGCCCAACTCCGGGCCGGGGCGACCACTTTATACGAAAGGAACACCGGCATGAACCGCACGATCAATCGTAAGTTCATCATGCTCACCGCGCTCCTCATGGCAGCGATCGGCCTCAGCGCCTGCTCGGCCACCAAGACCGCAACCACGTCCGCCCAGTGCGGCTGGATCGTCGGCAACGGCGAGGACGGCAACGACCTGAACGTCCACGAGGTCAAGTACCCCGGACAGAAGGTCGAGCTCGGCAACGGCGTCGGCACCACGGAGGAGCTCAAGACCATCCCGTGCAACCCGCGCAACTGGATCGTCAACCCCAAGGGGTCGGTCGATGCCAATGGTGACCCCATCGGTGACTATCACGAGGCTATGCAGGGCGTGACGTCCGGCGGCACCCGAGTCAACGTGTGGCTGTCCATGTACTGGACGCCCAACCAGTCCGAGTCCGTCATGAGGGACCAATTCTTCCCGTTCTGCGACAAGTACGACTGCTTCAGCAACGACTCGGCCAAGGTCAACAACTCGTCAGCCGGCTGGAACGACATGCTGGGTGAGAACCTGCCCGGCGCCGTCAACGCCAGCGTTCGTCAGGCCATGACAGCCTACGACGACGACGTCTGGGAGAAGGATGCCAACTGGGAGAAGCTCGCCGAGGCGATCTCTGCCAGCTTCAGCGCCAACTTCTCGGTCACCAGTGGCTACGGCAACGACCTGTTCTGCGGCTCGGGCGACGTTTCCGGCTGGTCCGACCCGACCAAGCCGGGCGAGGGCGAGTTCACCTGCGGAACCGTCCGCTTCGCCATCGACGACGTCGTGAACTCGGACGCCGCCCAGCAGAAGATCGCCGAGCAGACCTCCCAGGTCGAGCGCCAGAAGAAGGCCAACGCCGACAAGCTGGCCATCGCCAAGGAGCTCTACGGTGACAAGGCCAGCGAGACCATCGCCAGCCTGGACATCATCGCCGCCTGTAAGGCGGCCGGTGCCACCTGTGTGGTGTCGATCGGATCGAGCAGCTCGCCCACGGTGGTCACGCCTCCGGCCAGCAAGCAGTAGTACCCCAGGCGGTACCCAGAACGTAGTGATACGTACTGGGTACCGCCTATTAAATTTGTCTTGATATACTAGATCTATGAAACTCTACTCCTGGAACGTCAATGGTATTCGTGCAGTACTTAATAAAGGTACATTTCAACAATTCCTTGAAGAACACGATCCTGACATTTTATGCCTGCAAGAAACAAAGGCGTCGCGTGACCAGTTTGAGCTTGACCTGCCGTACTACGAGCATTTCTTTTCAGCCGTAAAGAAAGGCTATTCTGGGACCGCTATATTCTCGAAACAAAAGCCACTTCAATATAAAGATGGCTTTCCGCAGGACATTATTGATGAATATAAAGTGACAGGGGACACTTACGGCAATCCAAACGATGAAGGCCGTGTGATCGCAGCCGAATTTGATGAGTTCTGGGTCGTCACGGTATACACACCAAATTCTAAGGGCGATTTATCACGCCTATCCCTACGGTATGACAGCTGGGACAAAGCCTTCCTGGCATATGTGCAACAATTAGAAAAAACAAAGCCAGTTGTGTTTTGCGGTGACCTTAATGTCGCGCACCAAGAAATTGATCTTGCGAACCCAAAGCCTAATGTTGGTAAGCATGGATTTACAAATGAAGAACGCGAACGCTTTAGCGACTTCTTAAGTGCCGGCTATGTTGATACGTTCCGCGCGGCTAACCCCGATAAATCCGAAGCGTACAGCTGGTGGACTCACTGGGCGAATGCTCGTGCTCGTAATATCGGGTGGCGCATCGACTATTGGCTGGCGAGTAAAGACATTGCAGATCGAGTGAAAAATCCGCAAATCCACCCAAGTGTCATGGGCAGCGATCATTGTCCTGTAAGCATTGAGCTTTAATGGAGCAACTTACCCAAAAGACACTTGTTATGTTGGTGGGCCCAACTGCGATTGGTAAATCGACACTTATGAATGCAACCGCGAGGCTTGATTCTGAGTTTGCGCGGGTAACGGGTTTTACTACTCGAGAGCCGAGGCAAAACGATGAACCTGGGCAATATCGTTATTACACCCAAGCTGAGCTCCAAGAAAAAATCGATACCGATTCGCTCGTTCAGTACGCAGTTTTTCCAACCACGGGCCAGGCGTATGGAACCGAACTGATAGATTATCCTGGTGTATTTAATCTTAAAGATACATTGTCGAACGCAGTTGAAGATTTTAAAAAAGTTCCATTCGCGCAAGTAATCACCATTAGCGTAGTTGCAAATCCTGATGACTGGAAGCAGTGGCTGCAAATTCGGTATCCAACTGCGAGTAATGAAAGAAAGCAGCGCCTCGAACAAGCGGTTATATCACTAGAATGGTCGCTATCTCAAATCAAAGATCACTACTGGATTATCAACCGCGCAGGCGACACTACATCGATCGCCAGCGAGCTGATAGAGCTTGTACGAAACCCGATACCAACTAGCATTACGCCAAAAGAGGCAGATGAACTCTATCAGACAGCAAAAACTTTGCTATCATACGAATAGAAAGAGGAGATCATGGCTACAAAAACACCTGTTCCATACGAAAATAATCCCTTCATGATAGGAATCGAGGGACTGAAGCTATTATTCGGTAATGCTCGAAACGTCGGAATTTATAGCATCGCAATGACCGCTGGCATATTTGTGCTCGCATTTATTGGATACATTGTCTTAGTAATCGTTGAGCTCGCTACCGGCGGGAGCGTTGATACGACCAACCAAATGGATGTGTCATTTGATATAGACATGGCAGGCCTAATTGTGATGACCGCCGCATGGATAGTTGGATCATTACTTTATCTGGCGGTCAGCTTGCTGCTATTTGGTCCACTCGAATATGCCGCTGCTATGCTTGCAAAGGGTAAGACGGTGGGATTAGGCGAAGCGTTCAAAGCAACGATCGCCAATTTCGGCGCCTACTACTGGCTATACATTTTATTTATTGTAAAAGTCTTCTTGTGGTCACTTCTGCTGATTGTTCCCGGTATCATTATGTTTAATCGATATGTGTTGTCTGGTACGGTTTTCTTTGCTGAAGATAAGCGCGGTAACGCTGCAATCAAACGAAGTTCTGAACTTGTAAAAGGCGCCTGGCTCACAACATACGGTGGAGCCTGGATTTGGAACATCGTAAGCCAAGGACTCGCCGCGATCGTATTTTGGCCAGCGACCATGGCAGTACTGTATCGTCAGCTCGCGCACGTTACCGATGCATCAGAGCAAAAACCACCGGCACACATCCTAAGCTGGTTGATCTTCTTAGTTCCAATTGGCATCGCTGTCTTGTATCTCCTATTCATGGTTCTGCTGTTTACACTCATCGCAACGGCACCAACCGCACCGTAGGCACTATCGTGGAAATCGATTATTGGCAGCGTCAGACACCTGGCAAACCACTATTCCCAAACATAGAGTGGAGTAAGCCGGAGCGTCGTGACCAATCAGGCAAGCTTTTAATTGTGGGTGGCAACAAGCTAGGCTTCGCAGCTGTTGCCGAATCATACCAGGCGACTCTCGGCACTGGCGTGGGTGAAGTAAAGGTATTGTTGCCGGACTGCCTTAAGAAATCTGTACCTTCTACACTTCTGGATGTTTTATTTGCAGCGTGCACACCAAGTGGGGGACTGTCTCGTGAAGCCGGGCCAGAGCTGCGCGCAAGCAGTGAATGGGCAAACGGCGTGCTGCTTATAGGTGATGCGGGCCGAAACTCTGAAACCGCCTTGCTCTATGAAGAGTTTATTAGTGCGTACAGTGGTAAGTTGACCGTCACACGGGATGCGATTGATCTCGTAAAAAATAATCCTGTTCTGCTCGCCGAACGGAGTGACACGTTACTGGTTGCTAGCTTCGCGCAGGTGCAGAAACTATTTCAGGGATTGTACTATCCAAAAGTCCTGACATTCGGTATGCAGCTCATGCAATTTGTTGAGGCGCTCCATAAATTTACCGTAACCTACCCGTGCACTATCATGACATTGCACAAAGATGTACTCCTCATCGCTCATAACGGCCAGGTTGTGACTCAAGAATGGGATCAGCCTATGGCAATCTGGCGCGGAACAGTAGCTGCGAACGCCGCAAGCTACTGGTTATGGAATCCGGATAATATGCTCGAGTCTTCAGCTCAGAGCATTGTTAGCTAGTAGCAGACGTATCAATTCCGAAGGCTTTTAAATCAACGCTATATACCGCACCTTGTGCAACCCTGGCCGAACGTTCAACAAGCGGCACATGCATATACTCTTGCTGGTAGTCCATAGCACCGTATACAAATGGTTCGCTCGTAACGATCACAAGAGCATTTTTACCCAGCTTGAGCCGCCGCAATCTACTGACACTGCGATCTTCTAAATACTCTGCAGCATTTACAAATGTAGGAATCACCCGCGCTGGAGCGGTGACATCGACTCGCGATTCTTCAATTACACGCTCTACTGTTTTTGCCCAAGGTGTCTTGGGTACAATCGTATCAATACCAAGACCATTCAATTTTCTGGCTAGGTAGAACGCCATGGGACCGATAGGATCCTGCGACGTAACAGGTATAAATATGCGCTCAATATCATCATTCAGGTGCATGGCAACATCTTGAGCAACACGGCCCAAGCCAACACCAGGCTCATCGTGGGACGCGTGTTCCCACGGTAGTATATTATTGACCAACATTAACTGGTCGATAAACCTGCTCATAGTAATTTACTTATATACTAAAATTAAAATATAGTCAATATATGACTATTCGTGATCAACGTGGTACCGCGGGCCGGACTTGAACCGGCACGAGCAAAAGCTCACAGGATTTTGAGTCCGGCGTGTCTACCAATTCCACCACCGCGGCATACTCAATTTACTCCTGGTATTGTACAATAATGGCAAGTGGGAATCTATAGCTATGCGTCCTGAAGACCGACAAATCACCCCAAGTGACCCGCGGGGCCAAATCCAGGCACCGTCTCGGGATTCTGCTTCAGACCAGTCGGCAGCCGCGAATGTTGCACGCAACCAGCTCGATTCCATATACTCTGGCCAAGCTTCGCAGTCATCAGAGATTCCAGCCACCTATCGTCGTACCCATGATCAAAAGCATGCAACCCATGCGGAGCAGTGGCAGCAGTACCACACGGCGTGGCAAGACTACTATCAAAAATACTACGAGCACTACTACGTTGGCGCCGTCCAGCAAGTACACCAAGCCTATTCCGACAAACTGTCAGAATCTTCGGCTCAGCCAACTCGTGTAGGGCTGGAGTACGAAAACGGTGAATCGTTAAGTGCTCGCGAGGCAGTCGATGATCTTCGTTCACAGCTTCTCGATAAAGTGCGCTCTGGCTCAAAAAAATTACGTGCCAGCCGTCACTTTGTTCCGATTACTGCAGCCCTGGTAGTACTACTGCTGTTCTCGATTCTGCAATACAACAGGGCAATCATTGCAAACGTAAAAGCCTATGTAACTCCGGGAGATATTGATCCTCAAAACTTAGTTGTCGATCCAAACGCAAGTGTTCAGGTTGGATCGGATCCACTCTTGGTTATTCCTAAAATTAATGTCAACGTGCCAGTGAACTACAGCACTACGCCTGATCAAGCATCGCAACTGAAAGCCATGGAGAATGGTGTAGCCTGGTTTGGCATACAAGGCGCAAACAGTAAGCCAGGGCAGGTAGGCAATACGGTTATTTCGGGACACTCCAGTAACGATTTCATCGAAAGCGGCAGCTATAAATTCGTGTTCGCTTTGCTTGATCGCTTAAAGCCCGGTGATACATTCTACTTACACTACGAGGGTATTCGCTACACCTACACCGTTACACGTACCAAAGTTGTAAAACCAACCGATGTCAGTGCTCTCGTCTATCCCACATCAAAGCCAGAAGTTACGCTCATTACTTGTACACCACTTGGTACAGCTCTTAATAGATTACTCGTTACCGCAGAGCAGGTAAGTCCAAACCCTGCGACCGCTACAAGTGCACCAGCTTCTAGCGGTTCATCTTCGAACTCAGCAATGCCAGGCAACGCGCCTACCTTGCTTGAGCGCATGTTTGGCAGCTAAACCTACTCAAGAATCATTCGACTACGCTGCAAGTGATAGCCATCATCATTCTTGGTGATGCTATATATGAATTTACCGTCGCTACTTTGAACGCTATCAAAATCAGTTGTAAGAGGAGCGATCACTTGTGCGTTGGCTCCGTCAAATTCCATAACTTCGAGATTGACGCCATTTGTTATGTAGAAATGGTATTTATCAAGCCAACGGAGCTCACTCGTTACGGGTGACTTGAAGCTTGTAAGCGTCTGCTTAGATAGCTCGATATCATATGTCTGGACACCGCCAGCGTACTGCGCGACAACGAACCGTCCACCTGATCGAATTGAAAGATACTCAACTGCTGCAGGTAATGTGGCGGTGTATACCGATGTCATGCTAATTGACTCATCGGAATTACTCGAGGGAAGTGATTTTACTTTCAATACCTCCAGCTTATTACCTGTCGAGACCGCTACATATGGCTCCGAAAAGTATTTACCAATAGAAAAGTGAACGACATCAGAAGATTGTATCGTTCGAAGTATGCGCACATCATCGGAGCCGAGCGAGATATATCCAACCGACTGTCCGCCCTCGGCAACAGATTGCACGAGCAGTAGTGCATCACTTCCGTACAGAGACATTTCTGTTACCGACGATGCGAGCACGGTAGACAGGGAGTTACTAGCCGTATCGATTGTGCGAATATCACCCTTTGATGTTCGTATGATAAGCCGTTCGCTGTTGCGTGGATCAAATATACTCTCGCTCACATCCGACTCGTACGCTTTTGATACATTAACGGTGCGCTTAACCTCTCGTCGGTCCATCACAATACGCTCGATTGAGTCGCCGTAGTTCGCGTCAACGAGTATACGATCAGAGTCATTGGCCCATTCGCTCAGCGTAAATGTTGGTGCTATATCTGCACGAAGCAGCTCCGCAGGGATTGTAATAGTGGTTGATTTTGGTTTATCACCAGTCACATCAACAAAAGTAATTACAGGTTTTGAAGGATCAGTAATAAGCGCCATACGGTCACCGTTTGGTGACGACTTCGCCTGTGAGAGACTTTCATACGATGAGACGGTGTCGGTCTTTATCGTATTTGGAGTCATTTGAGCGTAGTTAAGCCACAGCACTTCACCCGCGCGTACATCAACGCTCTTTGACCACGAACGATAGTCCTTGCGGTTCATCGTAACAGTATACGAGCCAGGGTTGACCGTTATTTTAGAAGGCGTCAGGTCGGTTAAGTTCGCATTGCCAATTTTCACGCTAACGTCACCAGGGCGAGACGCAAACTGTACGAGACCTCCTTGTTGTATGGTGCTGGTATCGCGATTGAACCGATATCCAAGCATAATAAATACAAGGAACGTCACGAAGACGATGACTCCAGTGGTCATGGCACTATATACCGCAATGCGAGCGAACATCTGCTTGCGTTTGGAGGGGGCTCTATACATAGCAATATTATACCTCAGTGGTACAGCGGTCATGTGAATCTAGAGAACTTGCACCATTTCAGTATTGCAACTCGCTTATGGCAGCGGTATTATTAGTACAACTTAAAGGGTAGAAAAGGGAAAACAGGAACATACATGAGCCAAAACAACGTTGTCTCGATCGCCGGGGTAGATTATGACAGCCACAGCGGACTTCCGGTCGAAAAGAAAGCCGCAGCGGTCCAGAAAGAGCTCATTCGCACGCAAGCAGTTGCCGCCAAAGGCATTCATAAGTCTCATCAGCGCTCAACGGCGCTCAATCGCAAGTTCGTTACTAAATCAGTAGCTGCCAACCCCGCCGTATCAAAATCGGCTTCACAAATACATGTCCGCAGCATGGATATGCGTCGTCCTGTAAAACGAAGTCCTCATATTTCTAAATTTGCCCGTGAACCGCAAGCTGTTCAGGCAAAACGTACCGAATCTCACGCAGCACATGTAGCGCACCCAGTTGTCGCGAAAGCGCACGCGAGTATTCATAAATCACATATTGCTAAACCTGCGTCCCAACCAACGGCGCGTGATATTAAACATGCGGCTATGGGTAAGGCACTCGCAAACGCGAAATCAGTCGATCACACATCTAAGCAGCCAAAGAAGCGTGCGTTCAACGTTGCGGCAGCAAGCCTTGGCGTACTATTAATTGCTGGATACTTTACATACGTTAATATGCCGAACTTATCTGTGCGTGTAGCCGCAGCTCAAGCAGGTATCGACGCATCGTATCCTGAGTATCGCCCAGTTGGTTACCGTCTGAACGGGCCTGTATCGTTCCAAGACGGGCAGGTAAGCATGAATTTCGCTTCAAATTCAAGCTCAGTAGCATTTGCACTCAATCAATCTGAGAGCAATTGGGACTCATCGGCACTCCTTGAAAAATACGTAAACCCACGCTCAAAGGGCAACTACGCAACCTATAGCGATGCTGGTCTGACAATCTACACCTACGGCACCGATGCCGCATGGGTGAATGGCGGCATTCTTTACACGGTTGAAGGCGACGCAAGCCTCAGCAACGAGCAAATCCGTCGCATCGCGACATCAATGTAACCACCATAAGACAAACCTACGGTTTTTCTCATCGCGCCTACAAAAAGGCGCGACTTTTTGTAGTGCTGCTCTTTTTCCTTAGCTTCATACCACTCCCGCAACTTTTAATCCTAAATTAAAAATTCTGGGGGTGGGGACAGAGGAGTCCCCGGGGACGTCACTGCTCGGCAGTGGCGTCTTGCTTCTGCTTCTCGGCGATCTTATCGGCGTTCACCAGCTTGTAGAGTTTCACGAACTCCTCGAAGCGGTTGAGTGCAACGCCGATGAGCATGAAGAAGAAGGCCGCGATGGCGAAGCCGTACATCACCGTGTCATCAGACACGCTGCCACCAAGGATGATCATCCCTGCGGCGAACATGTATGCGATCTTACTTGCCGTCAATTCCATGAGTTGTCCTCTGTCCAGTGTCCGTAAACGGACGATTTCAATGTGCGCAGCATAGCGATATGCCGCGATATATTTATTATAGCATAAGTATTATACATTTGTCAACACACTGCCTCTGTTATAATGGAAGTCTATGACAGAAATCCGCACACGCTTCGCCCCAAGTCCGACCGGTTTTATGCACGTTGGCAATCTCCGTACTGGCTTATTCGCCTACTTGACAGCTAAGCATGCGAATGGCACATTCGTTTTGCGTCTTGAAGACACCGATAAAAACAGGGAGGTGGAGGGGTCCGCAGAACATATCAAAGAATGCCTAGAACTACTTGGAATTACCTGGGACGAAGGGTTAGATGTTGGCGGTGCTCACGCGCCATATCAACAAAGTCAACGGCTCGATATCTACAAAGCTTGGGCACAAAAACTGATTGATGCCGGTAGGGCATATGCCGATCCATACACTCCTGAAGAGGTGCAGACATTCAGAGAGCAAGCTCAAAATGAGAAGCGTGCGTTCTTGTATCGTAATCATCGGCCAGAAAATCCTCCTATCTGGGATGGATCGCAGCCCCTTCGGTTCAAGTCTGACCCAAAGCCCTACACTTGGCAGGATGAAGTTATGGGTGAGCTCAAATCTGGCCCTGAAGTGATAGACGACTTTATTCTGATCAAAAGCGATGGCTACCCCACGTATAACTTTGCACACATTGTCGATGATGCTGAGATGCAAATTACGCATGTTATCCGCGGCCAGGAATTCCTCTCAAGTCAGCCAAATTATATGAATTTATACGAAGCACTCGAAGTTGAGGCTCCTGTGTTTGCAACCATGCCCCACATTCTAAACGAGAATGGTAATAAAAAGCTCGGCAAGCGCGATGGCGCTAAGGACGTACTTGATTACGTTCGCGAAGGCTTCTTACCTGAAACGCTGCTTGGCTTTATCGCAACTCTTGGCTGGAACGATGGAACCGAGCAAGAGGTATTCACAAAGCAAGAACTAATTGAAAAATTTGACCTAAAACGTGTGCAGCGTAGCGGCGCCCGCTTTGATGAGAAGCGTCTCCTCTGGATGAATGGGCAGTTTATTCGAGCACTCAGTATTGAGGACTTAGCCACGCGTATCGAACCGTTTTGGCCCGAGGCGGCTCGTGCGGCAGAACCTAGTTACAAAGCTAAAGTACTCACTCTCGCACAAGATCGCCTTAAAACACTCCTCGACTTACCGGCCCTTACCACGTACTTTTTTACCGAACCTGATGCCGACATATCACTGATTAATACTAATAAGCAACTTGCCAGGCTCACGAACGAAGAGCGGGACACATTACTCACTTCAGCTCACGCCGCACTCAGAGAGCTAACCGAATGGAACGCGGATTCAATTCAAGAATGTCTAAATAGCTTACTTGAAACGACAGGGCAAAAACCCGGCATTCTGTTTAGCCTGATACGTATTGCTACTACATGGGCACCGTTCAGCCCGCAGCTAAACGATACGCTGGAGTTACTTGGAAAAGATCGAGTTCTCGGGCGGCTCCAACAAGCCGCTGACCTCCTAAAATAAGCTTAAGCAGCATGGTATACTTAGGGCAATGTTGCCCGATTCTCAAAAGAAACCAAACCCTCTCGAGCGCTTTAAATCCTGGATCCAAAAACATCCAGCGCGTGCGTATGCAATTGGCGCAGTAGGTTTAGTCATTGCCGGCAGCCTTACAACCGCAGCCATATTATGGCAAAAACCTGAACCAAAAAAAGTGACCGCTACGAAGTCGCAAAAAATTGTCGAAAAACCTAAAACTATCTACTACTCTCCATTAACGGGTGAGCCGGTCTCCGATCAAGGCGCAACAACCAAAGCCGTGACCGCGATTATGCTCGAAAACAGTCCGGACGCACGCCCACAATCTGGACTTAAAGATGCCGAAATCGTATATGAAGCCGTGGCTGAAGGTGGCATCACGAGGTTTCTTGCGCTATACCAGCAGCACCAGCCTGAAGTCATTGGTCCTGTCCGTAGCATCCGAATGTACTATGTTGACTGGCTTACGCCGTACAATGCGTCCGTGGCACACGTTGGCGGTAGTGCGGCAGCCTTACAATTAGTACGAAATGGCGGCTACCGGGATATTGACCAGTTCTTTAATGCCAGCTACTATCGCCGTGCAAGCGATCGATATGCACCTCACAACGTGTACACCAGTTTCTCAAAGCTAAGCGAACTAAACAGCGCTAAGGGTTATAACTCCTCGGAGCCCAAACCGTTCGACCGGGCGGACGACGAAAAAGATCCTGTTCAAGACGGCACAGCAGTAGATTTAAAAATTAGTGGTCCCCTCTACAATTCTTCGTACAAATACGATGCATCCAGCAAGATGTACTCACGCTCTCAAGCGGGTGCCCCCCATCTTGATCGTGAAGCTGGGCAAATCCAGGCAAAAGTTGTGATTGCGCTTCGGGTTGCGATGACACGCGTCATGGAAGATGGGTACCGCGAAAGCATTACGACCACTGGAAGTGGTGAAGCAATGATTTTTCAGAATGGCCACGCAAATAAAGTCACATGGTACAAAGATAGCCGCGAGGCGCAGTTACGATTCGTTGATGGCGCCGGTGCGCCGTTCAAGCTTGCGCGTGGGACTACCTGGATATCCGCCATTCCAACCAGTAACGGGAACGTGACATGGCAGTAAAAAGTGCCGCTGAAGGCGAGCTATTAAACAGATTCTGGCCCAGATATCGCCGCGTTACTATGACACGTGCTGTTCTCGCGCAGCTCACAGTCTGTGTTGCTATTGTGGCTATCGTTTTGACGCTATATCCTGACTTACCCTTAGACGCGTGGGCTCTTGTAGTTGTCATGAGTGCGGCTTCGCTGGCCCTAACGGTCATTATCACTTTACTTGCAATGCGCCCACTAAAAGATCTTTCTAGCGCACTGGTGCATATAGCGGGCGAGCCAACTGGGTTGACTCCGCCAAATCTCAATGACGGATTTTACATGCGTAGCCGTTTACGACCACTCCTCAAGCAAATATACGACCTTGCAATGAGTCAAGGGTCATCGCCTCGCAGCGATGAAAAAAGCGGCGCGCCCTACGCCAATATTGCAGCACAGCTGAATCATACTGCCACAGGAATTGTCATGCTCGACTCCAACGGACAAATTATATACGCCAACCAAAGTGCGCCAGTACTAATAGACGGCAACGGCAAAAAGTCTCTCGAGCTAATATTCGATGTTGACCAGAACATAACCGAATGGGTCGCGGAGCGCGGCGAGCATGATGTTCATGCCGAGAAAGTTTGGCGGCGGATCGCTAACAAATTAACAGGCGAACCCGATCGTCGGCTATTCGATGTATATGTGTCGTACGATAAGGGCAGTGAAGCCGAAACAATCATCACCTTATTCGATAACACCAATCAGTACCAGCCAGAGGATGACGACCTTGATTTCATCGCTTTCGCCGCACACGAGTTACGTGGTCCAATCACCGTTATACGCGGTTACTTAGATTCTTTGAACGACGAGCTGGCAGCTATTACAACCGGTGACCAAAAAGAATTGTTCCAGCGACTCATCGTAAGCGCGAATCGCTTAAGCGGATACGTTAATAATATCTTGAACGCCAGTCGTTTTGACCGTCGGCATCTAAAGATTCACATTGGTGAACAGAATGTCGCAAACATTTACGCCACAATCGCAGATGACATGCAGCTCCGAGCGAGTGCTCAGCAGCGCCTACTAAGCGTCAATATTCCCGCCAATCTTCCAAATATCGCCGCAGATTTAAACAGTATGACCGAGGTATTCGGTAACTTAATTGATAACGCGATTAAATATTCAAACGACGGAGGGTCAATCGAGGTAATCGCAGCCGTAAACGGTAATTTCGTTGACGTCTCCGTAACGGATCACGGTATTGGTATGCCGTCTAACGTCATAGGCAATCTGTTCCATAAATTCTATCGTTCGCACAGGTCACGCGAGACCGTAGCCGGCACCGGAATTGGTTTATATATTTCTAAGGCGATCGTTGAAAGCAACGGCGGTAAGATAAGCGTAAAAAGCGTTGAGGGTCGTGGATCAACATTCATCGTTAGTCTGCCTATCTATGCTACCGTTGCAGATAAACTTAAGGCTCTCGGTAACAACAATCAAGACTTTATCGAACGCTCATCCGACGGTTGGATAAAAAACCACGGGGCATTCAGGGGATAGGTATAATAACATCATGGCTATAAAAACGATCCTTATTATCGAAGACGACCGATTTATTGGCGAAATGTATGTACGAAGTCTCAAAAATGCAGGGTATGATGTCGATTGGATGGTTGACGGCAACGACGGACTCATCGCAGCACGTAATCGACCATATGACTTAATGTTACTCGATGTCATGCTTCCAGAGCGTCGCGGCAGTGAAATACTACAAATTCTACGCGGTGGTGTGGACGATCTGATACCTGGCACAAAAGTAGTCGTGCTAACAAACTTCGATCAAACAGAAGAAGCTCGAAACAACATGGAAAAGCATGCAGACGGCTATTTGATAAAGGCTGAGATAACACCAAAAAAGCTGCTCGCGATCATCGAAAAGCTCGGCGCCAGCGCCTAGACAACAGGGGTCGATTTTGCTAGAGTAAATCAAGCGGCCCTATCGTCTAACGGTTAGGACATCAGGTTCTCATCCTGGCAATCCGGGTTCGATTCCCGGTAGGGTCACCATAACAGAATTTTCTGCGTCATCAGCCTGTTTTATAGTAGGATTACCTCTATAAAGCGGGCTGATTTCGTTAATTATAAAGTTATCGTTCTTGATGTCATACACAAAGCCCTTTGGAAAGATTAGTTCCTGCATTTTTAGCTTCAAGTCTAAAGAGGCGTCAGACCACTGTTTTGAAATGTTCTCCATGAAGTTTAGTGCGTACTCAATGTTCGCTTCGCTAAGCATTTGTTGTTGCTTGAGTGTATTAATTTGCGCATTCAACTCTAGCTTCTCGGCATCAATCGCGTTAACCACCTCATCTTTAATGCCATCGTCCAATCCGCCCCTAAGGTTTTTGCGTATCGCGGCTAGACGTTCAGCTGAAAGGCCGTCCACCTTTTCATGCAAGTCTGATAAATCACGATTTAAGTTACCGAGCTCTTTGACTGATGTTCGTAGTAAGATTTCTTTCATCAGTTTGATTGTAGAGGGTCGTGGCGTGACGTTCGCCAGTAGCTCCTCGAACCTATTGTGTGCGTCAGAGGCCGTAATCGAGCCTGTGCCGCGGCAAACTGGTCGATGACAGAAGTAACGATATTCACCGCCTGGAGCACTACTTGTGAGGGGCTTGTGGCAGTTGACGCAAAGGATGAACCGACGCAGAGGTACCACCTCGTTAATTTTCTGATGTTTTAGACCTATGAGATACGACTTGTTTTTCTGTTTAAGAATCTCTTGATTTTGCCAATACACGGTCTCCGTGATTAATCCTTTGTGCTTGCCCGCAACGACTTCGTAGTTCGTAAACTTATCACAAACAAACCCCGCGTATTCAGGTCGTTTAATCATCTTTGTCATAACTTCCTGCGTTATTGGCTTGCCCTCGGTATTAAGAAAGCCCTCTCTGGTAGCGTACCGACATAGCTCTGCTATAATGATGTCACCACGGTTAAACCTCACTAGAATCTTCTCAACAATTGGCGCTTCCGAATTCGGCGCAAGCGAGGGTCTGTCCTGTCCATCCGAGTTCTTGATTTTTACTGTCTTATAGCCACGAGGTGGCTTATGCTGCCAATAACCCTGCCGAGCAAGACGTGTCATATTGTCTGTTACGGTATCTCGTTTATTCTCGTTATCAAGTTGGCCGACCATGACGTAAAGGTTTTCCATAAAATTGCCCATAGGCGAATCATCGAACTGCTCAGTCGCAGACCGTACCTTGATACCTTTAGAGGCAAGGATTGAGCGCATACCCGTAATGTAGCTATTTAAGTCACGACTTGCTCGGTTCATTTTGTAAACAATCACATAATCAATAACGCCCTTCATTTTGAGGGCGGTTTTGATTAGTTTTTGTAGCTCTTCACGCTCTGTGTTTTTGCCTGATTTGGCTTCGTCGTAGAACCATTCCACGACCTCTATATTATTAGCAAGGGCATATTTCTTAATTGATTCTTTTTGGTTGTGTTTACTTTCGCCTTTGATTTGCTTTTGGTCGGAAATACGCAGATAGCCGAGGGCTTTTTGCTTAGGTGGTTTTGTTTGCTTAATATCTAACATGTTTTATAACTATATTATAATTGCTTTTCTGTCAGAGGTGGAGTTAATTTTAATAAATCCGAAGCAACTTCCATTAATCGCCATATCTCAATCGTCAACTCATCATCACTCAGTGTCCGAGCATCGACACCCATAATCTTTCGGGCTTCTTTTAAGGAGATGATTAACGCTCCCTCAAGCTGGGCTGGAATCGCTTTTTTCTCCTGTTTTGTCATCGAATACTCAGACATGGTGACGTATTCCTACGGGATTATTTGCCCAGTAGGTTGACTAGTTTTTTGTATTCGGCAACAGTCAATAGAGGCTCGTGTAAACCTTGATACTGCTTGCCGTCGTAGCAGACGTATCCAGCATAATACGGATTTGTGACAATCGCCTTAAACTTACCACTGCTCAACGGCTTGTCTTTTGAAAAAAGCATAGACACCGCTCGTCGCAAGTCATCATAGCTTGCTTCGCCATCTAAGAAACGTGCAATACTACTCCGAAGATGGATAGCCGAGTCGCGGTCTTTTGCAAACAGTCCTCGCTCAGAAGTCCTTACGTAGCCCATGGGAGGTTTTTGCACAGAATAACCAGCCTGGACCCTATTCAAGATTCCACGCTTGATAAACTTACTGCGATTTTCCGAATCCTGTTTGCTTATTGAAGCCATGAGATGTTTCATGAACTCTTCCGAATCACCCATAACTGACTGTTGCAAGAACTTTAAATCCACGCCAATAGCAGCGAATATTAACTCCCACTGTCTGAACTCCTCTACATTACGAGAGATTCTAGTTTGGGTCGTCGCAACCACCGTGCTGATTTGACCGTTGGAGCGGCAGTAGTCCACGACATCGTAAAGCCTGGATTTTTTACTGCTACCGAAGTCGTCGAAGCTCTTTACGAGAGTGAGTCTGTGGTCCTCCGCAAATTTCTTGATGTTTTGATGTTGAATGTGGAGGTCGCCGAGCTGGTCGCCGACTTCGCTTTTATTGGTGCGTAAATACGCAACCGCTTTTACTTTTTGTTCTGATGCCATTTTGGCCCCCTATATTTAGCCACTAGCTAACAAGCCTCCTCTTAGAAGGTGGTCAAAGCTAGCTAGTATTAATTTATTGTGTGAACGTACCGCTCGCTAGCAGTAAGCAAGTCTGTTCGGTGTTCAGTACCTAATATAAATTAAGAGTAAATGCCATTACATGGACGGATAATGTGAATATTATCTGTCCGAAAAAAGATAAATTGACAGCTTACTTAATGGATTTTCGGTTATAGATTTTATGTATGCGACTGATTAGGTCGGTGTCCTTAGCTTTACCGGGGAAATACTTTGATGCAATTTGAGTTGTCGGCATTCCAGCGTTCATATCCCGAATAATGCCAAGGTCCCGTTCTTTATTATCAGAGTTTGTTTTCGGTTGTCGTGCTGGCTTGCCAGTGAGCTGAGATACACTCTTCCAAGCCTCCACATACTCTTGTTTAGTGCATCCTTTCGCGACTCGAATAATAGCATCCCCGTTCGGAGCAATATCCTCGATTGTTACACCAATCGGTACATGAACCAAATACGCCTCATCAGGGTGGCGGCCGTTTAGCACTATATTTTCGACAATTACATACCATGCTTCGTCTAGAGAAGAGTCTCTAAGAATCTGCTTTATTATATTGTCTCGGTAGAGGTATTTCCTCGACTCATCGTCGTGATAACCAAGGTAGCCGGTTGCACCTTCGGTCATTTCCTTGATGTCTCTATTGATTGATTTAATCGCCTCAGTATCTTTTTCCGTCTCCAGTGCTTTACACAGTGATTCGATTAACTCTCGTGATTTAACGGCTTCCTCGGCATTGTAAGGAATCAGTTCTAACTCTATTAATTCTTCACGAGTCGGGACTCTCATGAGGCGTTGTATCGTAGATGACGAGGTGTCGGTGTAAATAGTTTTTTCATTTTTCAAACCGAGCTTTCGCCGTGCGTTGATAACTCGCTCAATAAAAGCAGGACTCTCTAGTAAAAATGGCAATTTGTCGTCCTTGAGCTTTTTACCGTTGGCGGTTGTCTTATTCATTAGGTCAAGGTTTGCATCACGAAGTTCAGGCTCCATATTCAGTAAATTGAAGTAGAAATTATCATCTGCCATAGAATAATTATAGTCCATAATTTGGAGGCTAGTTTTGCATTAAAGATTTATAATAAAAATTATCCCAAAATTAAAAAAACGGTTGCTCTCCCACAGTTATTGCAAAATCAGTGTTGTAATTGCTTACTAGGCGGTAGGCTTGCTATAATCAGTCTGTTGACACTTTTATAAAACGCCCAAGAAGCAATTATTTGCTGTGGCTAATGCTCAAAAAGCAGCCACAGCAACTCGTGCATTAGCATGGGCGTAAAGGTGTCAACAACCCTGCTGTGGTTGCTTTTTTGTTTTTAAGGCCACTGCTCGGTAGAAAGACACTATGCCAGAGCCTAGCCTAAAAGTATTTTCAGACACCGACCTCGCTCAAGTCGTACAAGATATGTACGGTGATTCTCGCTACGGTATCGACAACGGCTTTACTCAAAAATCGCTTGAAAAATACCCCGATAATACTGACTCTGCCGTTATTGCTATGAAGATTGCCATTGTAGACATGGAAAACTCCACCCAGTTAAGTAGACTGCTCGGTGAAAAGGGTACGAGAAACATTAACCTCAAAGATATTGTTGGTAAAATTCAGTCCATCCCGTTTGATGAACGAGTATCGTCTGGCGACCTTTCGCTTGTAAGTGAACTGTCTCTCTGGAGTAGCGGTTTGGGGTTAAATCTGTTCTCGTTTTTCAGTAAATACTGCACTTATCACAATACCTACGTCTACAACAAAGACGACTTCTCAATCTTTGACAAAGTAGTTAAAGAGCATATCGGCGACTATCTTTCGCTAGCGGATTGCCGAGAGTTTTTCGGTGCTGACACCAAGCTCCGCAAAGGGCAGACCGTGACTAAACTTGTAGATAGCAAAATCGAGGCAATGCGTCAGTCGTGCGACTACGAGCAGTATGTTAAGCTCGTAGACTTTTTACTTCAAAGACACTCTGTAGCTCGCCCAAACAAGCGTCGTGAGCTGGACTGGTTTCTTTGGTATCGAAACCGTTAGCGCACAAATCTGCCTTGAGTTCTGATGTGCGGGGAAAATATAATTAAGCAAATGAGGAGAATGTTATGGCAAACAAAGTAGGACGACCGAAAAAAGCAGAGGGTGAAAAAATCAAATACCAGCTTATAGCTATTCGTGAAAGCGACTATCTGGAGCTAAAACGTAAAATGGGTGAAAACCCGCACGAAAAAGAAAAGATTGCAGATGTCATCGGCAGCTTTATCCGTGTATACGAACCGGGTGACTTCAAAGACTAAGGACATGAAAGTCGATGCAGAGTTTGTCTTTATTTGTGTCAAATACGGGATTACAGAGCCGCTCGCCTGGAGACTATTCGACCATATACAGAATCGTGAGGGGCTAATTTCAGAATACGAAGCAAGGCTTTACCTTGGCTTGGGCGAAGAAAAGACGCGACAGCTTATCGACGAACTGGTGAAAAATCGGTACACCACGGAAGATAAGGAATTTGATGCGAGCGGTGCTGCATATGTTGACGCGGTGGCAGACGAGGACATAGATTTATTAGCAGAAGTTGAGCTGGGCGTTCGTAAGCCATTATGGCAATAGAGGTATTTGTTCAGTTTAGTAACTATTTCGCATAGCGTTCACGAAATCTAAAAATACGGGCTTGCGATGTGACCCGTATTTTTTGTTGAGCTCCTTGGTTTTTGCTTCTGTCGCTCTATTAATTCTGGCGATTATTGGCTGAGTGAGAACCTTGGCCTCTTCGCGTGTTATTTCGCCTGTAATGTATCGCCGCTTGATGCTAGCAATGTCCATTCTGTTTTTGCTGGCTTGGTCGATAGGGTTTTCCATAAACATTAATATATTGTCCCGACAGAGATAGCTCAAGGCTAAAAATATAGCTCTGTGACCTGTTTTAAGACGTCTGACAGCGACTTTAAGACGATAATGACATATGTGTAGCTTAACAGAGTAAATCATGGTAAAATATACTTCAATATGGCTAATCTTTTCGGTAAAAACAAACTTCGTGAAATAGCACAGACAATCGACACTGAATCAGTCATGAGTTACATCGACATCGTCAAAGAGTGGCACGAAGATTACCACAACGGCTCACTGAAAAAAGACAAAGAAACTTCTCGCGAGCAGGAATACAATCATGCGTTTTTTAAAACCATTCTTGGTTACAGAGAAAAACCAGCCACCCCTTTTAGCTTTGAGCCTAAGGCAACCACCGACATGGGTCAACTACCGGATGCGGTAATTAGCTATACGGATTCTTCGAGTAATATCCGAAACATCGCAGCAGTCGTCGAGCTAAAGGGTGCAGGAATCGACCTTGACCGTCCGCAGCGACGCGACGGCAACATGAGCCCCGTGCAACAAGGCTTTAAGTACAAGGTTCAGTATCAATCAGTACCCTTCGTAATTGTTAGCAATTTTTGGGAATTTCGGCTTTATCACGATAATTTACTCGATTACGAAGTTTGGACGTTAGATGATTTAGTTAACCCAGAAGATAACTATGTCTTGTTCAAAACGTGGTTCGCTCTTCTTAAAAAAGACAGCTTGACAACCGCTAAGGGTGCGAGCAAAACAGAGACACTACTTAGCGACATTCGTATCGAGCAGGAAAATATAGGTAAGAAGTTTTACAAAGTCTATAAAGAAGCTCGCCTCAACCTCCTTCGCGACATCTATTCGCAAAACGACCATGTCAAAACAGATATCGAGACGGGCATTCAGAAAGCTCAAAAAATAATTGACCGAGTTGTGTTCGCAGCTTTTGCCGAAGACCGCGGACTTCTGCCTGACAATACGCTACAACGAGTCATCAAGGCGGCTGACAGCTCCGTATTTGGTGGTAGTTTGTGGAGTACACTTAAAGGATTTTTCGAAGCGATTGATGTAGGTAGTGATAAATTAGAGATTCCCAATGGCTATAACGGTGGGCTATTCAGGCACGATGAAGTATTAAATAACCTCCGTATTAGTGACGAGCCACTTCGTAAAGTTGTGGAGCTTGGTACTTACAACTATGCCGAAGACCTCAGTGTGAATATTCTTGGTCATATCTTCGAGCAGTCCATTAGCGACCTTGAAGAAATCAAGAACAAAGTTAATGAAAGTCAGAGTCTTGAGACCCTTCAACAAAGCCGACGTAAAAAGGATGGAATTTTCTACACTCCCGACTATATCGTCCGTTATATTGTCGATAGCTCTCTAGGAGCATACCTCCGCGACCATGAAGAAAAATTCAAAGCAGAGTTTGGACTAAAAGGCGATATTTTAGATAAAACCTACGAAAAGCGAGAACGACAGGCATACACGAAATACCAAGACTTCCTACAAAACGTTAAAGTGGTTGACCCAGCTTGTGGCTCTGGTGCGTTTCTTGTTTATGTCTTTGATTATCTGCTCGCAGAAAACAAGCGTGTCGGCGATATTCTTGGCATGTCATTATTCTCATCAGACGAGTATGTGCGCGATATTTTGCGTAATAATATTTACGGCGTAGACCTTAACGAAGAATCAGTAGAAATTACAAAGCTCTCACTATGGCTCAAGACTGCCCAGAAGGGTAAAAAACTTACTACTCTCGACAACAATATTAAGTGCGGAAACAGTCTTATTGACGACCCAAATATTGCGGGAGACAAGGCATTTAATTGGTACGAGCAATTCGTTAATGTATTCAAAGACGGAGGATTTGATGTAGTAGTAGGAAATCCTCCATACGTTAGTGTACGTGGGCAAGATGAAGCTACGAGAGGGTTCTTAAAGAAAAACTACAAGTATTCAAGGGGTGCCGACCTCTATGTTGCCTTTATAGAAAAAGGTCTGGAGCTTATATCTGATAATGGGCGTATGAGCATAATTTGTCCGAATAAATTTTTTGGAGCGGGTTACGGCAAAAATATAAGGGATTATTTAAAAAAGAATGTAAATATATTCGAAATATGGGATGTCAAAGATGAAAAAGTTTTTCAGGACGCCCTCATATCCACAATAATCATCAATTTGATTAAAGGTGACAAACAGGGTAAGGCCATAGTAAAGCTAGGCGATATCCGTACTGAGATTGATAGTCTCTACGATGATTCAGGAAAAATTCAAATCGAGCAGAACAATTTAACCTCTGCCTTGGTCAAAAAGCTAGATATCAATTCACCCTTAAAGTCATACTCTAAAATACGGACAGGCGTTATGGGTTTTGAATATTGGAAAATGAAAGACATTATTTTTCAGGGCGTAAGGGAAAATAGCGTTCCTATGTACACGAATGGAAATCTTCGCCGTTACGAAGACGCATGGGAGACAGATGTGGTTGATTTGTATAAAGATAAATACAGTCAGCCATCTATAAAACTTGATTTACAGTATCTCAGTCAAAATACCGTAGATTTATTCAAACTGTCTCCAAAAATTATTGTGAGAGGTGTGTCGCAACGGGTAGCGGGTGTCATTGATAGCAGAGGTTCAGGGTTGCTTGTTGCAGTACATTCAGTAATACCTAATGACGACCAAAATATCGGCTACATGTTAGCTGTTATAAATTCAAAGCTTATAAACTGGTATCATCTTAAAACTTTTTACTCCGTAAGGATACCTCAAGGTTCACTCAAATATCCCACTAGCTTCTTCGAGGCGATACCTTATGTGGATGCCGATACAGCTACTCAAATACGAATCGCTAATATACAAGCCTCTTTAACAAGTGCAAAATTAAAATCCAGTGTATTGAATGCAAGGTTCAAGCAGTTACTTGCAAGTAACGGCGGAATCGATAAGATACCGACTCGCATTGGAAAATGGTGGCTCGATGACTTTAATGTATTTGTGAAGTCATTAAAGATTAAACTATCTCTCCAGCAGAAAGATGAATTGATAGAATTATTCGAGAAATACCGGGCCGACTTATTAGAGCTTGATAAAGAAATTCAAAAAAACGACGACGAAATTGACCAACTTATTTATGAACTCTATGGACTATCCGATGAAGAAATAACCATAATTGAGGCAAGTTAACGGTGTCTCAGAAAGAGACTTTTCGAAAAGTTATCGTTATTAACGAAGAGTTTTTCGGTGAAGACAAAAGCCGAACCTACCTCAAGCACGATTTTCGAAGAGTCATTGAAAGCATCGCCCAGCGAGAGGTCTTGATTCGTGTTGTTATTGAATGCTCGAAAAAACGCCACAGCAAAAAAGAGACTAAAGACGAAAATGGTAATGTCGTCAGCATTGCATATGGCGATTACGATGAAGACAACGCTGGTTTCTTATACCCAATAATCAAAAACCATGAGCTTGGTCTGATGATTGACCTGCGACTCCTGTTGAACGTAAAGGAAAAAGGAGCAGGTGGAAAATTCGTTAAAGACCTACTATCTTTGAAGCCCGAAAATTTTATCAACTATTTCAAGTTCTCAAAGGATAATGGAGCTACTATTATTCCACATTTACTCAATGCCGAGTTTATGGCGAGTCGAAAAGCCGAAGAAGGTCTAAGTGGTAATGATTTCATTGATAAACATTCGAAAAAAATAGAGCAATCAGTCAATGAGCTTGTTGCGAAAGCTCGAAAATTTAACGACAAGAATTACCCCAAGATGCTCGTCAAAGACTACGAGGCACTAAAATTCCACAAGGATAATCAACCTGAAAAATATGAAATTATCGAGAGCAAAGAGGGTTTAGGAGGCTTCACCTTCAATACGACCACAAGGCGTGATAAGTCGAAAATTGAATCACAAAAAATAACCGAAGCATTAAACGAATTTGCTGAAATAATCGGTCTTTACGGCCTACTCTATGGTCGAGCAGATTTTCATGGAACAAACTGGCCGCTTGATGCGTATATGGAAAGGTCTTTTTCGTTATTCAGCAAGGAAGTGCCGGAAGACATTCGAAAAGAAGCAACTGATAATCTCGTGAAGTATCTAAAGCCATCCCTAAATCTAATGGGCTGGCGAATCAGCGATACAAAAGCGAATAATAAATCTAAAGAGGACTAGCCATGTACTTGTCTAAATCAGACTTTTTAAAATTTCGCATATGTCCGAGCTATTTCTGGCTTTGGAAAAACAAACCAGAATTAGTACCAGAAGATTCACCAGCAGAAGTGCGAGAAAATAAGTTCGAGCAAGGTAATCAAATTGAACTTATCGCTCGCCAACTCTTCCCGGAGGGTGTATTAGTACAAGGTTATAACACCCAAGCAGTTAGCAACACCGAGCAGATGATAGCGGACGGTGCGTCCACGTTATTTCAAGCGACTGTTATTACGGAGAACGGATTACTGGCAATGGCCGACGTAATTGAGCGTGAGGGAGATGGCTGGATTTTATATGAAGTAAAATCATCGAGCAGAGTCAAGCCTGAGCACATCCCCGACATGGCATTTCAAAAATTAGCATTTGAAACGGCTGGCTACACAATTAATGAAACGAGGGTTATTCACCTGAATAGGGAATGTGTACGGCATAATGGGCATATCGACCCGCAATCATTTTTTGTTACCGAGGACGTATCAGATAAGGTGGCAGCCATAATGCCCGAAGTGAAAGACCAAGTGATGCTTGCTCTCGAAAAGATGATTCAGCCCGACGAACCTACTGCTTGTCCTTGTCGCTCCCTATCGCGAGGTAAGCATTGCCCAGCGTTTGCGCACTTCAACTCTGATATTCCTGAATATTCAGTGTACGATGTTTCGCGTATGCAGGGCAGGAAGCTCGCTGAACTTGTTGATTTAGACATATTCAATATTAAAGATATTCCGGATGACTTCTCGCTGACAGCTAATCAACAAGCGCAAGTAAATATTGAAAAACGAGGAGCTCCACATATCGACCAAGTAGCAGTTGAGAGGTCGCTATCGGAGCTTGAGTTTCCGCTGTATTTTCTAGATTACGAATCAGTAAATCCTGCTATACCACTAGTAGACGGTGTACACCCCCATCAGCAAATGGTGTTTCAATATTCTTTACACATTCTAGACACGCCAGACAGTGAGCTACGCCACACCGAACATCTATCGCGAGAGGCGAGTTCGACTGCACTAGAAGCTCTTGCTGCCCAGATGCGAGAAGATATTGGTGATACAGGCTCGGTGATTGTTTGGAATAAAGTGTTTGAGCGTGACCGCAACAAAGAGCTCGCTGAGCTATTTCCGGAGTATGCTAGTTTTTACGAGTCGCTCAACGCTCGTATATACGACTTAATGGATGTCTTTGCAAAAAATTATTATGTACACCCTGGTTTTTTGGGTAAATGCTCAATTAAATACGTCCTTCCTGTGCTCGTTCCTGAACTATCCTACAAAGACCTAGCAATCGGCAAGGGGGATATTGCTTCTGTACGATGGTATGAAATAGTTACTAGTGAAAACACGAGCAACGCTGACCAAGTTTTTGCCGATTTACTTGCGTATTGCAAGTTAGACACACTGGCAATGGTGAAGATTTACGAGAAAATTAAAGCATAAGCATTTAATAACACCAATCATGCTATTGTCAATGCTTATGTAAAAGAGTATTCTAGGTAGTAAAGAATAAAAGCACTTTTGAGGGATAGGAGAAGTATGAAATTAACACAGGCACATGTGACAAAATATAAATCTATTGAAGACAGCACCCCTGTTGAGATTGATAAAAATGTAACTGTGATGGTTGGCGTTAACGAAGCAGGTAAGTCCGCCTTTTTGGAGTCATTATATAAAGCCGAATCGGTCTTGGATGATGATGAGTACAACCAAGTCTTTGATTATCCCCGTAAGGACTGGCTGACCTACAAGCGACGCGCCGACCAAAAAAAGTCATCAGTGGTCGCCGTACTTTCATACGAATTAGACCCCGAAGAAGTCTCTGCAATCGAAGGTGAACTTGGTACCGACGTTTTAAGTGGAAACATCTATAAGGTGACTCATCACATTGATAACTCCTCAACCGTGGTAGTCCCAGTTAAAGAAAAAGCCTTCACTACAAGGCTAATCGCGGAATCGGACGTAAGCGAAGGCGTTCGCTCAAAGATAAGTAAAGCGACAGCAATTCATGAAATTATTTCGATATTAGAAGGCGAAACATTGACTGGTGACGATGAAACTTTCTTCACTGAACTCAAGACAAAATACAAAGTCAGTAACGACACTTGGTCGGATACACGTCTCGGAAACTATATATACCGCCACTATATCAACGGCAATGTCCCGAAATTTTTATATTTTAGCGACTACAACATCCTGCCTGGTAAAATTAATATCTCGCAGTTAAAAAGTGCTAAAGACAACGGCACCACGGATAGTGGCCTTAGGACTGCGCTCGGCTTACTAGAAATGGCAAATATCAGTACGGACGAATTGCAAAATCCTGATAGCTATGAAGAAATACGAGCCGAGCTTGAAGCGGTATCGCTGGATATTAGCAAAAAAGTCTTCAAATACTGGACACAAAACAGTCAACTAAAAGTAGTGTTCGACGTGAAAGCGGACCCGAATGAAGAAGCCCCGTATAATACCGGAGTAAACCTTTACATTCGTGTAGAGAATATAGACCATGGTGTGACTGTTCCGTTTGACCAACGAAGCAAAGGCTTCGTATGGTTCTTTAGCTTCATCGTATGGTTTAACAGCGTCAAGAATCGCATTGGCACGAATAGAGACCTTATTCTTTTGCTGGACGAGCCAGGACTGAGTCTTCACGGTCTTGCGCAAGCCGATTTCCTGCATTATATTGCCGACCTCTCTTTGGAACATCAGATTCTATATACGACGCACTCTCCGTTTATGATTGATAGCGAGAAGCTGCATCAAGTCCGAACTGTAGAAGATATAAGCGGTAAAGGTACGGTTATTGCAGGTAATCTCTCTAGTACGGATAAGCGAACAC
>DJJF01000039.1:15170-15308 GCA_002434005.1 Candidatus Saccharibacteria bacterium UBA6575 | reverse complement strand
GATGCGGCCCGTAAGGAAGGACTGGAATTCTAGTATGGCAGAACAAACTGCAGCTACTACCCCACGTTCAGACGCTCCTGCACAAGGTGGGCGTCAGGGACAACGTGGTGGCCGTCGGGATGACCGACGAACCCCTCG
>DJJF01000039.1:14649-14974 GCA_002434005.1 Candidatus Saccharibacteria bacterium UBA6575 | reverse complement strand
GGATGACCGACGAACCCCTCGTGTAGAGGAACCGAAGCAATTTGAAGAGACCGTCATCAACATCGACCGTGTCGCACGTGTAGTAAAAGGTGGACGCCGTTTCCGATTCAAGGCACTTGTGGTCGTTGGTGACCGTAAGACTAAGGTCGGTGTAGGTGTTGCCAAGGGTGCAGACGTACAGGCAGCTATTGCGAAAGCAACCGATGTTGCGAAGAAGAGCATGGTAACAATTCCAGTTGTGAACAGTACCATTCCACATGACGCTGAAGTTAAATTGTCTGGTGCCCGCGTTATGATCAAACCTGCTGCACCTGGTACCGGTATT
>DJJF01000039.1:14160-14436 GCA_002434005.1 Candidatus Saccharibacteria bacterium UBA6575 | reverse complement strand
TACCGGTATTATTGCCGGGGGTGTTGTCCGTCAGGTTATCGGTGTAACCGGAATTACTAACCTGCTTTCTAAGAGCCTCGGTTCAACCAACAAGGTGAACATTGCCTACGCGACAATCGAAGCACTCAAGAGCCAGGTTCCTAAGGAAGAATGGCTGAACGCTCCTAAGAAGACTGCCAAGAAAGCAGCTTCTAAGAAGGAAAGCGAGGAAGCGTAATGAAGTACAACGAACTCAACGCTAGCGCTAACAAGAACCGCAAGCGCGTCGGTCGTGGT
>DJJF01000039.1:342-14013 GCA_002434005.1 Candidatus Saccharibacteria bacterium UBA6575 | reverse complement strand
CAAGCGCGTCGGTCGTGGTATCTCTGCTGGTCAGGGTAAAACGGCTGGTCGTGGTACTAAGGGACAGGGCGCACGTACTGGTAAGAAGCTTGCTTCAAGCTTCACCGGTGGACAATTATCACTGGTTCAGGCCATTCCTAAAAACCGTGGGTTTAAGAGTCTTCGTACACCTGCCCAGGTTGTATATATGGATCATCTTAACGCATTCAAGGGTAAGACCGTCGACAACATGATCCTATTCGAAGCAGGTTTGATTGCAACACCTTTCCATACAGTGAAGGTAATCGCCCGAGGTGAGCTGACCGAGAAAGTTACCCTGAACGTGCAAGGTGCATCAAAGAGTGTGCAAGAAGCAATTACAAAAGCTGGCGGTACATTTACTAAAACCGCAACTCCATTGCCAAAGAGTCAAAAAGAGGCAGAAAAAGCAGACAAATAATAGTGTCTGAAATTGAAAGAGTCCGCTCCTGAAGAAAGAGCGGACTCTTTTTCGTGGAGCGGACATGTCCCGTCCGTTCGTGTCAGATGCGCTCACCGAACCCGCCAGCTTGACGGCCTGGGTCGTAGTTGTTGATCCAGGCGATGCGCTCACCTTGTTCGTTCTTCAGGTGGAAATCAACCGTGTATGCGTCTCGCCATGTGACGTCTGCAACCTCGCCGTAGACCACGCTGCTCTCGGTGCTGCGTTGATCCTGGTTGCTCACCGTGAATGAAGCCTGCTTCGTTTCTTCGATGCTGTCGACACCGGGTCCGCTGAGTACTGCGAACATTCTGTTCATGTGCGTCTCTCCGATCACTCGATTAGGACGAAAGAACTATAACAATATTTTTCAATAATTACAAACAGGTACTATGTATAGCGTTTGTAGTATAATCGAATCAGTTTATGAATTGGAAAACTATTCTCAAGTCGTTCAAGAACGGCGATATGCGCAAACGTCTATTAATTGTATTAGGTCTTGTAGTTGTATATAGGCTGCTCGCACACATTCCTGTGCCGCTTGCAGAACCTACTGAACTTAAAGAAGTCATCAATAGCGTGGTATCTGGCTCGGACTTCGGTGGTTTCCTGAATCTCCTATCAGGTGGTGCACTGGCTAGCTTCTCAATCGTACTGGTGGGCCTAAGCCCGTTCATTACAGCCAGTATCATCACACAGCTTCTCACTAAGGCCATTCCAAAGCTTGAAGAGCTACATAAGGATGGTGAGTCGGGCCGTCGTAAGATTCAGCAGTGGACTCGTATCGTGAGTCTGCCTCTCGCGGTCATTCAATCAATTGCGTTTATCTATATCCTCAGGCAGTCGGTGCTTGCTGGTAACACCACAAGTGGTCTTGGGGACACCACGTTAATTGAATGGATCGTAGCTGTCGGTGCAATGACTGCTGGCTCGATGCTTCTGATGTGGCTCGGCGAGATCATGACCGAACAAGGCGTGGGTAACGGTCTATCCCTCTTGATCTTTGCGGGTATCGTGAGCCAACTTCCTGCAACCTTGCAGACCGTTGGATCATCGCTGTTTGACACATCAAGCGGTAGTTTCCATGTGTTCAACTGGTTTACTTTGCCGATCAACCCATTGGCATTCTGGGTCACACTCGCCATTGCATTTGCGTCGCTCATGGTGCTGTATCTGCTCGTTAAAATCAATGAAGCGCAGCGAGTTGTTACGATAAACTATGCAAAGCGCGTGCAGGGTAACTCTAGCTACGGTGGCGTAAAAAGCATCCTACCAATGAAGCTTATTGCCGCTGGTGTAATCCCCGTCATCTTCGCGGTGGCATTCCTGAGCCTTCCGGCCTTTATCGGCCAGGTTCTGAAAGCAACTGGTAATGCTGACTTTGTCGAAGTGGGTACTAACCTTGTGACGTGGTTCCAAACACCAAATCCTGGTGAATTTACCGGCCAAACTCTACAGGCGTTTATCTACCCGTCGTTGTACTTCCTGCTGGTTATTGCGTTTACATACTTCTATACGGGTATCGTGTTCAACTCGAGCGAGATCGCCGAGAACCTTCAGAAGCAAGGCGGCTTCATCGAAGGAGTTCGCCCAGGTGAGCAGACCGAGAAGTATCTATCTATGACTATGAATCGACTAATCCTATTCGGATCACTTGTACTAGGTTTTATCGCCGTGCTGCCATTCGCGGCTGAATATCTCCTGTATCAGTTTGCAGGTGTTCAGAACAGCAATTTGGCTGTAGGCGGAACAGGAATTCTGATTGTTGTATCTGTGGCGCTTGAATCACTGCGACAAGTCAATTCACGTGCCCTCATGGTCACGTACGACGACTACAAATAGTCATATAGCTTCATGAACGTATGCGAATGCGTCGGGTTGCCGGCGCATTGTTCTTATGGTAATCTAGGGTCAAACGAGGGGAAATAAACATGTCCGGATTACATATTGCTAGGAAGCGCAACCTGCATATTGCCAGGTGGACGTTCTTATTCTTTTTAACCGCTGCAATTATCGTGTACATATATTACGGCGTCAGGTGGTATAACACGGGTGAGCTTTCGCCACTACCGTTGCCAGTTGCAGCGGCCGACGATTCCTTGAGCGAAGAAAAAATCTCAAAGCAGCAAGTAAATGCATATACAGTTGAGCCAACGAACCCACGATTCATACGAATACCTACGATCGGCCTGTATGAGTCTCGTGTGCTCCAAGTCGGCGTAACGCCTAATAATATGCTCGATACACCGAAAAACATTAACGACACGGGTTGGTATTCAAAAAGTGCAAAGCCTGGCTCTGGAGTTGGCGCGATTGTAATAAATGGACATAATGGCGGCGTTACAAAAGACGGTATATTTGCGCGGCTGAATACTCTGAAGCAAGGTGATGAGATATCTATTGAGCGCGGTGACGGAAAAAAGTTCACCTACGAGGTACACGACGTGCGGGACATGCCGCTTGATTGGGTGAACAAAACGGGCATGAAAGAAATGATGTATTCTGTCGATCCATCGAAAGAAGGACTTAGCTTAATTACGTGTAGCGGTAAATGGATTCCAAAGCAAAAGGTATTCGATCGTCGTGTGCTTGTTCGGGCGACACTTAAGAGATAGTGTTATAGTATATTGTGCGTAGCCTCAGTACTTGAGAGGAACGCGGAATGGGCAAGAGGCACCGAACACGCCGCCGCCACCGAAGTCCCGCACGAATGAAGAGTAGATGATACGAACGCAGTGCATGGGCCCTAAGCTAGCCGGTGGATCCAGTCCTCAAGGTAAGGACACTGCCAGATTTAGAATGGCGAACGAAGAGTAGTCTATGACGAACGGCGGATCCACAAAGTTGATAGCCGGAAGTCCAGCAGGTACAACGAGCAGAGGTTCGATAGGAGCGCTGGCAACTGAAGGTATGTGATAGCGATATGGGTTGCTAAGCTGGAAGTAACCCGAAGAGTTCTCTATCACCGCTACATATGCAGTTTGTGTAGCGAAGCCGGATGGTTGAATGGATGACCTCGTGAAGAAATGTGACGCGTGCTCAGGCAGCTCTAGAGCCACACACGCATACCCGTCAAAGTCTCACCCGCCGGTCCAGCATGGTTGGGAAGCTAATTTCTAGAGCAACAAGGGCGGGGCGCTGAACATGCGCCCCGCCCGATTTACTTTTTCTAGACAAATGAAAGGCCGCCGAAGGATGAAGGCTCAAGTGTCGAAAGATATATCCTTCGAACGACCTTTTCATCCTGCCGGCGGCAGGTGGTGGGAGACGCCTAGGCGGCTGCTTCCCTGATGTCCAGCACGATCTGGACCAGCTCGCTGTGCGACTTGGGCTTCAGCGTGTAGACATCGAACTGCTTGACGCCCGGCAGGTGGCGCTGAACGCTCGGGATGTGCCGGAGGTCTTCGATCGTCTGCTTGAGGTCTTCGCGGTTCATCGCGGCAACCTCATCGGGGGTCTTCTTCTTGAGACCGTTCAGGTCGATCAACACAGTTTTGCACCTTTCTATCGGGACAAGCCCAGTAAGGACTATAACTAAATTATAGCATTCTTATCTAATAAAGTCAATATTTGCTTACTTGACGCGTAGCCTGAGAAATATATAATGAACGTATTAGATTTCTGTTTCAGCGGCGGGTAGCCGAGTGAAATACTCTTATAAAATGCTTTACTTCCACCCCTTAATAGCGTATAATTCATAATCAGTATTTATGGCTGGTCAAAAGGAAGTTATCAAGATGCAGGGAACGGTGGTGGAAGCACTGCCTAATACCCAATTCAAGGTAGAACTTGAGAATGGCCATAGTATTATCGCTCACATTAGCGGCAAGATGCGAAAGCACTACATCCGCTTAGTGCCAGGCGATAAGGTAGAAGTTGAGATGACCCCTTACGACCTTACGAAGGGACGAATCAGCTTCCGCCTGCGAGACGAACGACCAGCACACGCTGCGTAGTTTGAAATATTAATCATTAACTTAGGAAAGGATTTTTCTGGTAGCTCATGAAAGTTCGTGCGAGCGTTAAAAAAATCAGTCCAGATGACCAATTAGTCCGCCGTAAGGGCCGACTTCGTGTTATCAACAAGAAGAAACCTAAGAATAAGCAAAGGCAGGGTTAAGCATGGCTCGAATCTCTGGGGTAACCATCCCTTCTGAGAAGCAAGTGCACGTGGCGCTGACGTATATTTACGGCATCGGCCCCAAGCACTCACGAGACATCCTTGCGGCGGCAAAGATTGAGCCGACCACTCGGGTGAAAGATCTCACCGAGGCTGAAGAACAGAAGCTTCGAAGTATAATCGACCAAGATTATATGACCGAAGGTGATCTCCAACGTCTCGTAACAAATAATATTAAGCGACTAAAAGATGTCAACGCGTACCGCGGACTTCGCCACAAGGCTGGTTTACCGGTAAACGGTCAGCGTACTCGAACGAACGCACGAACTCGTAAGGGTAAGGCAATCGCCGTTGGTGGAACGCAAAAGAAGGCAGCGTCTAAGACGTAGAAAGGAACGAGATAGATGGCAGAATCAACTACTAAGCCAGCTACCGGTGCGCGCAAGAAACAACGCCGTAGCGTTCCTGCTGGTCAGATGCACGTTCAGGCATCATTTAACAACACGATCATCACATTCACTGACAAGAAGGGCGCAGTACTATGTGCTTCAAGTGCTGGTGCCTGTGGATTCCGTGGCTCTAAAAAGGGTACCGCGTACGCTTCTCAGGTGGCAGCTGAAAAAGCTGCTGAACTCGTTCAGAGTCTCCACGGCATGAAAGCAGTCGATGTATTCGTAAAAGGTGTCGGTCTAGGCCGCGATGCTGCAATTCGCGCACTCGGTTCATACGACATTCAAGTAGATAGCATTAAGGACGTCACTGGTGTTCCACATGGTGGCCCACGTCCACGAAAGGCACGAAGGGTCTAGTATATGGCACGAGATACATCACCTATCGTGAAGCAATCGCGCCGTGAAGGTTACGCCCTTCACCCGAAGGCTCACAAGATCCTTTTAAAGAAGCCTGGAATTCCAGGTCAGCATTCAGGTGGCCGCCAATCTAAGCCAAGCCTGTACCAGATCCAGCTGCGTGAAAAGCAGAAGGTTCGTCGTTTGTACGGTTTGCTTGAAAAGCAATTCGCGAAGCTCATGAAAGAGGCTTCTCGACGTGAAGGTCTTTCCGGCGAAAACCTACTGCAACTACTCGAACTTCGTCTCGACAATGCAGTATATCGTTCAGGACTTGCGACCAGCCGCCGCGCAGCTCGTCAGCTAGTTGGCCACGGTCACTTTGAGCTGAACGGCCGCCGCGTCGATATTCCTTCAATTCGTGTCAAGGCTGGCGACGTCATTACGGTTCGCCCAAAGAGCGCTAAGAGTGGCTACTTTACGGCAATCGATGATGTTGTAGCGAACTCTATCCAGGGACCACTAAGCTGGATGAAGAGCGACACGAAGAAGCTGAAGATTGAAATTACCGGACTGCCGAAGCGCGAAGAGGCTGAGGCTGATATCAATGAACAATTAATCGTCGAGTACTACTCGCGCTAATAATAGGAGAACAACTATGTCAAAAGCTATCTCAAATCCTGCACTGGCTGGTATCGATGAGCACTCTTCTGTCAGCGCGACGTTCGATATCGAACCACTCCACGCTGGTTACGGCAATACGCTCGGTAACAGCATCCGCCGTGTTCTGCTTTCAAGCATTCGCGGTGGGGCAATCGTTGCATTCCGTATTGAAGGTGCAACACATGAATTTACCACTGTTCCAGGTATTAAAGAAGATGTCGTAGACATCATGCTGAACCTTAAGAACGTCAAGGTACTGGTTCACGGTGACGAGCCTGTTGAACTACGTCTCGAAAAGAAGGGTGCTGGTCCAATTACAGCTAGCGACATCAAGCTAACTGCTGATGTTGAAATCGCTAACCCGGACCAAGTAATCGCAACTATCGACGACCCAAAGAAGTCGATCGTTATCGACCTTGTAGTCGAAGCTGGTCGTGGATACCGAACTATCGAAGAGTCTTCAAGTGCACGTGTTCACAGCGATATGATCGCCCTCGATGCTGTCTTTAGCCCAGTTCTTCGTGTACGTTACAAAGTTGACCCTACTCGTGTAGGTCAAGAGACTAATCTTGATAAGCTGCGCCTGACTGTAGACACCGACGGTACGGTCACTCCAAAAGAAGCATTTGAAGAAGCAGCTGCTATTTTGGTAAACCAGTACACCGCGCTTGCAGGCAGCACTACTGTTGAAGCTGCACCAGCACTTGGTCAAGGAAGCGAAGATGAAGCCAATGAGCTCAATACTTCTATCGAAGAGCTGAATCTCAGCGCTCGTACGGCGAACGCACTGGTTAACAACGATATCCGAACTGTCCACGACTTAGTAACACTTACCGAGCAAGATCTTCGTGAGCTAAAGGGCTTTGGTTCTAAGGCACTCGACGAGGTAAAGGACAAGCTCGCGGAGCTGGAGTTATAGTCTATGCATCGACACGGATATAAAGGACGAAAGTTTGGCCGCGAACGCGATCAACGCCGCGCACTCATGAAAGGCTTGGCGACAAGTCTGGTTGAGCACGGTAAGATCGAAACGACGCTTCCAAAAGCCAAAGAACTCGTTCGCTACATTGAAAAATTAATCACCAAAGCAAAACGTGGTGACCTGGCAAATCGCCGTATGGTCATTGCTGGTCTGAGTACTCAGGCAGCAGCTTTCAAGTTGGTAGACGAAATCGCTCCACAGCTTGGTGGCCGCACATCTGGCCATGTTCGCGTAAAGCGAACACGCGTACGACTTGGTGACGGCGCAGAAATGGCTACGATCGCATTTGTCGATGAGCTGAAAGATGCACCAAAGGAGAGCAAGTAATGAAGACTTACTCACAAAAACCTACCGAAGTAACCCGCCGCTGGGTATTGATCGATGCGAAAGACGCTCCACTTGGGCGCCTAAGTACGGTTATTGCGAAACACTTGATTGGTAAGTACAAGCCTACCTACACTCCACACATTGATGGGGGTGACTACGTTGTCGTAATCAATGCTGCAGAAACAGTAGTTACTGGCAACAAAGAGGAAGGTAAGATTTATTACCGCCACAGTGGATTCCCAGGTGGGATTAAGGATGCAACTCTACGCGAAGTTCGCGAAAAGTTCCCTGAGCGTATTATTGAAAACGCCGTGAAGGGTATGCTTCCTAAAAACAAACTGAGTGCAGACCGTATGCAGCGCCTCAAGGTATTTCCTGGTGCTGAGCACGCACACACCGCTCAGACTCCAGAGAAAGTTGAGGTAAAGTAATATGGCTGATTCAAAATACGCCTACGGACTTGGCCGACGAAAAGCAGCAACCGCTCGCGCACGGCTGTATAAGGGCAAAGGTAATGTTACGATCAACGACAAGCCAGCAGCTGAGTACCTGAGTGGTAACAGCACTATGCTTGCCGAGGTAACTGATCCGTTAGCACTAGTTAATAAGCAAAAAGACTTTGATGTAACCATTCGCGTAAGCGGTGGCGGCCTTGCAGGCCAAGTCGACGCTATTAAGCTTGCGATCGCTAAAGCCCTGACCGTTGACCATGCCGATCTTCGTACAACACTGAAGAAGGCTGAGTTCCTAAAGCGTGACCCACGCGAGAAGGAACGAAAGAAGTACGGCCTTCGTTCAGCTCGTAAGCGCGAACAATTCTCGAAGCGTTAACCGTTTCAAATCGCACTCAAAATACACTCTGCCTGCAGGGTGTATTTTTGTATGAGAGAATAAAAGCAATGCTTGATGAGATTTTACATCGACGACTCCGCGCGCCGTATGCACTTCATTTTGAAGTGCTTCGAAACCCGAAGAATCCTCGACATACTTTGGTCATGCTACACGGCATCGGAAGTTCAACGAGAATGTGGTATGACGTGGCCGGTACATTACCAGATGATGTTCGAGTTATAGCGATCGACTTATTGGGATTTGGTTCTTCACCCGATCCTGGTTGGGTCAAATACGATGCGCATACTCAGGCAAATAGTATACTAACCACACTATTACTTCATAGGGTACCATTCAAATCCGTCATTATTGGTCACTCTCTCGGTGCTCTTGTCAGTGTTGAGCTTGCTCGACGATTTCCGCTGTATGTATCTTCACTGATTCTTATCAGTCCGCCTATCTACAAACCATCGCGTGGCAAAGTGGTTGCCACACAAAAGGAAGACGTTCTACGCGGCATATACAAGATTTTATACAGAAATCCTGGAGGAACCGAACGTGCTCTTAAACTTGCGCGTAAATACTACGTGAAGCGCACCGGAGCGAAGGTTCCAAACGGTCTGAATGTCGATAGCTTTTTAGCAGCCCTTGAAGCCTGCATCATTAACCAATCAACTATTGATCACATCGAAGATATTAACGCGCCGATTACGGTTATAAGTGGAAGTCGCGATCCGCTAATTGTGAACAAAAACCTGAGCACGCTCGCAAATAAGAAGGGGTCGATGCGTCATATAGTTGTTAAAAAGGGTGGGCATAATATCGTAGGCATTATGAAAGACGCAGTTGTACAAGAAATTACTCAGATACTAACGAAATAATACATCTCGAACCACTTTATTTTAAAGCAATAATGTGCTATAATAGTATGTAGAGTCCTCGCATCCACGTGAGGGCCTTTCGATGAGAGGGAAACGCATGCACATGCGTAAGTTTGCAGTAGCACTCGGTGTCATCATCGCTGGCCTCGCCGCCGTGCTCGGCACTCCGTCGTTGGCTCCGGCCAGCACGGCGGAGCCGCACGTCAAGCAGGCGATCGTCAAGCCGACCGAGCACCGCGCTGCCAAGAAGGCAGGCTTCAGCTGCGGCGGGAAGACCTACGCCTCCAACATCGTGTTCAACCTCCAGGGGTCTGGCGGAAGGATCGGCTACCAGATGGGTACGAACAGCGGTCGCACCGCCGTTCGGATGTGGCGCGTGAGCGGCGGTAACGCCAACTTCTCGATCGCATCGTTGCCTTCCGGCGGCGGCGCCATCGTCAACGGCGTCTACGAGCACTGCTCGGTTCTGCCGGCAGGGAGCACCGGCGCCAGTCTGTGGGCGCAGATCCCTGGCATCGGCCAGTGGAGCCAGAACGTTCCGTTCTGAGCCTCCCGGCCAATCAGGGTGCCGACCGAAATACGCTTTCGGTCGGCACCCTCAACCTCTCCTAAGCGAGAGGTCATTTTATTTCTATTCACTCCGTAAGGTATACTCTATAAGTAATGACAAAATCTGTAATTCTCACTGGTCTCCGTGCAAATAACGACTTGACACTCGGCAACTATTTCGGTGGCATGCTACCTATGATTGATATGGCGAAAACAAGGTCTGAGGAGTTTCAGATCAATATGTTCATCCCTGATCTCCATAGCTTCACGACGCCGATTGACCACTCGCAGCTATTTGAGCAAGTTCTGCAAAACGCGAAGCTGTTTGTCGCAGCCGGGCTTCCGATAAATAATGACGATATCAATCTATACCGACAAAGCTTTATTCCTGCGCACAGCGAACTAACGTGGATTCTTGATAACTTTACTGGCTTTGGGCAAATGGAGCGGATGACGCAGTTTAAGGATAAATCTGCTGGGGCGTCAGAGGTGAGTGTTGGCTTATTCAACTACCCAGTGCTTATGGCTGCCGACATCTTACTGTATGGTGCCAAATATGTTCCCGTGGGCGATGACCAGACGCAACACTTAGAGTTCACCCGTGACATCGCGGAACGTGTGAACACTCGCTTTGGTGCGCTATTTGTTATTCCTGAACCAGTAAAAAAGCAGCACGAATTCTTTGGTAAAGACCAAGGGCTTCGCATCATGGACCTCGTAGATCCAACAAAAAAGATGAGTAAAAGCGACGAGTTTGGTAAGGGCGTTATATTCTTAAATGATGAACCCGATGTTGCTGCAAAGAAAATTATGAGTGCCACTACGGATGACAAGGCAAACGTAACGTTCGATCGTGTGAATCAGCCAGGAATAAGTAACTTGCTTGAAATAGCATCGCTTATTCGCGGAAAATCAATCGATGAGACTGCAAAACAATTCGAAGGCGAAAGCCGCTACGGCGAGTTTAAAAAGATTGTTGCTGAAGAAGTGCGGGTGTTCTTATCGGAATTTCAAATGCGATTAGCCAGTGTAGATGAGTCCGAGGTTCTCAACAAGCTCGAATCATCGGAAGTTCGTATGAACGAACAGGCGAATGCGACTTTACTTAACGTACAGCAAGCTGTCGGTCTGCGTAAAAAGGCCTGAATATGAGACTAGATGCCTATGTAGCCCAAAACTGGCCCGACCAGTCACGCTCTACTTGGAAAAAGCTGATTGAAGCGGGAAGTGTGCGTGTCGACGGCACTGTCCAAGATTCACCAAAGTTCAATGTTACTGACGATATGAAAGTAGAGGTAGTCGAACCTCAAGCAATAGACCATAGCGACTCATCACTTCCTGTCATATTCGAGGACGACAATGTAATCGTGATTGATAAGCCTTTGGGCGTCTTGACCCATTCCAAAGGCGCATTGAACGACGAATTTACTGTGGCAGAATTTGTTCGGCCAAGAACATCGTATAAACACGACTCTAATCGCCCAGGTATTATTCATCGCTTAGATCGTGCGACATCAGGTGTGATTTTGTGTGTTAAGAATGAAGAAACGGCAAGCTACATTGCTAAGCAGTTTTCAAACCGAACCGTAAAAAAGCAATACGTAGCTGTTACTTCGGGAGTTCCAAAACAGGAGCAAGCCGTACTTGATCTTCCAATCGCCAGGAACCCATCTGCACCGAGTACGTTCAGGGTCGATGTAAAAGGTAAGACTGCTGAAACCTATATGGAAGTTATCAAACAGTCTAGTGATCATGCGTTAGTGCGCCTGTCGCCAAAAACTGGCCGAACGCATCAGCTTCGTGTACATTTGGCATATATTCATACGCCGATCTTGGGAGATATCGTGTACGGTACCGAGCCAGCAGATCGCATGTATCTTCATGCGCATAGCCTCGAAGTGACATTACCGGGTGGAGACCGGAGAATTTTCGAATCCGCTATACCAACTACATTTTACGACCAGGTCTAGTCATGAAAATCCGTGTCGCACCCGCAACTAAACGATTTCTTGAGTCTTATACAAAAAGGTTACCGCATGCTGTCTTATTAACCGGGTCAGTTGGTGTTGGTCTAAATACACTTGCGGGTGAGCTGAGTAGTAATGGCAGGCTTCTACGGCGGATTTCGCCTGAGTCTAGAAGCTCAGCACTCCCTTCAATTTCTGCAGAAACAATCCGCGAGCTTTATATTGATACTCGTTCAGTGCTCGAAGGTAAGAACTTCGTGATTATAGACGATGCAGATGCGATGAACCATGTTGCACAAAACGCCCTACTTAAACTGCTGGAAGAGCCGAATGATTCGATCTGCTTTATCTTGACATCACACATTCCAGATAAGTTGCTGCCGACGATCCGTTCCAGGACGCAAATTTTCAGCGTGCCGCCTATTGATCACTTAGAAAGCATGCGATTATTGAAGAGTCTGGGAGTAACAACGGGCATTGATGAGCAAAGACTACTGTATATAGCCCAGGGCCTTCCAGCCGAGCTTACACGGCTTACTCAAAGTCAATCTGACTTTAAATCGCTATCTGAACGCGTCAGCCAAGCCAGGCAAATAGTTGAAGGCACGCCTTATCAACGTCTTGTGACAATCGCATCAACCTCACTCGATAGGCAACAGGCACTGCAACTTATTGAAATGGTGATATTGTTACTCAAGCGATCGATCATGCAACGTCCCGAAAGAATGATTGTCATGCGTATTGACTCAATGCTCGCGGCTGCTGCAGCAATTCGCTCTAACGGAAACGTCAAACTGCATCTTATAAGGGGTGTGTTACAATAAGTCCTGAAATGTTAGGACTTTTACTCCTTTTTCTATTCGCAGCGTGGGCAATCTATCAACGCCAAACAATCAGCGAAGTAACGCTTGAGCTTCCATCGCGTATCACCGACAAGCTTGATAGACTGTGGGATATCGCTCAGGAGTCACTACGGGATAAAAAATACCTCCGCGCCGAAAAAGCGTTACTAACGATTCTGCGTGTTGATGAGCGCAACGCTACAGCATATAACCGTTTAGGAATTCTGTACTCAAAGCAGCAAGCCTACGAAGATGCAATTGAGTGCTTTGAAATCGCACAAAGCCTGGAGCCAAGCGCATCAAGCCTGCACAACGTCGGCTTGATATATTACGAAACCCAAGCCTACGACAAAGCTGCGCTTGCGTTCGAACAAGCTCTTGGCATGGAAGAGGATTTAGCCGCTCGACACATCGCATACGCCAAAGTGCAAGAGAAGCTGGGCAATAATAAGCGTATGATTACAGCACTCGAGCGTGCCGTTGAGCTTGAAAAGAATCCACAGACACTTACTATTTTGGCCGATGCATATGATAGAGCAGGGCAAACAGAGCTCTCCACAGATCTGCGTGAGCAGGCTGCTAAGCTAATCGTGCCCGAAGGCCAATCAAAGCGCGTCAAGCAGCCACGTCGCGTCGTTATGTAATATTGACACTATTTGTATTTATTGGTATAATAGTATTATTCGTATGCCCACCGGAAGGATTGTGGTATGAAGGTACATCAGACGGCGCAAGCCGATGTCGATGCGTTCCTCGAGGAACGTGAGCAAGATCTCAGCGACCGCGCTGAAGAAGCACGGCGACTCGATGAAGATTGTGCGGGAACGTTTCGCTTCGATGAGGAGACAGAGCGTGAACTGGCTCGACGTGAGATCGGCAAGGAAGCGGATCGCGAGGGCTGGACAGCCCAGGAGTGGCACGATGCCATGATGAGGACCTACCTGTTCAACGACTCGGATCTCGCCGAAGAGTTCAGGCAGCGACAAACCGCCTGGGACATTTTCTGGGAACCCGAGGACTACATCGGCAGTCACTTCTAACCAGATACAACTTCATATACGAATACGCCCGGCTGAAACATGCCGGGCACGTTCATACCTAGGGTTTGCAATTTCTCTCTCTGTTAAGTACAATATTTCGAGATGCCGCTTTAGCTCAGCTGGTTAGAGCAACTGTTTTGTAAACAGTAGGTCCACGGTTCGAATCCGTGAAGCGGCTCCATGAATTAGTTATGCTGGGGTAGTGAAGCGGTCAAACACAA
>DJJF01000039.1:0-146 GCA_002434005.1 Candidatus Saccharibacteria bacterium UBA6575 | reverse complement strand
TCGTAGGTTCGAATCCTACCCCCAGTACCATTCAATGACACTCGCCTATAAGACGGGTGTTTTTGATGCCGCAGAGGGTCGACAGAGCAATTTATCTCTGTTAAAATTGGCAAGGTTAACGGATTTGCCGCGATAGCTCAGTTGGT
>DJJF01000002.1 GCA_002434005.1 Candidatus Saccharibacteria bacterium UBA6575 | reverse complement strand
CATTGTATTCAAGTGGAGCGATGGTGGTCGTGATGATTTTCCACGGATGAGCGTAAAGGTACGCCGTGAGCTCGTTGGTTTCCAGAATTCTGATGATGAAATCGAAGTTGATGAAAATGGCGTGATTGGCGGCGGCACACACATAAAACCGCACACGGTACACGAAATGATTGAAAAGTACGGTGACGATGTGGTGTTTTTTGACGGACGTAATGCGCACGAGGCAAAAATCGGACGATTTAAGAATGCGGTAGTGCCAAATACCAATACTTCCCGTGATTTCTTGGCTGAGCTAGAAAGCGATAAATATGACGATATCAAAGACAAAAAAGTGATTACGTACTGCACGGGAGGCATCCGCTGCGAAGCAATATCTGCCATGATGAAGAAGCGTGGCTTTAAGGACGTTTACCAAATTGATGGTGGGATCGTAAAGTATGGCGAAGCCTACGGCGACGATGGGCTATGGGAAGGTAGCTTGCGTGTTTTCGATGATCGCATGACGGTTGAATTTAGCGATCATGCCAAGACTATCGGTGAATGTACGCATTGTGGTGGTAAAACGAGTAATTTTGAAAACTGCGCATTCGCCAACTGCAATGACCTGGTCCTCATATGCGAAAGCTGCAAGATAAATCCAGATTTACTGTTCCACACCGAAGAGTGTCGAGCTCATGCTCATGCAAATATCTGACAACGATTTTGCCGCTGTTCAGGTAATTTGGGATTACATGTTCCTCGTAACGGATCCCGAAAAAGCAGATATTATTATTGGGCTTGGGAGCCATGATCTTACCGTGTCTGATGATGTTGCCCGGCTTTTTCACAGCGGAATTGCCCCACTAGTTGTATTTGCTGGAAATGTTGGAAGAATCACCGAAGGAATGTTCGATAAACCAGAGGCGGAAATACTGCGCGACCGGGCTCTCTCGCTAGGCATACCGAGCGCGGCAATCCTTGTTGAAGACACATCAACCAATACTGGCGAAAATATCGTATATACCCAGCGACTACTTAGAGCGCACGATATTGATGCGAAAAACATCATATTAGTACATAAGCCGTACATGCTCAGACGAGATTACGCGACATTTATGAAGCAGTGGGACGGCGCTGATCAGGTGAAGGTATCATGTTGGGCGTCATCGATTACTCTGGACGAATATATCAGTAAAGTCGAAAATCCTGCTGAAGAAATCGCTATTATGGTTGGGGATATGCAGCGCATGAAGGTGTACTACGAAATGGGGTATCAAATTGAGCAGCCAATCCCACATGAAGTGTGGTCTGCGCTCAATATCCTTACTAAAAGTGGCTATACATCACATCTCATTACGTAAGTCGTATGTACGCTGGAATCCGAGTATAATAGGTGACATGAAGGTTGGTGACCAGGTAGGTTGGCAATGGGGCAACGGACTCGCAACTGGCGAAGTTCGTGAAATACGTCACGACCGCACACAGATTGAAAGTAAAGGAAAAATAATAACGCGCAACGGCCGGGATGATGATCCGGCTATTGTTATTGCAGGTGACAGCGGTTCGACCATTTTGAAACTCGCACATGAGGTACAAGTAATACAAGGAGGGACTAATGTTTAACGCGGCAGCAGCATTCAGTGGGTTTTCGGTGAATGACCTAGAAGAAGCCAAGACCTTTTACGGTGAAATGCTCGGCATACAGGTGAACGACGAAGGTATGGGGCTTGAACTCCGATTTCAAAATGGACACACGGTTTTTATATACGAAAAGGAGGATCATGAGCCGGCTACCTTCACTGTACTGAATTTTCCTGTAGATGATATCAACGCGGCTGTCGATAGTTTGGTAGAGGCCGGCGTCGTTATGAAACGCTACGATAATATGCCAGGCGATCAGGACGGTCGGGGCATTATGCGTGGTAAGGCGGCAGGCATGGGGCCGGATATCGCCTGGTTCGAAGATCCAGCTAGTAACGTTTTAGCGGTATTAGAAGGCTAAATGTTGAAAACCACGAACAGGAAGAGTATCGTTTAACTATATGGTTGAATATACAGATCGTATCGACACAATTTTCAGCGCACTGTCGGATCCAATCAGGCGCGATATTATCGATCGCACGAGCGGTAGCACACTGACGGTAAACCAAATCGCTATTGAATACGACATCAGTCTGGCAGCTACCTCTAAGCATCTTAAAGTACTGAGTGATGCAGAACTTATCGATAAAAAGAAAGATGGTCGTTTTATCTATGTGACGGCGCGTCCAAGTGGTATGCGTGATGCTGCGCTATATATTAAACAGTACGAGCGCGCGTGGGCAGATACGGAGGAATACGATGTCATTTCAGGCATATCTCGATAATATTGAAGCTAAAACCGGTAAAGCGCCGGAAGAATTCATGCAGTTAGCCCAGCAAAAAGGCTTCGGCAGCCAGACTAAGGCGGGCGAGATAGTAGCATGGCTCAAAGAGGAATTCGGATTAGGGCATGGGCATGCAATGGCGCTGGTTCATGTCATCAAAAACGGAGCTCAAATTAGTGATAAGCATGTTGGCTCAAGCGGATCTCACAGGGACGAGTCGGATATGTTGCGTCTCGATGGAAAGGATAACCGATGAGTGATGTGGATAGATTTATTCAGGGCAGTCCACCTGAAATCAGGGAGCGCCTCCAGCAGATACGAGATGCGATTAAGCTTGCGGTTCCAGACGCTACCGAGTTAATCAATTATGGTATTCCGACATTTCAGATTGGTGGCAAGAATATGGTGCATTATGGCCCGGGCAAGAATCACATTGGATTTTACGCGACACCCGATGGTCATGCTGAATTCGAGGATGACCTGAATAAGTTCAAACGTGGAAAAGGGTCAGTACAATTTCCGCTTGATCAGGACCTACCATTGGATCTGATAACGAGGATGTCTATTTTCAGAGCGGAGCAATTAAAGAAGGGAGAAAAATAATGGCAAGCGTACAGAAGATCGTCCCCAACTTGTGGTTCGACGGCAACGCGCAGGAAGCAGTGGATTACTATATATCGGTATTTCCGGAAAGTGAGATCACCGCGACGGTCAACTATCCGAGCGAGGGACTGGCTGATTTTCAGAAGGACATGGCGGGTGAGGTGCTTACTATAGCCTTCAAGCTTGCAGGGCAAGATTTTGTCGCTATCAATGCTGGGCCTGAATTTAAGTTCAACGAAGCCGTTTCGTTCATGGTGGACTGTCAGGACCAAGAAGAAATTGACTATTACTGGGAAAAGCTCTCGAAAAACCCCGAAAACGAACAATGCGGCTGGTGTAAAGACCAGTTTGGTCTTAGCTGGCAGATTACACCTGCAAATATCGATCAACATATGACCGGACCGGACGGTGCATATAATCCTAAGGCATTCGCTGCGATGATGGAAATGAAAAAGCTCGATATTGCAGCCCTTGAAGCTGCGGCAAGAGAATAAAAATGGAATTACTTATCAAGTTGTTCGCTACTGCTGGCATACTTGGCCTACTCGATTTTCTCTGGTTGCGCTTTGGCGCACGCAAACTCTACGAGTCCGAGATGCCAAATATGCTGCTCGATAAACCAAATGCTTTGGCCGCTGGAACATTCTATGTGCTCTACGTCATTGGTGTGATGTGGTTCGTGGTTACGCCCGCACTCGAAAAAGACTCATGGACATATGCTGCCGTGAGTGGTGCATTATTTGGGTTAGTGGCGTATGCAACGTATGGCATGACAAACCTGGCAGTATTCAAGGGCTTCACATCTAAAGCCATGCTGATAGATATGGTATGGGGTGCGATACTGACCGCAGCCGCTGGAACGGGTGCGTACTTCATAGTGCGCTGGTTTGTCGGCTAGAATATACTAAATACAGATGAATAAGGCGCTCGAGTCTAAGCTGAAGGAACTACCACGCTCGCCCGGGGTGTATTTTCATAAGTCTGCGACTGGCGAAATTATTTATGTCGGCAAGGCGGCTGTACTTAAGAACCGTGTGCGGCAGTACTTCCAAAGCTCTCGTAATTTTGATATCAAAACCCTCGCGTTGATACGTGAGATTCATGATACTGACTGGGTTGAGACCGAGAGCGAGATAGACGCATTGTTCCTCGAGAGCGAAATGGTTAAACGTTATATGCCGCGGTATAACATTCTACTGCGCGACGATAAAAGTCAGCTATTTATTCGTATCGATATGAAGAGCGAGTGGCCGTACCTATGCTTTACGCGCAATCCAAGCGACGATGGTGCGGAATATTTTGGTCCGTTCTATAACGGATTTGCGGTAAAAAAAGCGTTACGACACCTCCGACAAGTCTACCCATACTACACGAAAGAGCCGAGTAAGCAGACATCGCGTCTCGATGAAGATCTTGGACTAAGTCCACGCAAAAGCGAAGGACCAGAACTATACAAGCAGAATCTCCGCAGACTTATTAGTTATGTAAAAGGCAATCGAGTTGCTCTTATGCGCGAACTCGAAACAGCGATGAAGGAGTCGGCCAAGAGCCATGATTTTGAAAAAGCCACAGAACTTCGTAACAAATTACAGGCTATGAAGGAACTACAGCGCCGAGTCATGTTTGGCGACAGGGAATTTTTGGATATATCGAAAGACAAGGCGCTAAGTGATCTCCAGCAGCTTTTCATGTTGCCGCGCATCCCAGTTCGGATTGAAGGATACGATATTTCTCACATGGGAGGGACCGAGGTTGTAGCGAGTATGGTTGTTTTCACAAATGGTGTGAGCGACCGGGCGCAATATCGTAAATTTAAAACCAAAAACGATAAAAACGACGACACTGGTAATATATATGAAACTATTTTCCGACGATTCAGCCCAAAGAATATCTCGTCATGGGGAATACCCGATCTTCTATTAATCGATGGAGGGAAGGGTCAACTCGGAGCGGCGATAGAGGCAATGAAAGCTAGAGATGTGCAAATACCGACTATCAGTATCGCCAAACGTGAAGAAGAAATTGTGATACATAAAGAGTTCTCAAATATAAACACGAGTTTTTTAGAAGCTATGCAGCAGGAGCCACAACTTGGGGTTGGCGTGTTTAGTGAGAAGAGTTATATAGTGTTGAATCTACACATTGGCCAGATGAATGCTGGGTCTCATTCTCGTAATCTTCGGGGTGGTCAAACAGAGAGTCCGTATTCAGATATTACTAAGCTCTTTCAACGTATTCGTGATGAATCGCACAGGTTTGCAATAAGCTACCATACCGTACTTAAGCGCAAGAAACAGACGTCGAGCGCACTCGAAGATGTACCAGGCGTAGGGGTTATGACGCGAAGAAAGCTTCTAAAAAAGTTCGGCAGCTTAAAAGGCATTTTAGAGGCTACGGAGGCAGAATTAACCGCAGTGGTCGGTCAGAAGATAACCGTGAATATCCACAAGTACCTCAAGTAAGCATGAACGCCATGGTATACTTGAGCCAAATGAAATACAGAACTATGGGTACTCTCAATATCTCAAGAAAAGTTACAAACAAAGGCTTCACTATAGTCGAACTTGCTGTTGTTATTGTGATAATTGGTATCCTAGCTAGCCTCACAGTTTTTGGTATAAACAATTGGCAGAAATCGATCACCGAACGTGAGCTTCGTTCTGAAATGTTAAACGTAGCTTCCGCAATGAAGAGTAAGCGAAATTTTTCGAATGCGTATCCTACAGCGCTTCCAGATAATTATTCAAAAAGTGCCAATGTATCCCTATCGTGGGGCGGAGGTGACGGTACAATGTACTGTATCGATGCTACGAGTAATCGTAACTCCTCAATAACGATGTTCGTAACTGAGTCTGGCCAGCCAAAGTTTGGCACTTGTGCCGGTGGTGAAACTATTCAAGGAATAGGCGAGACTTGGACTGCTCGTTCGGCATCTACTGTAGATTCTTGGCAATCAATTACCTATGGAAACGGCTTATTTGTTGCCGTAGCAAGTAGCGACGGCGTGATGACTTCTCCTGATGGGATAACGTGGACCGATAGGTTTACGACAGCCACGCTATATTCTGTTACGTATGGAAACGGTCAATTCGTCGCAGTAGGCGGCTCCGTCGTAAGAACCTCACCCGACGGTATAAACTGGACTTCACGAATAAATGGGCCGGTGGGCTCAAATGACTGGAGGTCTGTGACATATGCAAATGGCATGTATGTTGCAGTAGGAATAAATAACGCGATTATGACCTCTCCAGACGGAATCACATGGACTCAGCGATCGAGTGTGCAAACAGCTGCCTGGTATAGCGTTACGTACGGAAACGGGCTATTTGTCGCAACAGGGGGTACTAACAACCTTATCATTACCTCGCCAGATGGTATCAACTGGACTTCACGAAACAGCGCCTTGACAGTTGGTATATCGGAAGTAATATACGCTAAAAACCTTTTTGTAGCCGTAAGCAACGCTCCGTCGACTGGAGGCATTATGACCTCACCGGACGGAATAACATGGACTCAGCGTACGAATATATCGCCAGGAAGATGGTACGGCATCGGCTTTGGAAGCGGTAAATTTGTTGCGGTTGGTCAAAGCGGTGCAGTCGGGGTATCAAGCGATGGGATAAACTGGACACCTCAGACGGCTGCACAAGCAAATACATGGACGGACGTGGCCTTTGGAAATGGGAGATTTGCAGCGGTATCGAGCAACGGTACGAACCGGGTCATGACATCACCGTGATTAATTAAAATAAGTTTGTGATGACAAGTGACTTCTTTGCAGGAAATCGATCAAGACTAGCCAGCCAACTTGATGGCATGCTACTCATTATTTCTGCGTATGGCTTAATCCAACGAACGAATGACGCTGCTCATTCTTTTACACAGGAATCAAACTTCTGGTATTTAACGGGTATAAATGAAGCTTCCTGGAAGTTAATTTACGATGGCTCATCTGGAGAGTCTTGGCTAGTAGCGCCCGATGTGAGCGAGACCCACCGAATTTTCGAAGGCGGAATATCGGCTAACGAGGCAAAGCAAATCAGCGGTGTTAAGAGGGTCATTTCTAGCGACGAATGCATACCCTTAATGCATCAGCTAGCAAAAAAGCATACATTGGTTGGCACAGTTGGGCCACCATCTCATGCTGAATATTTCAATTTTGCATTGAATCCGTCCATATTGCAGAATCGACAATTCCTAGAAAGGCATTTTAAGAGCGTGCAGGATATCCGCTCCGATATTTCTAGCTTACGTGCCATAAAACAGCCGTCTGAAATTATGGCAATTCAGAAAGCTGTCGACATCACTGCACGGGCATTCGAATATGTGCATTCGAGCATCGATGCATATGCAGAAGAATCGGCTATCGAAGCTGAGCTTACGTATCATATGCGTAAATCGGGGGCAGCTGGTCACGCGTATGATCCTATAATCGCAGCGGCTGAGCATGCCTGTACGCTTCATTACTCGCAAAACTCTGGAAAGATATCAAGGAAGCAGCTTATTTTGATGGATGTCGGCGCAGAGTATCAGCACTACGCGGCTGACATCACGCGAACATATGCGAAAGGTGATCCAACTAAGCGGCAGCGTGAAGTCCATGGTGCGGTTGAAACGGCGCATCATCAAATTATAAAGCTATTAGAACCAAAATTGTCTGTACAGGAATACCAAAAGGCAGTGGATTCGATCATGAGTGAGGCACTCAAAAGTATTGGTCTACTGGCAGATGATACTTCGTTACGTAAATATTTTCCTCATGCCGTAAGTCATGGTCTAGGAATCGACGTGCACGATAGCCTCGGTGCTCCGCGATATTTTGAAGAAAATATGGTGCTTACAGTTGAACCTGGAATATATATTCCAGAAGAAGGAATTGGAGTTCGTATCGAGGATGACATTTTAATTACTAAAAGTGGTCATAGAAATCTGAGTGCAAATTTGTCGACAGGATTCTAGTGAGCCATGTATACTGAGAATAATTTTATGAGACGACAATTTGCTATCTTCCTGCTCCGTTGGCTGTTGAACTCGTTTGGGCTGTGGCTTGCAGTGCGCTTGTTTGGAACGGGCTATGATATTGGCTCAATTGACGCGGGAATCGGTGTTTTCCTTATGGCGGGCCTGATATTTTCGATTGTCAACAGCGTGCTTCGTCCAGTCATCATCGTCCTATCCTTACCTGCGATACTTGTCACACTCGGCTTGTTTACATTTATCGTAAACGGTTTAATGGTGTATATATCGCTTTTCCTCACGCCTGGTTTACAGATGACATTCTGGCATTCTGTACTGACAGGTATCGTTCTCAGTCTGATAAACTATATAGTAAGCAGCGTGGTGGAACTGCGTTACGAAGCGATTCGAAAGGAATCATAAAGTTATGGAACTTGGCTCAATTCTACAATTCATCACTCTGGCATCTGGAATCTTGATGATACTTTGCATCTTACTTCAACAGCGTGGAGCAAGCCTCGGTGCAGGATTCGGTAGCTCGGGTGAGCTCTACACGACTCGGCGCGGTCTTGATAAAAGTTTGTTCGATGCAACAATCGTACTAGCTGTTGTGTTCGTGCTATCCATACTGGCAGCTTTACTTCTGCCAGGCATTAACGGGTAGCAAGGTAAACACAGGTGGCAGACGAAAAAGGAAGTTGGAAGCGCTTTCAGCGTATAACGTTTGACTCGAAGACTTTTTCGAAACGAGCGTTACGAGCCGAAAGCTCTACAACGCGTCACGCTCGTAAGTTTGTAGTTGGTAAGCTGGACAGTCTACGTAATGTTAAGCAGCATGTTATTTTGTGGCTGTCGATCATTGGCGTACTTATTGTTGCAGTTGCAGTGCAGATGTTCTGGTACCAGCAAGCATATCGAACAATGGCCTGGAAAGAAGGTGGAACTTATGCGGAAGCGGTCATAGGGCCACTCAATACATTGAATCCGCTGTTTGCATCGACCCCTGCCGAGCAATCTGCAAGTAAGCTGATTTTCTCTTCACTGTACACCTACGATGATACCGGAAACCTGTCAGACGATTTAGCTACCTCCATGACGATAGGGCAATCGGGCAAAGAATACGTTGTAACTATACGGGATGATGCGCGCTGGAGTGACGATACAAAGTTAACTGCGCAAGATATCGTCTTTACCGTTAATCTCATGAAGTCTGCCGAAGTGCGCTCTGTTATGTACGGTAACTGGGTAGACGTGTCGGCTGAAGCACTCGATGATAATACAGTAAAGTTTACCTTACCTGCACAGTACGCATCGTTCCCGCACGCACTAACATTCTCAGTTGTTCCGCGACACATCCTTCAAGATGTTGCGCTTGGCTCGATCAGACAAAGTACGTTCAGTGTTTCGCCTGTAGGCAGTGGGCCATTCACGTTACGACTACTGCAAAACTCTCCAGATGGAAGGCACAAGATCGCGAACTTATCTGCATCGTCTGAGTATTACAAAGGCGCCCCTCGGCTCGCCCGATTTGAACTTCATGGATACAAAGACCAAGAAGACATGGTTAGAGCACTGCAAACAGGAGAGGTTAATGCGGCGGCTGGTACTAATATTCAAGCATCTGACTTGCCAAAATCATTTACCACTAAAGAGTATCCGGTGAATAGTGGAGTATACGCGTTATTCAATAGCGATAGCTTTGCGCTGAAGGACGCAAAGGTACGTCAAGCACTACAGTCTGGAACAGATACTGCTGCACTCCGAAAAGCGATCGGCTACGACGTACCCAACTTGTACCTGCCGTTTGTATCAGGTCAGCTCAAGGGTACTGGAATTCCGGCAGAACGTCCCTTCGATATTGCAAAGGCAAAAAACCTACTTGACCAGGCGGGATGGACAACTCCGGCAGGTCAATCAATTCGTCAAAATGCATCCGGCCAACAGCTCGAACTAAAGATTGTTACGGTGAAGGATCCTACATATGAGAAAGTACTGGAGAGACTTGCAGGTCAGTGGCGCGAACTCGGTGTGAAGGTGAATACGGATATAAAAACCGCTTCACAAGATTTCGTACCGGCGACTCTGCAACCACGTGATTATGACGTCCTGCTATACAAGCTGGTTATTGGCGTGGATCCGGATGTGTATGCCTACTGGCACTCCTCGCAGGCTTCTCGGCTCGGGTATAACTTTGCAAATTATCGAAATAATGCTGCCGACGAAGCGCTCTCAAGCGCTCGTGCAAGAAGCGAGCAAGATCTTCGGAATGAGAAATATAAAGCTTTCGCTACTCAATGGCTAAACGATGCTCCAGCGATTGGCTTGTATCAATCGGTGTTGCAATACGTGTATCGCCCAAGTGTCCAGCCGGACATTATGGTGGGCGGAGTTCCGTCTGAAGTAGATCGCTACAATAACGTACGGTACTGGTCTGCGGAGCAACTACCAGTTTACAAAACGCCTTAGCACAAGGTATAATTCTACCTTATGCGGCGGTGGCGGAATTGGTAGACGCGTCAGCTTGAGGGGCTGGTGAGCTTCGGCTCGTGGAGGTTCAAGTCCTCTTCGCCGCACCAAGAATGAGTTCCCATCGTGGGGGCTCTTATTTTTAAAAGGCAGTCGTTTGCTATAATCTATCAAGGAATGGCGCGTTGGCCGAGAAGTTAGGCACTGGTCTGCAAAACCAGGTAGACGGGAGCGTTACCCGTACGTGCCTCCATACAGTTACAAGCGCGGGTGGTGGAATCGGTAGACACGAGGGACTTAAAATCCCTTGGCCGTAAAGGCCGTGCGGGTTCAAGTCCCGCCCCGCGTACCAAATAAAAATTAGCTCGGTTTAGAGCTAATTTTTTGATTCAAAAATTAATTGGTGGCGCATGCTATTGAAGCCATGCGCCACCGGGTCGAACATGGACGCTTCAACGTCCATTGCGGTTGCCGTTCCTGTTCTGGCGGTTGGAGTTGGACCCGTCGGTGAGGCCCAGTGTGTTGGTGAGGCTGTTGAAGCCACGCTCGAAAGCTACTCCAACTCGGTTGTCCCACTGGATGTCGATTCCGTTGATGACGGGAGCCTTGGTGAGTGCGGCGAACGCCACGATCACGATGAGGACTCCGAACACACTCGAGATCTTGCCATCGACCCGCCTGACGAAGATGACGCCCAGCAGAATCACTGCCAGGATGGCTGCGATGATGTTCAGCTCGCGGAACCCGTTGAACCAGATGCCTTGAAGTGCGGCGAGCACTCCAATGATCGTGACCGTCCAGCCGATTCCAGCGACAACTGGCTTCTGGCCGTACCTGCCTTGTGCAATCAACAAGCCGATCGCAACGATGATCACAGCTCCGATGAGGATGCCGAGATCAAACGTAATGATGCCCAAGATGTTTTGTCTCAAGTAAATCACGTCCCATCTTCATTTGATGTGAATGTTCGACTCATTTAATTTAAACAACAATGAGGGTAAAATGCAAGCACGCACGTACTCCCTCATCTGTAAAATAAGAAGTCATAGTGGTATAATAATGGCAGCTATTACTATTTAAACGGAGCAACCAATACTCATCATGAGCATCCTACTACTAGTAATCATCGCAATTGTCGCGGTACTCGCAATTTTTGTGTGGGCAACATACAACGGACTTGTGCAACTTAATGTCCGTGTTCAGGAGGCATGGAGTGACATTACCGTCCAACTGAAACGCCGCGCGGATTTGATCCCGAATCTCGTCGAAGCTGTAAAAGGCTACGCTGCTCACGAAAGTAAAGTGTTCCAAGATGTTACCGAGGCACGTTCGAATGTACTCGATGCGACAAATAAAGGTCCGGCAGCGACTGCTCAAGCCGAAAACCAATTTGAACAAGCGCTTAAGAGCCTGTTTGCAGTATCTGAAGCCTACCCACAACTGCGAGCCAGCGAAAACTTCCAACAGCTGCAAAACGAACTTGTTGATACAGAAGATAAGATTCAGGCTGCTCGAAGATTCTATAACGGCGGTGTGCGCGATATGAACACGCGCGTGCAGCAGTTCCCAGCGAACGTTGTAGCGGGGATGTTTGGCTTTAAGAACAAAGAATTCTTTGAAGTTGAAGACATGGCAAGCGTTGAAAAGCCTGTCGAAGTAAAATTCTAGGAGACCAAAGAATTGTATAAGGCCATTGCCGCGAACAAGCGGAACACCATAGTCATCATGGGAATATTTGTGGTTCTCATTGCCGTCATTGGCTACATTTTCTCACAGGTTTACGGAAGTATAGGGATATTTTGGGGAACATTGATTGGCGCAGCCATTTATACATTCATTCAGTATTTTATCGCAGCCAAAATGGCATTGGCCCTGAATGGGGCAAAGGAAATTAAAAAATCTGAAGAACCGCGCCTCTATAGGATTGTTGAGAATCTATCGATAACTGAAGGCATGCCCATGCCAAAAGTATATGTAATTGATGATCCAGCTCCGAATGCATTTGCAACTGGGCGAGATCCGCGTCATGCGCATGTCGCTGCGACGTCTGGCATTTTGCAACTTATGAATGACCGCGAACTTGAAGCAGTCATGGCACACGAAATTGGTCACGTGAAGAACTACGACATACGAGTCATGATGATCGTATTTGGGTTGGTCAGCGCAATTGGCCTCATTGCAGATGCGTTTTTACGTATGATGTGGTTTGGAGGTAACGATGATAATCCACCGCATCCAATTTTTTTGATACTGGGTATTGTTGCGGCATTGTTGGCGCCATTCGTTGCCATATTAGTGCAGGCTGCAATCTCTAGGCAGCGCGAGTACCTTGCGGATGCCAGTGGTGCTCTAACAACACGTGACCCCGAAGCACTCGCATCGGCGCTTGAAAAACTCGGCAGTGTCGGAACGGGCTTAAAACGTCAAAATAGCAGTACGGCACATTTGTTTTTCGCCAGTCCCCTAAAAGGCGCCAGCCTAGCCAAGCTTTTTAGCACTCATCCGCCGATCGAGCAGCGTGTGGCGCGGCTGCGATCTATGGCTTCATCATTCTGACAAAACATATGGCCACACAATCAAAAAGAGCCGAATCGGCACAAAAAGACATCGGGACGAAAAAACGCTCGAGTCTAAAAAGCAGGGTTGCCAAACCTATAAACAATTTTCTTTCACGCAGGCCACATAGGAGCTTCAGATTGACGAGCCGAAGAGACGCGGCGCGCTCAATGCAAATACCTGGCTACACGCAGTTCACGGCAGATGTTACTCACACTCTGTGGACACATCGCTCGTTATTTGGATTGCTCATGTTAATATACGCTATCGTTACAACTGTATTTGTGGGATTTGCGTCTCAGGACATCTATACCCAGTTTTCAGCGATTCTGGATGAATCAGCTACCAACGGTGGTGCCATATTTCAGGCAGTATTGCTCTTAGCTGCCGGCGTGACGGGTGGTTTGAATGTACAGCTCAATGACGTACAGCAAGTATATGCGGTGTTGATCGCAATTCTTACCTGGTTAACAACGGTATGGCTACTACGGGCGGTTCTTTCAGGAAAATTGCCACGACTAAGAGATGGAATATATAACGCCGGCTCTCCAATCGTAGCAACAATCGTAATAACTCTCTGGCTACTCGTTCAATTGGTACCTGCCGCGATTGGTGTCTTTATATTTAACAGTGCATCAGCCACCGGTATGCTGGACTCGGGTCTGATAGCCATGGTAGTTTCGATCGCAGTGGCCTTGCTGGTGGTCCTGTCGATATATTGGGCAATTACTTCGATATTTGCGATTGTTATTGTAACGCTCCCTGGTATGTATCCTTGGCAGGCTATTAGAGCCTCCGGTGATATTGTGACGGGAAGGCGATTGAGGATTGTACTTCGTTTCGCATGGCTAATAGGAATTGATATTATCGTTGGGACAATTGTATTGCTACCAATTATTTTGATTGACCGCTTACTAACAAGTCTTACAGATTTCTTCAGATACGTTCCACTCGTGCCGGTAACAATGGCACTTCTAAGCTCGCTACTCATCGTGTGGTCGGCTGCTTACGTTTACATGCTATACAGAAAGGTTGTTGAAGATGACGCAAAGCCAGCCTAAAGATCGAATTTCTAAACTTCGAGAGCTTATAAATGAGTATAGGTACGCGTATCATGTGCTCAATGAATCTATCATGAGCGAAGCCGCTGCCGATAGTTTAAAGCACGAACTTTCACAGCTAGAAAGCGCACACCCAGAACTTATTACACCTGACAGTCCTACGCAGCGCGTTGCAGGCGTAGCACTCGACAAATTTGCGAAGATTGAACACAAAGTTCCCATGATATCTCTCAACGATGTTTTTGATGAAAAAGAAGTAGAGGCATGGATCGGGCGCATGGATAAGCTGCTGCCTGGGTCAACGCACGAGTTTCTTTGTGATATAAAAATGGACGGCCTGGCATGTGCAATCGTATACCAAGATGGAGTCTTACATCAGGCAATAACTCGTGGAGATTCTAGGGTCGGCGAGGATGTTACTATGAATGTCCGTACGATCGAGAATATTCCGCTGCGTCTCCGTGGAACAGGACCGTTTACCATTGGTCGAACTGAGATTCGTGGTGAAATCGTCATGCTAAAAAAAGATTTCGATGAGCTTAATGCTAGGCGCGAAGCCGAGGGTCAACCTACATTCAAAAATCCCCGTAACCTTGCAGCTGGAACGATTCGTCAGTTGGATCCAAAGCTAGTGGCTGAACGCCCACTTACGTTTATTGGATACGATATGCTGCGTGATAACCCTGATGACATCATGTCGAATTCAGAGATGTACGAATCTCTGAAGGCAATCGGTATCGCAACGAGCGGTCAGCATAAAACATTCGAAAATCTTGCCGATGTCATGACATACGTACATGAACTGGATCAAACACGGACGGCACTTCCGTTTAATACTGACGGTCTTGTAATTAAGGTCAACGACCGTCAGCAGTTCTCGAAGCTCGGAGTCGTAGGCAAGAGCCCGCGGGGTGCTGTGGCGTACAAGTACGCTGCCGAAGAGGCTACGACAGTCGTAAGAGACATTGTTATCTCGATTGGTCGTACGGGCGCAGCTACGCCTGTTGCAGTGTTCGATCCAGTTGATGTTGCGGGTACCACTGTGCAGCACGCTAGTCTTCACAATGCGGACGAGATAGCCCGAAAAGATATCCGAGTTGGTGATACGGTGATTATCTATAAAGCTGGCGATATTATTCCCCAAGTAGAACGTGTATTAACTGAACTACGTCCTAAATCAACAAAAACATTTGATTACCAAGACGAGCTGAAGCGACAATACCCGGAACTTGAATTCGAGCGAGTTGGCAGTGATGTAGTATACCGAGTCAAAGGTGCGTCTGGCCCAGTCTTGCTCAAACGCGCTCTTGAACATTTTGCCTCACGTGGTGCGTTGGACATCGATACACTGGGTGAAAAAAATGTCGTTGCGTTAGTTGATGCCGGTTTAGTTAGTGATTTCGCTGATATCTACGCGTTAAAAAAAGAAGATCTTTTGAATCTTGAGCGATTCGCAGACATTTCGGCGACTAAGCTGATTGAGGCGATACATCAGAAAAAGAATCCGCCACTTGAGCGATTTGTGTATGCACTCGGCATACGGCACGTTGGTACGCAAACCGCGATCGACCTCGTGCATCATTTCGAAAGTTTAGATAAGTTATCGCACGCGACTATTGATGAGCTTCGTAATGTTGAAGGCGTCGGCGAAGTCGTAGCAGAAAGCGTTGTTGCGTGGTTTGCTGATGAGGATAATCAAATATTGCTTCGTAAATTTAATGAGTTAGAGGTAAGTCCTGTCTATAAAAAACAGACCGGTGCACTTACAGGCAAGAAATTTGTAGTCACTGGAACGCTCGAGACAATGGGCCGCGACGAAGCAGCCGAAAAAATTCGTGGTGCTGGCGGAACGTTTCAATCTTCAGTTGGCAAAGATACGGATTATCTAGTTGCTGGCGGCAAGGTTGGCGGCAGCAAGTTAAAAAAAGCCGAACAATATGGTACTAAAGTCATTAGTGAGAAAGAGTTTATCGAACTACTATGAGTGATCAAGTAATACCCACAATAAAAAAGGGAACATATCGACACAATAAATCGGGCAATTTATACAATGTTCTAGGAGTTGCTTTAGAAACCGAAACAGATGAAGCAGTAGTTGTGTATCATCCACTTTACAAGCATGACTTTGGGTACGAACTTTTTACCAGGCCATACGGGATGTTCACCGATACAGTGGAATTAGACGGACAAAAAAAGCTGCGATTCGAGTATATTGGTGACTAATTAGCGGGCAGGTTACCGCGCGCTCGCAGCCACTCAAATGTTTTTTTTGTAGTAAGGTGCTACTGCATCGGAAATAAGGATTGGCTTTTTATTCTCTTCGAGTGCTGCAATCGTTATATTATATCGGTCCCAATAGGCTTTACCCTCTTTTAGCTCGATCATAAGAAGTGGCAAAATCTTATCGATTGCCTTCACGAATTTCGCCTCTTCGTCTATCTTGTCCATGTATCCCTCACTGTAGTCAACTACCTGCGGGAAGTCAGGAAGGGTTTTGCGGAGTGTAGTAATTGCGTCCCGCTCACGGGCCTCTTTGCTTTCAATAAATGCTTTGTCTTCTCCGAATGCAAAGGTGTCTCCTGCATAGATCTCAACTAGATCATGACTTAATGAATACTGAAGAATCTTTAAAAGATTGAGCTCTGGTGCGATCTTGTCATGCAAGAACCAGCAAGTGATCGCCAGCCCGTAGCTGTGCTCCACGTCATTTTCAGGCCGACCGGTATCAGCAAGCTGAGGGACCCTCTCAACTTTCGCGAAATCAGCAATTAATTGCTGTAGTTCGGCGAGTCGATCCATGGATGGATAATCAGTCATAAAGTTAAGTATACTAAAGTTATGAATAAGTCAGAGAGCTCTCGTATGAAAAAAGGTGCTGTCGCAATCATCGGCGGCTTAGTGCTACTCATAGGTATTATTGCGATTCCGTATCCTGGTCCAGGGTGGCTGATTGTATTTGCTGGGCTTGGAATTCTTTCGACAGAATTTGAGTGGGCGCAGAGGCTACTTACATTTGCTCGCTCAAAGTATGATGCCTGGCAAGGTTGGCTTAAAGCTCAGTCGGTATATGTAAAAACAATTTTTTGGCTTTTGACTGGACTGGTCGTTGTAACGACGATCTGGCTACTTAATGGGTACGGATTGATCAACAGTTGGTTTAATCTAGGATTCGATTGGGCCAATTCGCCACTTGTTAAGTAGGAGGAGAACACAAAAATACCCCGGTGTAACCGGGGTATTTTAATCGCTGATATTACCAGCTACGCTGACGGAACGAGCCGCCACCGTTGTTGCCACCGCCGTTTGATGGGCGATCTTCCTTTGGACGAGCCAAAGATACGTTGATGGTTCGTCCATCAAGTTCCTTGCCGTTCAACTGATCAACAGCCTTCTGGTTGTCGTCATCGTTTTCGTATTCTACGAATCCGAAGCCTTTTGAACGACCAGATTCGCGGTCGGTGATAACTCGCGCGCTTGCAACGGGACCGATTTGCTCAAAGTGAGCGCGCAGTCCATCGTCGGTTGTAGCATACGCGAGGCTACCGATAAAAAGATTCTGTTGTGCCATGATTTTCCTTGGATTTAGTTACCTTGTACTCAGATCGACCCGAGGCAACACTCTATGATGATTCATGTCACAACGCTTCTGAACGCTTTTATTAAAGCATACTTAAGAAAAATATACGATTCTTGCCATAGCAGTAAGTGCGAGTAGCGTAAAGAATACGTTCACCAGTAATGACTGGTAGGCTCGGTGGCGATAGGTTACGACGGCAAGTCCGGACGATCCGACAAAGAATATGCCGTGGTACATTAGCGAGTTGCCGTTAAGAATACCCAAACTTAGTAGCGCATACGCGGTGAGTATCATGCCTGATCCCAGCCACCCATACGCTTCTGCTATCTTACTTTTTGGTAGATGTTTTGTATGTTTACCGTTCGATTTCACTGAAACATTGTAACACGCTTGTGTTTTAGAAAATTTTGGAGCATACTTGCAGCATGCTGGTGCGCAACAGGGGTACCTGTCGCTGTTAGAAATAAACATACCAACAACAACACCGCGTGCCCCGGGTGGGCGCGTA
>DJJF01000003.1:17067-22124 GCA_002434005.1 Candidatus Saccharibacteria bacterium UBA6575 | reverse complement strand
GGACGAAGTTCATCTTATAGATTTGGACACGAGAACGGTTGAAGTCGTAAAACAGCTCTTCGAGCATCGACTCACGGGCGCCGCGTTCATTACCTTTTTTAATGGAATCGGCCATAGCCTTTAGTCGTTTCTTCAGTGCCATTACTTACGCTTCGCCTTGAAGTTATTGAGGGTTTCGACGGCCAATGCGCGTACATCATCGGCGATTTCTTCCGCCTTGAAAATAGCATCGTCACGAGTTAACGCTGCTTTGTCCTTAGCGTCGACTGCCTTCTTTTTAATATCATCCCTAGTTTCTTTACCACTCTTTGGCGCGGTAAGTATACCAGCGGCAACACCAACAGCTGCGCCAACGACTGCGCCTAGGGCGAGTTTGCTTACTTTCATATGCCTCCTTACTTCTTGCGTCGCTTGTTAACCTGGCCAAGGATCACTTTTGCGATCATGGCAGGTGTTGTCACTTTATTGACTCCCGCAACCACACTTTCTAGTCCGTTTACTGTTCGTTCAGCACTCGTCGTTACCCGTCGGATCTGCTGCGTCACGCGGACGAGTAGAACCGCCAACACAATACCTATGAGAAGGAATAGTGCCAGAAAGGCCGATAAGATGATAACGAGAATTTCCATTGCAGTCATGTTTACCTCTTTCAAATAGATAGTACCAGAATCTATGTTCTGGTACTAATCTGATTCGACAGCCCCACTACACTTGTGAGCGGCGACCCGAAAACATTTTGACGACAAACAGCAGCAGTATTGCACCTATGAGGGCGACGATAAAGCTCCATACACTAAAGCCTGTCGTGCCATCGATGCCAAATACCGGTAATAGCAGGTTACCAATTACTGCACCTATTACTCCCACGACGATGTTCATCATGATTCCCATGGAGCCATCTGTCTTCATGATCATCGAAGCAACCCAGCCGGCAAGTCCACCTATGATAAGAGCTCCGATAATTCCGCCTAGTCCTACCATTTATACCTCCTTATTAGTAGTTGTGCTCATTACTATACGAGAAACACGCTAAGGGGAATGTGAAGTCGATTACATTTTTTCGCTAAGATATTTACGTAGGTCGTCACCGAGGTCAGGATGAGCTAGTCCGAAATCGATGACTGTCCTTAAGTATCCCAATTTATCACCGGTATCGTAACGCTTGCTATCCGTCACCTGGTAACCAAAAAACTCATGACCGTCCTGGATCATCGGCTCTACTAAGCTATCTGAAACATAAAATTCTTGACCCTGCTTCAGATCCGATAAGCCTTTGTCGACGTACTCTAGAACTGCTGGCTGGAACAGAAAGCTACTCACATGCGCAAAGTTAGACGGTGCTTTCTCTCGACCTGGTTTTTCAATGATGCCGTTCATCTTTATCGTACCGTTTCCGATAGTCTCACCCGAAAGAATACCGTAACTTTCGTACTCTTTATCAGTTGTCACTTCGAGGCATGTCAGTATAGAACCGCCATGTGTTTCATGCTGGTTAATGAGCTGTTTATACACGTTGGGCTGCGCCACAATGATGTCATCAGCAAACACATAGAAAAACGGCTCGTTACCGATTAAGTGACGGGCGTTTGCGAGTGGCGTCGCATTGCCGTACGGCCCCTTCTGTCTGAGATAAACGAAGTTCGCCATATCGCTCACCCGCATGAGCTCATCGATGAAGTGCTGCTTCTTCGGACCACCAGCGCGAATATTCATGAGCAAATCCTCATTAGGAACGTCAAAATGATCTTCAATCGAGCGTTTGTTGGCGCTCCCTACGATAATGATGTCTTGTACACCGGCTTCGACGAGATCTTCAACGATGTACTGAATAACGGGCTTATCTATTATCGGAAGCATTTCTTTTGGCATCGCCTTCGTTTGCGGCAGGAATCGTGTACCGAATCCAGCTGCTGCAATAATTGCTTTGGTTGGTCGTGTCTGCATCCTAAACTCCTATAAAGTTTTGTATTTTACGAACAATCACTTCCCCATCGGTGTCTATGTTAAAGTCGCCTGTATCGACTCGTACGACTTCACCGAGCTGCAACGGCAAGTACCTATCTAGATTGTCTGTCGCTTCATTTGGCGCAATGAGGTCTGCGTGACCTGGGTGCCGGGCAGAGTTAGCACGATTCGAAAATCGATCTCTTCGTATACCTTCGTCCACGTGGCAGTAGAATTCAAGGTATCGTATCTCATATCCTGAGCCGAGAGCATCGAAATCTTTTCTGGCAATATCCGCGTGAAAGGCTGTTTCCATGAGGACCGAATCATGGATACTTAGGAGCTGCCTCGCCAATGCGAACTGGGCGTCAATGGCTGCCTTGCCAAGAGCTTTTGAAACTTCACGATCACCATATCCTATGTAGTCAAAGAAGAATTCTTTGATGGCATCTTTCTCAATGATGACAATGTCGAGATGCTTCCGGATGTAATTCACAAGCGTAGACTTACCGCTTCCTGGTGCGCCGCTGATAATCACTATGTTTTTTGTGGTCATTACAGTCGTTCGCGAATCAGTTTTTGCGCAAGGGATGGATTGGCTTTACCGCCAGATTTCTTCATTACTTGCCCCACAAGGTAGCCAATCGCTTTGTCATTGCCAGCCTTAATATCAGCAATCGACTTTTGCGATGCCTCATCTGCAAGAACTTCATCCACTACGGCCGCGATTGATGACTCATCACTAATTTGTATGAGGTTACGTGATTGAGCAATGTCACGAGGTGATACCTCACCAGCAACCAGCGCAAGAAATATCTCTTTTGCTGATGTACTCGATATTTCCGAGTTTGCTGTCATGCGCGATAATTCAACAAGATCTTCTTTAGAAGGCAGTCGTTCGCCGCTTGTATCGACACCCTCTTCATCTGCAGACTTGAAAACACTCGCAAACCAATTAGCTGCCCGCTCGGCATGTTCAGCAGAGTCGTTCATGACACGGTAAACCAACTCAGCATGTGATTGATTGGCAAGTAATGTATTTACGACAGATGAATCAATTTTTAAATTACTGAATGCATCTCTATATTCACCAGGTAACATGCCCATATCCGCCTGGACTGCGTCAATCTCTTCCCTGGTGATGACGACAGGTGGAATGTCGGCATCTGGCATATAGCGGTAGTCTTGTGCGTCTTCCTTGCTCCGCTGACTCGATGTTTTTTGTGTCGCATCGTTCCAGCCTCTGGTTTCTTGAATGATTTTTTCACCGCGCTCAAGTAGCTCCACCTGACGCTTGAACTCGTATTCGGCAGCTTTTTCTACACTTCTGAATGAGTTAAGGTTCTTTATCTCTGCGCGTGTTCCTAGTTTCTCGCTCCCCGCACGTGCAACCGAGATGTTCACATCGAAACGCATGTTGCCGTGGTACAGGTCACCGTGGGTAACGCCTGCGTATGTCATGAGTCGGTGGAGTTCGCTGCAGTAGGCGCGAGCCTCTTCGGCGCTGTGCATATCAGGCTCAGACACGATTTCAATAAGTGGCGTACCGGCGCGGTTTAAATCCACTAAAGTATGGTCCGCGTAGTGCGTCTGTTTTCCGGCATCAGACTCTAAGTGTGCATGGTGAATGCGAACTTTGATCGAATTTCCGTCGAGTAGCGGCACGGTTACAGAACCCGCACCGATCGTCGGGTGATACATCTGGGTGATCTGGTACCCCATTGGAAGATCGGGATAGAAATAATGTTTGCGGTCAAAGCGACTAATCTCTTCAATTTCTGCATTGAGCGCTTTAGCCGCTCGTATCGATAGTGTGATTGCTTCTCGATTCAAGAGAGGTAGCATGCCAGGAAGCCCGTAGTCGATCGCATGAACGACGCTGTTTGGCTCACGGCCACGCGCGTCATTGTCAGCTGGGCTGAACAGCTTTGTCTTGGTGGCAAGCTGCACGTGGCATTCAATGCCGATAGTCATGTTCCAATCGCTCATCAAATCGCTCCTAGGTCCTTTAGTGCCCGTTTGTACGCCGCGAGAGCTCGTCTGGTCGTGTCGTAACCGATCTTCACATCTGTCTCATGAGCCACTCTATTTCGAAGCTTATGGGCATTCCAAATATTGTTTGCGTTTGACCAAGCACTCTTCGCAGATTTCATTCTTTCGCCCATCGTATCGCCCTTAAACCCACTTTGTTTCAACGCTTGGTCGAGCAACTTATCTGCATTCAATATGACTAAGTGACAGCTCGCTTCCTCGCCTTTAACAAGCTGCTGCTCAATCGTGAGCCAGCTTGTACGATATCGCTCAACATCGAGTTGTCTAGACTTGCCACGACTATGCGTAATGATAAATAGGATTCCGCCACCAACAAGTAGAATCACTACCAGAAATACGAACATCAGACCGTCAATCATGCTTGCTCCTTTTCAACAGTTTTTGCCAGTGCGAATAGCACGGCATCGTTCTTCTTCTGGGCAATCAATTGGACACCAACCGGCAAGCCGTCTGAAAGGCCTCCTGGTACGGAGAGGGCTGGAATACCTGCAAGACTCACACCTACTGTCATTGCATCGGACATATACATCTTGATAGGATCGTCAGTATTTTGTCCGAATTTGAATGCAGTTGTAGGCGTAACTGGTGAAAGTAATATGTCGTACGATTGGAATAAGGCGTCGAACTCTTCGATGAGGAGTGTCCTGGCTTGCTGGGCTTTTTGGTAATACGCATCGTAGTATCCACTCGATAAGACATAGTTACCGATTAAAATGCGCCGTTTAGATTCGGTTACAAAGCCGGCATCGCGTGATTCGCCGTATAGCTCTTCGATTGTCTGTGCATCTGAGCGCTTGCCGTATCGAACGCCGTCGTAGCGCGCCAGGTTACTCGCAATCTCAGCCGGTACTACAATGTAATATATCGGCAAGCTGTATTTTGCCATTGGGAGCGAAACCTCATCTACCTGATGCCCAAGTTGTTTCAGTGTTTCAATATATGCATTAATCGATGAACGAACGCCTTCATCAGTCGCTTCGGTCATGAAGTCACCGATGACGCCTATTTTCAGTTTGTCCGTCTTTTGCATCGGCTCAAAATAGTCTGGTACTGTGGTTGCG
>DJJF01000003.1:3755-16939 GCA_002434005.1 Candidatus Saccharibacteria bacterium UBA6575 | reverse complement strand
CTGGTACTGTGGTTGCGTCTTTAGCGTCGCTCCCAGCCATGATCGAGGTTACCAGCTCGGCGTCGCTGACATTGGTTGCAAAACATCCCATTACATCTGTGCTACTGGCCATAGCGACGACACCAAATCGACTCGTCATGCCGTACGTAGGCTTCACACCTACAACTCCATTGAAACTCGCTGGCTGGCGAATAGATCCGCCCGTGTCCGTACCGAGTGCGAAAGGAACAATCCCAAGGGCGACTGCAACTGCCGACCCGCCACTACTGCCACCAGCAACCCGCGTGTCATCGATCGCGTTTTTGGTAGGACCGAACGCAGAATTTTCTGTACTGCTCCCGTGTGCAAATGAGTCTAAGTTTGTCTTACCGATACAAATTGCGCCTTCGGCTTCTAGCCGTTCAACTACTGTTGCCTGAAGCGGTGCCTCAAAGTTCTCTAAAATATGGCTTGCGGCAGTCGTCGGAGCACCGAATGTGAGATAGTTGTCCTTTACCGCAAACGGTACGCCGGCTAATCTGCCGGTCACTTTTTTGCTATCTACTAAATCGGCTCGTTCGAGCGCGCGTGCTTCGGTTAAAGCTAGGAATGGGTGATGTTGCTCATGCGCCTTAGCGAGAGCCAGAGCTTCTTCTACGTTCTGCCGCGCTGAGCGACTCAGGTAATACGAGATGTCTGGCATTACAAGACCTTGGGAACCTTAATCTGTGAGTCGGCGCTATCTGGCGCGAGCCGAAGTAGATCTTCTCTTGATATACCGTTTGTTTCAACTTCATCGTCGCGGAGTACATTCTGTAATCCAGTAACTTGGTATGCGGGAGCTACCCCCTCTGTATCAAGATCGTCGAGCTGTTCAACATATCCTAAAATGGCTTCAAGATCATTCTGAAGACTTTCGATTTCGTCGTCTGCTAACTGAAGGCTGCTAAGCGAGGCAAGCTTTAATACATCGTCACGAGAGATTTGCGTCATATAAGATATTGTACCGTACCTTGGTGAACTATGCGATGTCGCTGGGGAAGCTTGTTATTCGATCGTACGGTAATCTGGCAGAGTAGAAGCGCGTAGTTTAAAGCAGTGCTTACCTGCATTATGCTGAGAGAAGTTAGCATACGCGCTATAGACGTCACTCACACGAATTGAGCCATATCTAGATTTCTCAGCAAATTCGGTACACAGCTCGTACCGACGAGAGTCAGTTTTTCGATAGGTATATTCGTCAAGCCTCGATACAGTTGATTCATCATTGATCAGCTCGCTCACGTCTGATAAGCGGCTTGGTAATCCATCATTTTCTCGCTCAAAGTCCGATATAGCTGAGTTAATACTGTAGAGATCATTTTGCTTATATTGATCGGCATTTGTCGCACGAAGCGTTACGACACTGACTACTATCGTAGGAATAACGATGGCCGCAGTGACAATAGCAAACACGATAGCGAACGTTCGACGTCTCACGACAGGGCGTTTAAAGAAGCTGACAAGCGCCCCACCAAATAGAAGTGCACTCACTGACGATGGCAAGGCGACGCCGAGCAGAATATCGCCAGTATCCTCGGGCTTTACAAGCGATGTTAGGGCAGCATAGACTGCAGCCACCGCAAAAGAAATGATTGTCAGAATCATAATAACGTCGTAGATAAGTGTAAATACGCGCTGGACAGGCTGCGACGAAGTTTCAGGATGTTGAGCCATGTATGCGCGAGCTCGTAAGTAGAATAAGAGTGCTACTGGAACCCAGACAATCGTGCTAGCAGAAGACCAGAGTGCGAAATAACCCCTGCCCGTTCCGACGCTGTCGTAGGCCATGTAATTACATAGTGCAAAAACGGCAAACGATAGGACACTGACGCTGATAATCAGCGTGATCATTGCAACGGCAAACTCTAACCCGTATACACTCACCCTATCTATAAAACGAGATCGTGTGCTTACATTGCTATCTGACATATCACCTCCTTAATTGGAACGACTAATGTCTCTAGAGTATATCACTTCGACTGCTTCGAACGGATGTCTGCAATCAGGTCTCGAAGCTCAGCGGCCTTTTCAAATTCAAGATTAGCGCTGGCTAATTCCATTTGAGCCGTCAACTCCTTTGCCAGGTTGTCATATTCATCTTTCGGAATTTTCTTAAGATCGATCTTGGCTTTTTTATCATCCTCTTTCATAGGAATGATAGCGCGAAGGCCTTCGTCAATTTCCTTTGCGACACTGGTAGGAGTAATGCCGTGCTCGATATTATAGGCTTCTTGGATGCCTCGACGCCGATTTGTTTCATCAATCGCAGCCTGCATGCTTCGCGTTACCCTATCGCCGTACATAATAACTGTACCTTGCTCGTGCCGGGCCGCCCTTCCAACTGTCTGAATAAGCGCACTTTCCGATCGAAGAAAGCCTTCTTTATCTGCGTCAATAATTGCAACTAGGCTAACTTCCGGGAGATCTAGACCTTCGCGGAGTAGATTGATTCCAACCAAGACATCGTATGTTCCTACACGCAGATCACGAAGAATGTCACTTCGCTCTAACGTATCAACTTCTGAGTGGATATAGGCCGTTTTAATATCAAGATCAAGAAGATGCTGGCTCAAGTCTTCTGCCATGCGCTTTGTGAGCGTGGTAACTAACACTCGTTGCCCGTTACTAATTCGGTCGCGGATTTCAGCTATCAGGTCATCCACTTGGCCTTTCGATGGACGTACCTCTATGAGAGGGTCAAGCAGTCCGGTTGGACGAATGACTTGCTGAGCAGGTTCAGGACTATGACCAAGCTCATATTCGCCAGGTGTCGCCGAAACGAATATGGCGTTATTAATATGTTTGTCGAACTCTTCGAACCGGAGCGGCCGGTTATCTAATGCGCTCGGCAGCCGGAAACCATGCTCAACCAAAACTTCCTTACGCGCTCGGTCGCCGTTGTACATGCCTCGTACTTGCGGCAATGTCATGTGTGATTCGTCCACGAGCAGTAGCCAATCGTCCGGAAAATAATCGATAAGTGTGGCGGGCTGTTCGCCTGGTTCACGGTTCGTTAAGTATCGGCTGTAATTCTCGATGCCTTTAACGAAGCCCGTTTCTTCAAGCATCTCAATGTCGTATTTTGTTCGCTGCGCTAATCGCTGCGCCTCGAGAAGTTTGTCGTGCTTCTCAAACCAGTCCATTCGCTCATCAAATTCCTGCTTGATCTTCTCGATAGCAACTTCAAGTTTTTGCTTTGGCGTCACGTAGTGACTACTTGGGAAAATCTTGAGTTCATCCGGTTCGCCTAAGATTTCACCAGTTAAGGGATCGATCCGTGTAATTCGATCGACGTCGTCACCAAAAAATTCGACTCGGTACGCAACATCACTCCCGGCTGGAAAAACGTCCACAACGTCGCCCTTAGAACGGAATGTTCCTCGGTGAAAGTCTACGTCGTTACGCTGATATTGAATGTCGGTTAAAAGCCGGAGGAATTTATCCTGTTGACGTCGTTCGCCCTTCTTGACATGAATTGACATCTCAGCATACGCATCAGGTGAACCAATGCCGTAAATACAGCTGACACTGGCAACGATAATCACGTCACGACGCGTTAGAAGTGCGGTCGTCGCCGCATGGCGTAACCGATCAATTTCATCATTAATCTTTGAATCTTTCTCAATATAGGTATCGCTCGAAGCAATATACGCTTCTGGCTGATAGTAGTCGAAGTAGCTAACAAAATAGTGAACTTCGTTCTCAGGAAAGAACGATTTAAATTCAGAAAAAAGCTGTGCTGCCAGCGTCTTATTATGTGCAAGTACAAGCGTCGGCACGCCGCGTTTTTGAATAATGTTAGCCATGGTGAATGTCTTACCAGAGCCAGTTACACCGAGCAAGGTTTGCTCTTTTAAGTTTTGGGCTAGGCCGTCAGATAGCTGTGTAATAGCCGTAGGTTGGTCACCCATTGGCTGGTAGGCGCTCGTGAGTTTGAACGTTGTCATCTTATAATTGTAGCAACTTTTTACTACAGCGGTCTTCTGTATGGATGCCGCTTACGGTATAATCTGCTGTATACACTATGAAACCAAAACCTGAAACTGAAGAAGCCGTCTGTATACCACGAGATATTGTTCTCCAGGCCGCTATGATTCGATTAGGCAGCGTCGATGATGAGCTGCAAAATGGCTATAACGTCATCCGTAAATATCACAAGACGGTTACCGTGTTTGGATCAGCTCGAACACCCGAAGGAGAGCCATACTATGAGGCGGCTCGTAAGTTTGGTTCTGCCATTGCCCGCGAAGGTTATGCGGTCATAACTGGTGGTGGTCATGGAATCATGGAAGCCGCCAACCGCGGCGCCTTTGAAGCTGAGGGTGATTCTATTGGGTTTAACATCACACTACCCCACGAACAGAAACTCAATCCATATACAACCGAGTCGCTGGCTTTTAGCCACTTTTCGCCTCGCAAAATAGCTATGACCTTATACGCAGATGCTTACGTGTACTATCCTGGTGGGTTTGGAACTTTGGACGAGATGATGGAAATCCTCACATTGATCCAAACTGGTAAGGCAACCAAAGCCCCGATTATTTTATACGGCACAGCATTCTGGAAACCCCTTGATGCGTTTATTCGCTCAACGATGCTAGAACAGGAACATCTTATCTCCGCTGGAGACGAATTGCTTTACACGATCACAGACGATATCGACCAGATGGTTTCAATCATCCGGTCGAATAAAACGTACTGCGATCACTAGATCGCGGACTAGGCTACAACTTCAGTAACCTTATAGTCCTCAGGAGCTTCGGCGAGGAATTTTTGTAGCTCGTCTTTCGTAAGCAGGCCGGCTTGAGCTCCCACTTTTTGAACTACACTCATTGAGTTGATTGGCGCCCACGCGAGGGCTGTTTCGACAGATTCACCGCCGGCGATCGCTGCTACAAATGTCGATGAGAATGCGTCTCCCGCTCCCGTACGCTCAACAGGGGGCGCTGGGTCTGGGTAGTTTGGAATCGTCAGTACTCTGCCGCCTTCTGAAACATACGAACCATTCGGGCCGTCGGTAATGACCACGATTTCTGGGCCAAGATCGTGAAGACCCTGTGCCAATTCGTGGATCGGATCATGGGCACGACCAGTTACTTCCATGGCTTCTTCTCGGTTCATCAAAACGATATTGCTTCGGCTATAGAGCCCTTTTAGCTTTTCAGGACCCCATTCGAACTGGAATGTGCCAGGCTGGAGCGCGAACTTAATGTCAGGGTTTCGCTCGAGATAATCGAGCAGCCCTTCGTGAAGTGGCCATGAATCTTCACCGAGATAGGCTAAATAAATATAGTCAGGCTTGGTTACAGGATCTTTCCACTCATATCGGTATTTCTCGCTCTTAACCAGCATCGTGCGATCTGCATGATAGCAAAGTACATACCAGTAGCTCGTCGCTTTGTCTTCTTCGGTAACCATTGATTCGGTATCGACTTTCTCAAGCTTGAGATGCTCAATAGCTTCAACGCCAGTTGCGTCTCCTCCGATCCAAGCCATGAGTGACGCATCGTATCCGAGTCTTGCAATTGATACGGCAACGTTTGGCGATGGGCCAACTGATTTAACAATTTCGACTTTTTCATATGGTGGTTTTCGTCCATATGGAACCGCCAAGTACTCTACGCCGTCCTGCTCAATCACTTTAGCAGCATCGTCTCCCAGAGTGATAAACGCATCGGTAAAAATATCGCCGATTGCGAGAATGCGAGGTGTGCCGGATTGTTGTTGCGATTCGTTCATGCTCATATGTCCTTCGTCTTCCTTTACTTTTATATCGGCTTGCTCCGCCAAATTGTGAATCATCTCATTATTGGTTCTGTCGTGTTCTGCATACCTGCGCACGATCTCGCCGCGTAAATGTCTCTGGGCGTGGCCAACAACGCGACTTTCATATGGTAGTGTATGGTGCGCATTTTCTACGACATCCTGCATATTAAACGACACAATGCCATCGTCGAGTCGCAGGAGCACGTATGCACTGTCTTTTAGAAGTGTCTCTGCCTTTTTGCTTTGCACTGCAGCATTCAACGCAAGGTAAAGTTCTGCACCAGCCGTATCAGCCGGATCCAGGCCGATCGCTCTCATTATCTGATGCGCGGTTTCAGTTACGTCAGCGATTAGCCTTGTATCAATACCGCTGTTTCCGCTTGCTGATTCAAAATCAGAAATTGTCCGAGCAAACAGTGGATGGTCATTACCTAGTAGCTCGGAAAGGATTCGCGTCATACGCTACAGGGCCTTTTCTTCAAGTGGCATGTCGTGAAGATTTGCGTTGCCATGTAAAATACCCGTCTTCGCACCAATCTTCGTTACAACTGAGGTCGAATTCGCACTTGCGAATATAATTGAATCCTTTAAGCTCTTACCTTGCACCCATTGGCTCAAAAATCCACTCGCAAATGCGTCGCCTGCACCTGTTCGATCGATCACCTTCACATCTTCATACATGCCAGCCGTCACAATGGTTTTTCCGTCGCTGGCAACAACACCATTCGGTCCATCGCTCACAATCACGACCGGCACAAGGTTGAGCCCGTGTCGAACTAACTCTTCCAGCGTTTCGCCGTGAACAAGCTTTTGCATTTCTTCTTTGTTCACACAGAGTATTTCCACATCTTCCAGAATGGTCTTGAGCTTACTCGGTTCGGCAAGTTCTGGGCCTGCAGGATTGAGCATAACTTTGACCCCGGCGTCGCCTGCCTTAGTCACAATTTTTTCTAAGAGTTCAATGCCACCGTTTGCGAGTGACGTCGGATAGATCCAGTCAAATTCTTCGATCGCGTCAAGATTCAGGCCCTTACCGTCAGCTCCGGCTGAAACGCCTCGGTGATTTAAGATAGTTCTCTCGCCGTTCGTTGCGATCAAGATCGTTGAATAGCCGGCTTGGTACTTATCATCATGTGTTACAAGTTTAGTCGACACACCTTCCTGGTCGAGCACGCGTAAAATCGTCTCTGACGCAGGGTCATGACCAAGCGTCCACATATAATCAACTTCAATGCCTTGGCGTGCGAAGGTGACTGCAACATTACCGGCGTTTCCGCCGGTATCAAATATCACCTTCTCGACTTCCATTTTTAGTCCGAGGGGCAAGTGGGTATATACCATTTTGCCTTCAGTATGTGGGTCAAATTCATCGCTACTCAGGAATACGTCCTGAACGGTTTTTCCAATCGTCAGTATCTTCGGTATATTAGTCATTACCGATAGTATAGCACTTATGGTTGCAGGATTTCTGGCTGGGTCTACACTTAATTCATGGATAAACTATTTATGCCTCCCGCTTTTAAAGACGATTCTACGAGCGACGAAAAGATCGACAAACTACTAACTGTCCTTGCAGCCGGGAACGCACCATCCCAGGAGCTGCTCGGTGCCTTCGTTTACAACGCACGGTACGGTGATGAATCTGGCCTTTTCGATAACCCTATCTCGATCGATCCGTACGACCAGCAGCGATTATCGGAACTATCGCTAGTGACAACGCTCAATCTGAGTGTTAATAGACGACAGAATTACCCCGTAGCTAGCCTTACAGCCCTAGGGGTATATGTGACAAAGCATGCCGTGCTTACAACACCTCAGGCAGGAGCGGATTACTTACCGCGCCTTGATACAGACCAGTTGTATAGCAAGCTTAGTTAACTGCTTTGCCAGCAGAACCGAATGACTGAATCTTTTCTTCAACAACTGCCTGTACTGCTTCGTACACTGTTGGCATAAGTTTTACGACGGCGTATTCCTTTGGATTATCGGCTAACACTTTTTCAAGAGTTGTGCGGAACACGTAACGCATATCACTATTAATGTTGATCTTTGATACGCCAATCTTTGCGGCTTCTTCAAAGAAGTGCGCCGGTGTACCGGAGCCACCATGCAAAGAAATCTGGCATGATATCGCCTCGCGGATGCGTCCGAGTAGTTCGAGATCGAGTTCTTTTGGCACAGGGTACTTGCCGTGAAGATTACCGACGGCTGCAGCGAACGTATCTATTCCCGTCGCATCAATAAATGCCTTGGCGCCGTCTGGCGTACTAAACGTCTTTTTGATTTCGTCGTAATCAATTTCTTCTTCGTGGAGATTCGAGCTACCCCCAAAATAGTGCGGCTCACTCTCTACGAGTGCGCCGGTAAACTTTGCGTATTCAACCACTTCTTTGGTCATGGCGATAATTTCTTCTTCGGTCGCATCGTGATTCGCCTGGGAAATATCGATATGGATAAATTCGTAGCCGGCATCAATGGCACGTTTGCAGTTTTCAACGGTCGGGCTGTGGTCGAGGTTGATGTACATTTCAACCCCATATTCAACCTTGTAGTTATCTACCATGTCGCGAATGTTTTCGAGTCCAAGCGCCTCGACTTCACCATCGCTTACTTCTACAAGGACTGGAGCATTCAGCTTCTGAGCAGCCCGAGAGACGGCGATCAAGGTTTCCTGGTTATCGATATTGAACGCACCAACCGCAAAGCCTTGTTGACGTGAACGCTGCATAAGATGACGTGCGCGTGTTGTATTATCCCTAATCTGTCGAATGCTATGGCTCATTTAATACCCCTTCTTATACTGTGGTGCTTTTTTGATGAATGTCTGAATCTTCTTGGCAAGTGATTTACCGTCTAGCCCAAAATGTTCAAAAACTTCGCGCGGCGTGCCGCTCTCACCGTAACGGTCGTTTACGCCAAGGCGCTTAATTGGAACAGGTAGATACTCGGCTGTTAGCTCCGTGATTGAACTACCTAAGCCACCAGCGATCTGAGCTTCTTCGGCCGTGACACCACGACCAGTCTTTTCGAGACTTTTTAGGATCGTTTCGTCGTCCAGTGGTTTAATCGTTGGCACATGGACAACTTCAGCGTCGATACCCGATTTTTCAAGAAGTTTCGCCGCAACGAGTAGCTCGTACGTCAGCGTACCGGTACCGAATAGGCTTATGTCGCGGCCTTCGCGGAGCACATAGGCCGTACCAATCTCAAATGGAGATTTTTCAGTACTAAATATTGGGGTTTTGTCGCGCGCTAATCGGAGATAGCTTGGCTTTCCGTTGGATGCAATCGCTAGCGTCGCTTTTTCCGCTTCAAGGCTATCGCCTGGGGCAATAACGACCATATTAGGCATAACACGCATTAGGGCAACGTCTTCAAGCATCTGGTGAGTTGCGCCGTCAGGGCCAGTCATTAATCCAGCATGACCGCCGACGACTTTTACCGGCTGATCATTGAGTGCAGCCGTCGTCTTGATCTGCTCCCAGTTCCTACCAGGACTAAATGCAGCGTAGCTAGCAGTAAACGGAATCTTACCCGCACGGGCTAGTCCACTTGCGACGGTTACGAGGTTCTGTTCAGCAACACCAACTTCAATAAAGCGCTTTGGAAATGCTTCTCTAAACAAATGCATTTGCACGCTTTCTGTCAGGTCGGCACACAGCGCTACGACGTTCTTGTCTTTATCGCCTGCGGTCTTTAAGCCGCGCCCAAAGCCAGCACGTATTGGCTCGACATCAACCTCGTCAGTCAGAATGTTCGGATTTAATGGGTATTTACTCATGCTTTTGTCCTTCGTGCGTGATCTTACCACGGAGTGTTCGGAGTTCTTTCAAGGCTTCAGCGGCTTGCTCGTGGTTTGGTGGCATACCGTGCCAGCGGTAGTCATATTCCATGAAATCAACGCCTTTACCAGGAATTGTGTGGGTAATGATAACGCTCGGTCGGTTTGATATCGCTTTGGCCATACCAATCGCATCGAGAATGCTTTCAACATTGTGACCATCGATTTCTTGTACGTGCCAGCCGAAGCTTCGCCACTTGCCCGCAAGATCTTCGAGTGGCATGACGTCTTCTGTATTACCGTCAATCTGAATATTGTTGCGGTCTACGAAGGTAATAAGCTGCGATAATTTGTATTTACCAGCAAACATAGCGGCTTCCCAAATGTTGCCTTCGTTTAGTTCACCGTCACCGGTTACGCAGTATACAAATCGGTGTGTCTGAGCATCCAAATATTGCAAACTGTACGCCACGCCTGCGGCTTGGCTAAGTCCACTCCCAAGCGGACCACTTGTGTTCTCAAGGCCAGGAAGCTTGGTACGCTCTGGGTGACCCTGAAGCCGTGAACCCCATTTACGAAGTGTCTTTAATTCCTTTTTATCAAAAAAGCCGGCCTCAGCCATGGCAGCATATTGCACAGGAACACAGTGTCCATTTGATAAAAAGAAATAGTCACGATCTCCCCATTCGGGTTTTTTAGGCTTGTAGTTCATCACGCCGAAATACAGCGTCGCAATAAGGTCACTTAGTCCTAACGGGCCCGCCGAATGCCCGCTTCCAGCTGCTTCCAGCATGGTAATAATTTCGCGGCGCATATAAAACGCCTTTTGTTCAATCTGTTTAACAGTAAGTTGCCCACTCATTACCGTCATTATAGCACCGCTTATGCTTAAATCACGCCGTGTTTATTTATTTCAGCTACAAGGGCTTTGTACGTTTCGGCGGGATCTTCGCTTTTAGCTATCGTCCCACCCACATTTAATACATCCACGCCACCCTGGGCGAGGTTAAAGGCGTTCTCCAAGTTGACCCCGCCATCCCAACCGATTTCGATCTCTGGTTTGATTGCTCGAATTAAGCGAACTTTTTCAAGCTGCATAAGACTGGCACTGCCACCATACTTACCAAGGTCTCCACTGAAAATCATCACATGATCGACTTCTTGAATGAGTGGGGCGACGGTCGATGGGACGGTGGGACGCTGCAGGGCAATACCCGTCTTCATACCGGCTGCTTTTATTTTTTGAAGCGTGGGAAGTAGGTCTTCTTGGACTTCGGCGTGGAAGATGATCAAATCCGCCTTCAATGCAATCAGTTGGTCAACGTATTCTGAGGGCCGAGCCACCATGGCGTGAATATCAGCGTGCCAGCCTTCGGGCCACCAGGCTTCAGACGCATTGATTGTAAAGGACGGAGCGAATTCACCGTCGGTGATATCAATATGCACTCGGTCAGCTAGCTGATGAATTTTTTCCATGAGCTCCTTGAACTGAGTCGTTGTTTCAGCTAGGACAGCTGGAGCAATCTGGGCACCCATTAAGCGAACTCGTCGATCTGCGCGTTGCGGCGCTTATAGCGAGGCGCGGCGGCAAACGGTGTATTAAGCCACGTTTCTAAGATGCCTTGCCAGACGCCTTCGTCTTCTTTTTCTAATATCCGCCCTGGTAAGCACAAGATGTTGCTGTCGTTGTCGTTACGAGTCATCTTGGCCTCGAATGCGTCCCATACAACACTGGCACGGATACCACGGAAACGGTTAGCAGCCATAGCCATGCCCTGGGCGCCGCCGCAGAGCAGAATAGCGCGCGGATCGTCACCGCCGTCGCCCATTAGGCGTGTCGCGGCCATTTGCGCGAATTGCGGGAAGTCGTCTTCTGGATCAAGCTCAGTATTGCCAACGTCGATGACGTCGTAGCCATGTTTCGCAAGGTATGCGAAGACTTGTTCTTTCAGATAGAAGCCGTTGTGATCGGCGCCGAGGTAGATATTCATATGAGCCCAAGTATAAGCGGAATGGAGACGGTCGTAAAGCTATTGACAGATATAGGAAATAGTTATAATAATATATGCGTGGAATCCACCCCAAATTTTGGAGGTGTCCATGCACCTCAGACAAGGACAATGCCATGAATAGCATGACATGCGAGCTAGCAGTAGAGCAGATCATGGGTGTGAAGAAGTTCGACAAGATCTCACTCGGGGACGAAAGTGACTTCCAGGACTACTTCGACATCGTTGATGAAGCAGTCTTCCTGTTTGTCGGACATCTTTCCGAGCAAGATAGATTGGAGGTCTGGAACACCTGTGACGATAGCTTCAAACTCGAGACACAATCGTCGATGGGCGCCTCCGAGAATGGCATGCTTGAGATTTACGTCAACCGAGTCCTTTTCCTAGCAATCAAGCAGCGAATTCTGCGGAATTCCGGCATCAATGTCTGACGTGCAACTGGCGGGGAGGTAATCTCCCCGCCAGCACATCACATTTACACCTAAGAGGTGTTTTTTTATTTGTGCAACGTATTGCCGACATCGGCAACGAGTTCGACGAGACGGTTGGAGTAGCCCCATTCGTTGTCATACCAGACACAGATCTTTACGAGGTTGCCCCCAACAACTCGTGTCAATGCAAGATCGACGGTGCCAGAGTGGCTGTTTCCAATGTAGTCACGTGATACAAGTGGTTCGTCGCTGACACCAAGGATTCCTTGGTAGTAAGATTCTTTTGATGCCTTGATGAATGCGTTATTAAGTTCTTCGGCAGTCACATCTTTTGAAAGAAGTGCCGTGACGTCACTAATAGAAACCACTGGTGTTGGTACACGCATGCTAATGCCGTCGAACTTACCTTCGAGTTGCGGCAGTGTCTTTGTGACCGCAATTGCTGCACCGGTGCTAGTTGGCACGATGTTCTCGGCAGCATTTCGACCTTCTCGTGGGTCTTTTTTCGGAGCATCCTGCAGCGCTTGGCTGGCCGTGTAGCTATGAACCGTTGTGAGCAGGCTTTTTTCGACACCAAATTCAGCATCCAGGATCGCCATAACGGCACCCAGGGAGTTAGTCGTACAGCTGGCGTTCGAGATAACCTCGGTTGCACCTTCAACCTTATCGTCGTTGGCACCTAGTACGATAGTGTCTACACCGTCGGACTTCGTTGGGCCTGAAATCACAACGCGCTTCGCACCAGCTTCAATGTGCTTACCGGCACCTTCTTTATCCGTAAAGAAGCCAGTTGACTCGATTACCAAATCAACACCAAGGTCTTTCCATGGCAGTACCGCTGGATCTTTTTCAGCCAGGACTTTGACCTCGTGGCCGTCGATAACGATGCCTGTTTCAGTAGCTGAGACTTCGTGGCCGTACGTACCGTAGTTACTGTCGTACTTTAGTAGGTACGCCAATGTCTTATTGTCGGTTAGGTCGTTGATTGCCACGATCTCTAGGTCGGTCCGTTCAAAAGCTATCTTGAATGCGTTTCGACCAATACGGCCGAATCCGTTGATAGCGATCTTGGTTGTACTCATTACTATTCCCACTCCTTACGCGGTTAAAGCATTACCTGTTTCATGAGTATTATACATAAAAAGAAGAATGGCGGGCAGACTGGTGCTGAAGATG
>DJJF01000003.1:1144-3575 GCA_002434005.1 Candidatus Saccharibacteria bacterium UBA6575 | reverse complement strand
CCCCGCCAGTGGACGATGGTCAGGCCTCGGCGCCGTTGATGAAGAAGCCCGGCTCCCGCTCGACATCTCCGCATGATGCGGTGACGAACAGGTACTCGATGTCGGACTTGCTCATGTGCTCACCTCCTCTCATCCGTGACGTAAAGTATACTATAGGTATGAATAAATCGAGCGTAATGGAGGCGGCACGGCCGCATTACACAGCAGATCAACTGCTGGAGCTTGAACATGCCATTGATGTAGCCGAAAACTCACACAAAGGTCAGAAGCGTAAAAGTGGCGAGCCGTATATTACTCATCCGTTAGCCGTAGCAATGCTGCTGATTGAGTGGGAGATGGACATTGATTCGGTAGTTGCTGGAGTTCTCCACGACACAGTAGAGGATACGGAGATAGACCTAGTAAAAATCGAGTCGCTGTTTGGGCACGATGTCGCGTTCCTAGTAGACGGGGTCACGAAGGTTGGACAAGCCCGTAGCGGTATGCGCGATCTTGAAAGCTACCTACCTGCTACAAAGGATAATTTGACGAAACTTATGATTGCCGTAGGGCAGGACGTTCGCGTTCTTATTATTAAGTTAGCTGATCGTCTACATAACATGCGGACGCTCGAACACATGTCAAAAGAGAAGCAAAAAAAGATCGCTCGCGAAACAATGGAAGTATTCGCACCCCTTGCAGACCGATTGAACATGGGCCGCGTACGTGTACAGCTTGAGGAACTTAGTTTCCGCTATATGACTCCCAAAGATTTTTCTCGTACGAAAAGCCTGATGGATTCACGCTTAAAGAAAAGTCAGAAAAAGCTCGAACGCGTTCGGCGCGAAGTTGGCGAACGACTCGCGGCCGAAAAAATCGAATACAAAATGGATGGTCGCATTAAGAGTGCCTACAGCCTATATAAGAAACTTGACCGTGTTGAAGGCGACATTGAACGCGTTCACGACTTGATTGCGCTTCGAATTATTGTTGATGACCTTGCCACCTGTTACCTCGTGTTGGGTGTGCTCCACGAACTCTATATACCAATGTTTGAACGCATTAAGGATTATGTCGCTCAGCCTAAATCAAATGGCTACCAAAGCCTGCACACGACCGTCCAAACTAACACGGGGCAAATTGTCGAATTCCAGGTGCGCACGCAGGAAATGCACGAATACGCCGAACGAGGACTTGCAGCCAGCTTCCACTATAACGAGGCAAAGCTGACAGAAGCCTACAAAAGAGGGACGCTCGCCAAGCTACCTGCTAACCTTTCATGGATACGCGAACTCCAAACCGCCGCGTCGAAAGCTGGAGCGGGTAAAAAGTTCGATGCCGATAAGTTCCGCATGAATTTATTCCATGACCGCATATTTGTATATTCACCCAAAGGTGATATTTGGGACCTGCCACGCGGTGCATTTGTGCTTGATTTCGCTTACCGCATCCATTCCGATGTCGCCGCACACACCAGTGGCTTCCGCGTGAACGGTGTCATGAAGCCGTTTAGTTACCAGCTTCAGCATGGTGACACTGTCGAAGTACTAACCAGTAAGACCGCAAAGCCAAAAGCCGAATGGAAGGAATATCTTATTACCAACCACGCGAAAGAAAAATTACGCCTCCAGCTTTCACGTCAGAACCGCGGCATATTGGGCGCTGTCACCGAGCGGCTTCGAAAGAAGAAGTAGGGCTATTCCAGCAAGCCAACTTTGTGGTAATGCGCAAAAATAGTTGGGTAGGGTTCACGGATATCGAGTGTAAGGACTTCTTCAGCTGTCATCCATGCGAATGACTCGTGTTCCCAGCTCAGTGTTATCTCAGGATCATCAAGTTCAGCAAAGTAGAGTAAAAATGTTATAGACGTTTGTTCTGGCTCGTCGACGTATGTTGAAGCATACACAAGCTGAAGCTGCTCAGGTGCAATATCTAGCCCAATCTCTTCAACCAGCTCACGCTGCAGACCCTCTACGATTGTTTCGCCTGGCTCGATGAGTCCACCCGGCAGATCGGGTTGCTGCGAACGCTCAGGTACTTCCTCCCATTCGCTGCTTGTCAGAATGAGATACTTTCCATCTGACTTTCGTCGAATAATCGCCTTGGCTGCAGACTTGAGGAGCATTAGCGTTGGTTCCAGCGCTCCATGCAAGACTTGATGATTGCTTTAGCTTCTTCGACGTCGCCCCAGCCCTTTACAATCGTGCTGCCTGGTTTCTTTAGGTCTTTGTAATGCGTAAAGTGGTGCTCTAATTGAGCAACAAGCTGAGGAATATCTTCAAGCGAGTTAATTCGGTCATCATCGCGGTTGTCAGCAGGTACCACAACCACCTTGTCGTCGACTTCGCCGTCGTCTTCAAACTTCAATACACCAATAACTTTTGCCTCTAGCCACACACCGGTTGTTAGTGGCTCTGGGCAAATGATGAGTGTATCGAGCTCGTCGCCGTCT
>DJJF01000003.1:0-978 GCA_002434005.1 Candidatus Saccharibacteria bacterium UBA6575 | reverse complement strand
ATCGAGCTCGTCGCCGTCTTCGTCGAGCGTTTGCGGAATAAAGCCGTAGTTGCAGGGCTTAGCAAAGATCGCTGGCTCTACTCGGTCCAGCGTAAATGTCGCTGTTTCGCGGTGCCATTCCACTTTGAGTCGTGAGCCTTCTGGAATTTCTACCACAGTGTTTACCATGCCGGCATCGACATCACCAGGGGTAAGAACTTGATTAAAATCTGCCACGTAGTATCTCCTTCGAATTACTGTTTTGAACTATCGTTAGGCCTAGTATACCAAATTACCCCCGTTAGGTGGCATGAGCCTAAACCTGTCGTATAATGTTATTCATGTCATCGCCAAAACTTCTCATTACTGCCGACTATATTGAAGATGCCATAAAGGCGATATCCGTTGCAAAGCAGCGAGTATTGTTTATGTCACTCATGTTCACGGATGACGATGTCACCGATGATTTCGTCGACGCCCTTGAGGCAGCCGCAGAACGCGGTGTCAGCGTCCAGATCGCTGCTGATGTCTTTACCTATGGAGAACTAGGTGGTCATTTCCTGCCGTTTAAATTCTTTACCAAAAAGTCACGCGCCACGACTACGACGGTGCGTGAACTTACAAAGAAAGGAATAACGTTTAACTGGCTAGGTCGATTTAGCGTCACGCCAGTCAGTGGACGCACACATATCAAATGCCTCATTGTTGACGACGATGTCTATTCGTTTGGTGGAGTAAATCTCTATGGGAAAGACATCTTAGGTAACGTCGACTACATGTTTAAGTGTAGGGATGAACGACTCGCCGATGATCTTACTAACGAATTTAATCAGATTACAAAAGCCGACCGTGGCCACTACGCCTATCGCAGTCATCGCTTCTCGTACGGCAAAAATACCGTTTTAACTGACGGGGGTTTTCAAGGCGATTCGATTATCTATCGTCGAGTCTGTGAACTGGCCCGTGAAGCATCTGACGTTCTGCTTGTTTCGCAGTACT
>DJJF01000028.1:962-9234 GCA_002434005.1 Candidatus Saccharibacteria bacterium UBA6575 | reverse complement strand
TCTATACATCCGCGGCGGCATTGATAATGCAGTCGTATCGGATGGCAACTGCTATGCCGAGCTTACCGGGCCAGAGGGCGTCTCTTTACGAAAAGATACGACCTTGTTGCAGAATCCTTCGACTACAGATTGCAGAACGATATCCATAAACACCAGCCAGCTACGCGAAGGTGCATGGACGGTGCGACTAATCTATTCATCTGATACTTTGGAGGGCAAATCGAATGAAGCTTCGTTCGACATTTAATGACACCCCCTTCAAGCTTCCCGCGTTAATGGGTATATTAGTCTCTTTGGCATTCGTATCGATAACATCGCAGCCGAACGTCGCGAGTGCACTTTCCGCCCAAGATTTCAATGCCGGAAGAATTATCGATGATAGCGTCTTTTACAATAAGGATTCGATGAATGCGCAGCAAATCCAGGATTTTCTGAATCGCCTGATGCCTAACTGCGACACCTGGGGAACCCAGCCGTCGGGATATGGCAATCTTACTAACGCCCAGTATGCGCAGCAAATCATGAAATGGCCCGGTCCGCCATATGTCTGCCTGAATAATTATTATGAGAATCCTTCCACTGGTGAAACTTCGTATGAGAAAGGAGGCGGCTCATTTTCCGGAGGCTTGAGTGCGGCTCAGATCATGTACAATGCTGCCCAGACGTACGGTATCAACCCCCAGGTGCTACTAGTCATGCTAAAGAAAGAATCTGCCGGTCCCCTTACTGCCGACACCTGGCCATTGAAGTCGCAGTATAAATATTCGATGGGGTACGCTTGCCCAGATAGCGGCCCGAATTACAGCGCCAACTGCAGCGCCGAAAAGTCCGGTTTTTACAAGCAGATGACACTTGCCGCCTGGCAACTTAAATACTACCGGGATCACCCGAATGATTATCGCTACGGACTCGGGCTAAACGACATACAGTACTCAACCGATCCAAGCTGCGGCACAAAGCGCGTCAACATCGAAAACATGTCCACATTGAGCCTATATATTTACACTCCTTATACGCCAAATGCTGGCGCCCTGGCCAACTACCCAGGAACCGCGCCGTGCGGTGCCTACGGAAATCGTAATTTCTTCATGTTCTTTAGCGAATGGTTTGGCACTACATATGGCAATAGATGGGTGTCACTCTCGGATCCGCGAGCACTCGTCACGTTGAGAACAACCAACAAAATCGATCCTGATTCAGGCGAGGCGCTACAGTCAGTGCCCGCCGGATCGCAAATCGCTTTCCCAACAAAAACAACCCTTATCAATGGCAGCGGTTGTTTGCGTACCCGGCTCGATACAACAAACAATGCCGACCAATGTATTAAATACGAAGATCTAGGCGAGTTTACGCCAACGATAACCAGCATTCACACCGATAGTTCCGTTGCCGTCAAGCAAACGGGCCAATGGACCTGTAAGGTCAATTACCGCACTTTAGAAGCAACAAATCAGTGTTTTGACCCATCAACGCAAATTAAATTCCTGAAGAAAACTACCGTTGCCGGGGTAAACTACCTCATCACAAAAGTTGACTCGGAGAGCGGTAATCCAACCGCATTCCTCGCTAGTCGAATCATAGATATACCTCTGGATTCACCAGCGTCACTACTCCCGACGAATGAAAAACGACAGAAGACCCTAGTGTGGACTTGCAAAATAGACCTCTCTACCGGAACCCTGGTATCATCTCAGTGCTATGACAAGAATACTGTGATAAATTTTTCAAAAACCCTTACTGTTAGCGGTGTGAAATACTTAGTTACAACTTACGATGACACGCATGCTATCAACTTTGCTTTTCTTGCAAAGAGATTTGCGATTGTAGAGTAAACACCCACTTAACTTACCTGGCGTAGAACTTACCAGTGCCCCAAGGCTAAAAAGGAAAGCTTCTGATGAGGCTCTGCTGTATCTTATCAAGCTCCGCCACTGGCATATAGGCATCTACCAGTGCCTCTATCTTGCGTTCATCATACAGGTCGTCTTTATTGAATTGTTCATAGTCCTTGTCGATTGAGGAATAGTAGTCTTTAAACTTGTAGTCACCTCCGGCAAGCTTGTCAGACAAACGCAGGTGCATGTTTGGAATTCCAAAGCTATCAGCAACAATCAGGCCATGGAGCGATGACGACAAAACGATCCTACAGCTAGTTAGTTGCCTAACGACGTTTTCCGGTGTGTCTCGCACCGATATGACTTTGTAGCGTTTGTCGTTTTTCGCCCTATCCAATATTTTACTGTTGCTGTCATTATAGTGTGGAACAATACCTATACAATCCGTTGGAGCGCTGAGGTTTTTATAGATGAGATTACTCAGCAGGCCAGGATCACCGACAGCAATCTGGTGATATTTTTCAGGTAATGCTCGGCGCGAAAGATAGCCCCGTGTTGCTTTAAAAATAATACTGTCATTTACCACCGAGCCCCCTTCCGATATAAAACCAGAACCCCACACGTAGCTTTTCTTACTTTTTTCACGATCGATAATCTCTACTATCGATCCTACTGCGTACAAGTCCGCATCGTCGATATTTACCAGCTCGCATTTTTTATTGAAGAGACGTTCAATAATGTCCGTCGTTAATTCGTCACCAAAATTCAAAAACCCCGGCTCTCGAAAGAACCACACCCTTACAGGCTTCTTCAATACATTGACTCGTACGCGTGCGTAGAACAGGCTGTTTTTTATTTTGTCCCTTAGCGGCCGTGGAAAATATTTTTTAAACATTACCATCAGGAAAACCCATTCCAAATTTGCCGCTCAACTTCGAAGCTATCTTGTCGATGTTCTCATTCATAGGTTGCCTAATGCGAATCTTCCTTCATCACTTGGGTGTACCATGTGATCGTACGTTTTAATCCCTCCTGAATTGATAGCGGCTTAAAATCGATATTATCGTACATTTTTGACACATCAAGTAAGCGCGTTTTTACACCCGACGGCTTACCTTCATCCAGCGTAACCAGATTTTCGGCATTATACTCTTTTGAGATATGGCTCGCTAAATCGAGAATCGATACCTGATCCTTAGTTGCTATATTCAGGGGCCCGGTGATACTCTTCTCTATTGCCTCAAGTGTGGTGTAGACCAGGTCTTTTACGTAGATAAAGCTTCGTGTTTGCTTTCCATCGCCCCAAATTTCTATCGTTTCATTTTTTGATACCTTGCGAATCATCGCAGGTATGACTCGATTAGCCGTCGCCTCGAAACTGTCGCGTGGTCCATATACATTTGTCGGTCGAGGAATGTAAAGATGCATATTATGCTGTTTACGATATAGCTCGGCAAGTATTTCAGAAAAAATCTTAGAAAGGACATATCCATTATCAGTAAAGCTAAGATACTTATGGTAGTCATCTTCTTCAGTAATCGGGCTAGGGGCATCTGATGAATAGACCTCTGCGGAGCTTAGCAATACGACATTATGTATTTGCGCACCTTTACAGACCTTCAGTACATTGGATACAAAACGGTTATTCGCATCGAGTATTTCCGCTGCATGCTCCAGCTTGAATTTCGTATTGCCATCAAGGGCAGCACAGTGAATAAAAGTATCGATGCTTGAAGCAGTGTTGCTGCAGAACACCTCAAGCTCCTCGTAATTGTCTAGATCAACCTGAACGTATGACACGTTGTCATCATTCTCATACTTTGGTAGCTCCTTCGGTTGTTTGTGGTATAGGCAAATCACCTTTGCTTCGAGCAGTGCCAGCTCTTCAACAAAGTGGGATCCAATAAAGCCGAGCCCGCCCGAAACGACAACCGTTTTGTCTCTCCAATACGAACTAGTCATTCCTAATTCGCCTTTAGTAAAGCCCGTACGTTGTCATAGAACACACTCGCTTCCCATTCGCCCTTGTAGCCGTAGTCTATGTTCTCTGGCTTTTTTATCCATTGTGTCAATTCAGGTGTCAGCCAACCTTTTTTGGTGAAATCAACCACCTTCATATACCTAGAGTCGTAGTAAGGGTTCTTTTTTATTTCATCACTGTCGATTAACAGCTTCTTATTAAACATGATCGCGTAAAACGATGGGCTTGCCTCATATGCGTTCGGTAACCTGCTTATATTCAGCAACACCCGTGTTTGTGTGCACAGCAGTAGCGTTTCGTCCGGAGACATAAAGTCACGATTAGGAAACTCACGGTATCGCCTTATTCGATTTATCCGTTTCTCTTGCTGCTCGTTAGGCCGCATACCGGCAATGCAGTAGTAACAGTCTATGCTGTCTTTGTGAAATTGTTCTTCGCTATTGATAATTTTTTCAAGTCTCAGCTCAGTATGCGTTCCGATTGAAAAACAATCGTATTTTTCTTCAGACTTTTCTCCAAGCAGTCCCAGTGAGGCGACCGGGAAGTGTAGGTAATTTAAGTTCTTCCAACGCTTCATATGTGGTTCTTGTGACGTAACGAGTAGATCGAAATCGTACCCATCATATACATCCAAATTGAAACCGGGATCACCCCAATATCCGACGATCAGAATATTCCCGTGTTTCTTTTTCATTTCATAAAGACGTCGTAAGATTGCTTTTCGCTCGTCCACACCACCCCACAGGCTAACGATGTATATGTAGGATTTGTTTCTGTCTAATTTTCTGAAGCTTGGCATTATATAATTCGCTTCTTTTTTTTCGATTTTCTCAAGCCACCTAACTAGTGGTCGCTTCTCGATATACGCGTGCTTCTGGAATAAGTATTTTTTTCGCTCGTTCTCTTCTCCGAAAACCAATCGTGAGTACATGTCTCCGGACAGGTTTATATGTCTAATCATGGCGTTGTCTATTTCTTCGCTATTCATTGCGAAATCTCAACCCGCTCATTCGGCTTCCAGTACGCATCTGCCGAATAGCTCGACCTATTGACGACTCGAAACTTTAATATTTCATCTGCTGAAAAGTAAAATGTAGTCATGTCTTTGTTGCGCAGGCTAATATTCAATGAAAATACGCCGTTAGGAAATATATTCTGGATATTAAGTTTCACTACTATTTTCTTGTCACCTTTAATCAAAATGTCTTCGGATAATTTTTCGTTTGATGCCCACCTATAGACTATTTCTCCGCTGTCTTTTGTGAGGCTTACGGCCATAACCGCATCCGGCATATCGCCTTTGGACGTCACTGCGATATCAAATAAAAGCTCGGAATCGGATGGCTTGTTGAGTAATCGAGCGTCAACCGTCACTTTCTTGTTGGCTGACGTGCCTTTCTCAAGGAGCTTCGCGACTTCATCTTTGTCCATATTCTCTTCACGGTACATCGACGCGATCCGTGCCGTATCGCCGACATACTCCACGTTGCCGTCCTTGATCAACATCGCTTTCGTGCAAAATCGTTGCACAGAATCCATCGAGTGGGTAACGAGAATAACTGTTTTCTTCGCCTTCTTTAATTGAGCGAAATAACTATAGCATTTACGCTGAAAGGCTTCGTCACCAACCGCTAAGACCTCGTCTAGTAGCAGAATGTCAGCATCTGCACGAATGGCGATAGAGAATGCGAGCCTTACCTGCATACCGGAGCTGTAATTCTTGAGCTTTTGATCCATGAAGCGCTCAAGCTCGGCAAATTCTACTATGTCGTCGTAGATCGCTGCCATCTCAGCTCGACCGAACCCTAGGAGCGCTCCATTCATAAAAACATTTTCGCGACCTGTAAGTTCTGGGTTAAAACCGACACCAAGCTCAATGAATGGTATGAGTGATCCATTGACTACCGCTTGGCCCGAGTCTGGCGCATAAATACCCGCGAGCGTCTTGAGCAAAGTACTTTTACCGCTGCCGTTGCGACCGACAATTCCAAAAAAATCACCCTTTTCGATTTCAAATGAAACACCATTAAGGACGTTTTGTATTTCGTAGCCTTTTTTTCGTTTCCAAAAATTTACAATTAGCTGTTTTATGCCGCTATGTCGGTCGTGAGGCAACTTGAAAGTTTTATATAGGTCCTTAACGATAATCGCCGGTTCTGTATCAGACATTTATATGTTCTCCGCAAAGTGTTTCTGACTTCTCTTAAAGTAAAGGCTTGCGACTACGATGAGTAGCAGGACAATCACATGTGGCAGTATTAATGCCCACGGACTGTGTATTATTTGTGATGCGGTAATTGTATCAGTGTGAGTGATAGCATTGTAACGTGAGTCCTGGATAATGACGGCAATTGGACTCAGCATCAGTAGCTTTGCGGCGAGCAGGTTATACTGGATAACCATTTGCAATGGATAGAAGATCGGTGTTGCATAAAAGATTCCCTGCATCAGTACGTCCCATATGTGGCTTATGTCGCGAAACTTCACGAACATTGCCGACAATAAGAATGCTAACGCGAGTGCAAGCCCATATAGTTCCAAAAGGTTGATTGGGAAAAGCAATGCCGACCAGTGAAAATCGACGCCATCAATAAGAGCGAACACGAAAACGACTATAAGATTAAGCAGCAGGTTTATGAGTGCGGATATTGTAGCCGATATGACGATGATGTATTTTGGGAAATTAATTTTACGAATCAAATCCCCACGGCCGACGATCGCCTGCATACCTTGACTTGTCGCTTCCAAGAAGAATGTCCATAAGATAATACCAAACAGGAACGAGACGGCGAAATGCTCGAGCCCCTTACCAAAACGTAAGAAGTGGACGAACACCACGTACATGATCGCAAAAAGTAACAGTGGCTTCAAAAGCGACCACAAGTACCCCAATACCGAACCTTGGTAACGTAGCTTAAAATCGGTTACGACCAGCTCACGGAGCAGTATGCGGTTACGCCGGCTGAACATGTTCGACAATTTCATAAATACTAGTGACCATTATAGAATACTTACATACCTATGGACAGTGTTCTGATAGTGGTTTTGAACTGGAACGGCCTGGCCGACACGGAGCGCTGCTTGGCATCTTTGAGTAAGCTGAAATATCCCAATTTCACCCTACTGCTGATCGATAACGCTTCCACCGAAGCTGGTAGCGATGAGCGGCTGGCTGATTTCCAAGCGACGTACGGCGAGAAGTTGGTGATTCTGCGCAACGACGCCAATAAAGGCTTCGCGGGCGGGGTTAATACCGGTATCCGCTACGGACTGAAGCGCGACTTCGACTACATTGCCCTTTTCAACAACGACGCCACGGCCGAACCCGACTGGCTCGACCGGTTGGTCAAGGCCGCTAACCAGCAGGGCAGCGGCATCACCACCGGGCTATTGCTCCATGCCGACGGCCGCACCATCGACAGCACCGGCGACTGGTATTCTTCCTGGGGGCTGCCGTTTCCCCGCGGCCGCAACCGGCCGGCCGACGAGGCACCCGCCAGCGGACCTGTCTTCGGCGGCTCCGGCGGGGCTACGCTGTATGACGTAAAGATGCTGCGCGACATAGGATTGTTCGACGAGACTTTCTTCGCCTATTACGAGGATGTCGACATAAGCTTCCGCGCCCGCTTGGCTGGCTACCCGGCCCATTATGAGAAATCGGCCGTCGCCTACCACAAACAGGGAGCAACCAGCCGGACCATCCCCGGCTTCGGCGTGCGACAGACCATGAAGAACCTGCCGATGCTGTATATCCGGAATGTGCCCGCCCGCTTACTGCTGCCGATCGGGTTGCGTTTCTGGACGGCCTACACGCTGATAGTCGGGAAAGCTTTGTTTAGCGGTAGCTTCAGGCCCGCCCTCGCTGGCTGGTTGCAAGGCGCCTGGTTGTTCTGGACGCATGGGCTGCCGACGCGCTTCGCCATCCAGCGCCGCAACAAGCTTACGGGCCGCCAGGTGGACGGACTGCTATGGCACGACCTGCCACCGGACCAGACCGGACTTCGCAAACTGTTCGGCCGCGACGTACAATAGGTACCATGCATATCGCCATCGACGCCCGCATCATCAATTCCAGCACCGGCCGATATGTCGAACGGTTGCTGCATTACCTTGAACTGATAGACAAGGATAACGACTACACGGTGTTGGTGCGCGACAAGGATCTGGCATACTGGACGCCGACGAACGACAACTTTCAGGTGAAGGTGGCTGACTTCGATAACTACTCCGTGGCCGAGCAGACCGGCTTCAAACGGTTCCTCGACAACCTGAAGCCCGACCTCGTGCATTTCTGCATGCCGCAGCAGCCGGTGCTATACCAGGGTAGGGCCGTCACGACCATCCATGACCTGACGCTGTTGAACACCTACAACTCCGATAAAGCCTGGGTGACGTACCACTTCAAACAGTTCGTCGGCCGGTTCGTCTTCAGGCGGGTCGCCAGGAAAAGCCGGCT
>DJJF01000028.1:0-947 GCA_002434005.1 Candidatus Saccharibacteria bacterium UBA6575 | reverse complement strand
CCTGGTGCATTTCTGTATGCCGCAGCAGCCGGTGCTGTACAAGGGCAGGGCCGTCACGACCATCCACGACCTGACGCTGCTGAACACCTATAACTCAGACAAGGCATGGGTGATGTATCACTTCAAGCAGCTCGTCGGTAGGTTCGTCTTCAAACGGGTCGCCAAGAAAAGCCGGCTCATTCTGACGCCAACCCGGTTCACGAAGGATGCCGTCGTCTCGTTCGCACATATCCCGGAAGACAAGGTCATCGTCACCCCTTTGGCCGCCGAGGTGCCGGAGACGGCCGAGCTGCAGCCTTACGACCTGCCGTTCAAGCGCTTCGTCCTGTACGTCGGCCAGCAGTCCGACTACAAGAATATCCGTCGGTTGGGTGACGCTCACCAGAAATTGCTCGAACGGTATCCAGGCCTGGGGCTGGTGCTGGTAGGGAAGAAGGCCGCCGACGCGGCAGCCAACGAATCCTACTTCCAGAGCCAGAGGTACCGTAACATCCACTTCACCGGCTTCATCCCGGACGCGCAGCGCGACTGGCTGATGCAGAAGGCGGACGCCTACGTCTTCCCGTCGCTGATGGAAGGCTTCGGACTGCCCGGCCTGGAAGCCATGGCCGTGGGTGCGCCAGTGGTCAGCAGCAACGCCACCTGTCTGCCTGAAGTTTACGGGGACGCGGCCGAATACTTCGATCCGACCGATACCGACGATATGGCGGCGGCGATAAGCCGGGTCATAACAGACGAAAAGCTGCGCCAAAAGCTGATAAAGGCAGGTCATGCTCAGGTCCGTAAGTATTCCTGGCGGCGCATGGCCGAACAGACACACGATGCCTACTTAGACGCATTGAAGTAAGTTTCAGATATATATTTAACTAATTGGTTAAATATTGTTTTGACAATTGCACGATTTGATTTTTATTTATTTTTATGATGAAAAAAGCTCGTAATTATTA
>DJJF01000026.1:27973-28457 GCA_002434005.1 Candidatus Saccharibacteria bacterium UBA6575 | reverse complement strand
ACGCGCTACTTTCTTGTTTTTGTTGTGATCTTAGTTATTCCATACGATCCAACGTCCAGCTGGATGATTGTTGGCTGGGCCTTCGGCTTATCACTTGGCGTCGGCGTACTCTTTGGTCTTTACCCAGCCATTCGTGCAGCTCGTAAGGATCCTATCGAATCCCTTCGACGCTACCACTAGGTTTTATAGTTTACCGAGCTCTTCCTTAAGCTTGGTTACAAGTGGCACCGGGCCAGGATCGACACCATTTAAAATTCCCGTGTAGATACTGGCATAGTCAGCCAATACATGCGCTCTTAGCAATTGGTGTAGCAGGCTGTCACCTAAAAGATCAATTCGCACTGCCGCCGGCCTAATACCACTAAGTAACCGATCGGTAACTTCAAATCGAGCAAGCACATGTGGGTGCTCAAGTGGGCTCACAAGGTCAATTACAGCAAACGGCTTCTCAACCGGATGCGAACTCCAACCAATGAATTCGTTG
>DJJF01000026.1:20892-27803 GCA_002434005.1 Candidatus Saccharibacteria bacterium UBA6575 | reverse complement strand
CAACCAATGAATTCGTTGTGGCTTACTTCAGGATACTGATTCCAAAATGCCACATTCTTGGCATTCTCATTCCAACTAATCTTCCATTTGTATGCGAGTGACCATGAAAGTGGTCCGCCGTAAAATACTGGTGTTTTACCAACCGCGTGAAGAGCTAATTGCTTTGCCAGGTTCTTATCAGTTGGCACTTCTTTGGCCCATTGATCAGTCTGATCCTTGAGCCAATCATGTGTAGCAGCAATTTCAGTAAGCAGTCGCTCGGCGTCAAGCAGGCCAAATAGTCCAAGTAGCGCGACATGTGCTCGAACTTGTACGAAAGTTAGCATACGCGGCTGGATATGAATCGGTGGCAGCACCACATGCGCGATACCTTCAGCTTCAGCTCGCTCGGCAAGCTTACCTCCGCCGGCTACAATTGCAACTTGAGCACCTTTCTCGAGCGCCAGATCAAGGGCTGCAAGCACCTCTTCAGTATTGCCAGAACAACTACTCGCAACAACCAACGTATTTTTATCAACACTTGCTGGGAATGCGTATGACTTAGCGATTTCGTAGGGCACCTTCAGTTCCGAATCAAGCCACGTTTTAATAAACTCGTACGCCAACGCCGATCCACCCATACCGACAGCAACCACTCGAGTAATGCTCCGCTCATCGTGGCTCGGATGAATAATATCGATATCCATAGTAGTCTGCTGATACTGCAACGTACTGGAATCGAGGGTTGATTCGCTGTCGCGTTTGGTCAAGATGTTCATGTCGTCGAGCACGGTTCATAGCCTCCTTGCGGGTAATTCTGTATCTATGGTACAGTATTATCAACTTAGAAGCATAATCAATATCAGAGGTGGGCATGGCAAACGTAGAACCGATAGATCAATCGCAGCAACCAATCAGTGACGACCAGGAATTGGCCAAGGTATTAGCAGGTGTCGACTTACAGGCAGATGCAGCTACCCCTGCCGATGATGCCGCTACTGCAGCACCCGCTGCCGATGACACGGCACTTCCTGAGCCAGAACCAGCTGTCGAGCCCGAATTGGCAGTACCCCCTGTGGTTACCCCTTCAGTGGCTACACCACTCGGCGATGACCTAAGCGGCGTAAAGCAGGAAGCCCTTAGCGAACTTCGCCCACTCGTCGACAAGCTCAACATTCCAGCTGAAGAAAAGTTTGACACCTACCTGCTCCTACTTCGCTCAACCGATGACAAAACGCTGATCGAACCGGCTCACGAAACCGCTAAATTGATCGAGGATGAATCTCGCCGTGCGCAAGCCCTACTCGATATCATTAAGGAAATCGATTTCCTCAGCGGCCCAAAGCAGTAGATTAATCACCCTACAAAAAAGTCCGGATTCGCTCCGGACTTTTTATTACATGCGTTCTTACATCATGCCTGGCATACCGCCGCCCATAGGTGGCATTGCCTCTTTTTCAGGGATGTCGACAACGAGCGCGCCCATAGTTGCAGCCGTACTAGCGATTGAAACCGCATTCTGTACCGCTTCTTTAGTGACACGTGCTGGATCAATCACGCCTGCCTTTTTAACATCTACGAGTCCCTTTTCGGGGTTCATTACATTGACACCAAAGCCCGGTTTACCACTTTCGACCTGCGCCAAAAGCGCTTCTGAATTCAGGCCAGCATTCGCCGTGATCTGAAGGAACGGTTGACGCAGCGCATTTTTCAAAATTGAGCGACCAGCTGAAACGCTATCCGCACCCTCCGCCGAAATATTTGCCGAAAGATTAACCAGCGTCACACCGCCACCAGCCACGATACCCTCGGCCAACGCAGCCTTAGTTGCCGCAACGGCATCATCAACGCGGAACTTCTTTTCGTCAATCTCGGTTTCGGTGGCACCACCCACTTTAATAACAGCAACTTTACCCGAAAGCGCCGCTGCACGTTTTTCAAATTGTTCTTTGTCATACTCGCTACTGGCATTATCAGCTTGTGCCAGAATCTGCTTAATGCGGTTTGAGATGCTGTCGGCGTGCCCAACACCTTCGATGATTGTTGTTTCATCTTTGGCAACGATCACCTTACGTGCACTTCCTACCACTTCAAGTCCAACATTCTCAAATGTTAGACCCTGGTCTTCTGAAATCACTTGCCCACCGGTCAGCGTCGCAATATCTGCCATTACATCTTTACGACGGTCTCCAAAGCTTGGTGCTTTTACAACTACGGTATTTAAAACACCTTTTAGCTTATTGAGCACAAGAATGGATAATGCTTCTCCGTCAACCTCATCGGCAATAAGCACGATGTCTTTCTTGCCGGCCTGGGCCAACTTTTCAACAAGCGGTAAAAGTTCAGCGGCTGTCGATATCTTCTTATCGGTGATAACAATCGATGGCTTATCAAACACCGCTTCTTGCCTGCCGGCATCTGTTACAAAGAATGGGCTTGCCCAACCTCGATCTAAGCTAAAGCCCTCTACAACTTCGGCTTCCATTTCAAGGCCTTGCCCAGCTTCAACTGTTACAACGCCTTCCTTGCCCACCTTAGCAATCACATCGGCAATCAGCGTACCGATTGTTTCATCGCCAGCCGATATAGTAGCGACTTCCGCTACACGCGCGGTTTTACCTTCAATGCTTTCGCTTAGGCTATCTAGCTGCGCAATGACCTCGCGCCCAGCCTCTTCAATCCCCCGGCGCAGCTCCTGCGGGTTGTGGCCGGCAGCGATCAGTCGATTGGCTTCTTTGAGAATGTTGTAGGTTAGAACCGTTACAGTAGTCGTTCCATCACCAGCAGCTTTGTTCAATTTACTGGCTGCTTGCTTTATTAGCTCCGCGCCTACTTTGTATCCCAGAGTCTCATCATCATCTTCGGGTAGCTCCACTGCTTCGGCCACAGTAACGCCGTCGTGTGTCACAGTAGGGCCACCATAGCCCTTAGCAATCACCACATTGTTGCCTTTCGGCCCATACGTCACTTTCACTGCATCATAGAGTGCTTGAGCGCCCTTTAACACACGCTCGCGTGCGTCATCATCGTAAAAAACTCGTTTTGCCATTACTCCCTTTCTCCTTCTTCGGCTTTTAAGATCTCGGCAGCCTCACCTTGCTCCATCATGCGTAGTCGCTTTTCTAATTCCTTCACGTTGTCAGCCTGGCGATGAACGATAAACAAGATACGTAGCAATATAAGGATCGCCATGACACCGATAATCAGCAGAAACATACTTTGAACAGTATCTAAAATCATGCCACTGTTCCTAGTACATCGTCTTCTTTAACGATCAAATATTCTGTGCCATCTATCTTAATCTCGGTTGGCGAATACTCCTTATATAAGATCTTGTCGCCGACTTTCACTGCTTTCGCATCTTTACCGGTGGCGACTACCTTAGCCAGGACGGGCTTTTCTTTGGCATTATCAGGTAGATATAATCCGCTCGCTGTTTTATCTGACGCTTGTTCGCGTACAGCTACGACCCGATCCCCTAATGGGCTGATTGGTGAACTCATACTTTCCTCCGTTATGTTGCTACTGTAATGGTCTAATTGTAGCGAAGAAAATTAGCACTCGTCAAGTTGGAGTGCTAATACGGTAATCGTTTATACGCTTGACATATAGGCATAAGTGTGATAGCATTTACTTACCGCTCACCAAAAACAAAAAGGATACAGTAATGATCGAAACAATAGCTCAAACTCCCGTACAGCCAGAAGATATTGAAGCAGCAAACTCCCTACTTGAAGATGCGAAGTCTACCTCTGACGTTTCGACACTCCGTGAGATGCTAGCGGATCAAAACGGTGGCAGCGTAACGATCAAAGCAGAAGACGGTTCAGAGATCGAGGTTGCATCGATTGGACGCGAAAAATTCGCAGAACTTGGCCAAAAAGCTATTGATACTGCGGCAAGCGAACTGGCTCAAGCGTCTGAGTCTTGGCACACCGAAGAAAAATAATCAAAAATTAAACGAGCTATAATTGATTTATAGCTCGTTTTGTGTTATAATCATCTAGCATCTGCCCGTACACACTTAGGAGGAATGATGTTTGTGACCGAGGGTGCTTACACCCGAAAGGTCGCTGTGGAAGTCGGTTCCGCGATCAAGTACATGATCGAGCATCCGGATGATGAGATGTTTTACGAGCTGGAACTCGTGCGATATTTCAAAGACAAGCCGGAACTCGCCTGGACGGAATGGTTCCGTCCGATGTCGCTGTCCGACAACCCACCGCTCACGCTTGCCGACAAGAGTGAGATCGTCCGCTGTGTCAGTAAGAGCGGACGGCGCCTCGACATCATTTTCGGAAACGAGAATGAACGCGCGCTCCAGCCAGCCTATGTGCTGCTAGGGCCCGAGGTCGAGACATGACCGACCGGTCGTCTGCGGTGCGTAATGGGAGACTCCCAGCGCGCCGCAGACACCGGTCATTTAATTTGACCTAAATCAGTAGTAGTGATTTAATACTAAAAGTTCAGCACCTCAACAATCCGGCCTATCTTGGGAGATCATATGGACGAGGACATCGTCGGTTTCCCAGAGGAAGCCGACAACACGCAGTTCGCAGCACAGCCCGTTATGGAGATCGCAGAGCTTCACGAGATGCTTCGTGAGTTCATCGATCTTGAGAGCATCGGTGTGATGACCGGCGAGGAGTTCGCTTTCATCATCGAAAACGCCACCTTTAAGGGAACCATCCGTATGTTTCTCACCAATGACCACGTGACCAATGAGATCGAACGGCTGCCGAAGCTGTTCTTTGTCAGTGGACCCGCGGTCCTGCTCGACATCGACGGCGAAGAGACTGGTGTTTACCTCCAGGTAGGCGGCCAGCTCAATTTCGGCGACGGTGAATCAGATGTCCAACTCGGGACTCTGACCGTTTGGCGTATGCAGACCGACCCTGAGATCGGTTTGCTTGACGTCTCATAGCAGAGAGGTAACACCGGCATGAGCAGCAGCATCGACCAAATGCTCGACCAGATCGACAGGGTGTCACACGGACAGCCGGCGCCGGCGCGCGTCACTGTCCAGTACGCCTTCGTCATCAAGGTGGGTGGCAACGCCTGGCGCGAGGGCACCTTCGAGGGCAACGCCAGTGGGTGCATCTCCCACATGGAGAAGACGTACGGCGTCACGCTCGGTGACGCCGGCGTGCGCTGGGCGCGCGGTCACCTGGACCGTGACGGCAACTTCAAGATCCACCCGGCCAACGACCGCGACGCCGTCGAGAGGCTGCAGGCGATCCTGCAGCCCAGCGGCAAGCGCTGAACATCCGGCCCCTCGGCCCTACCTCTCACAAGATCGAGGTGGGGCCGGGGGCTGTTCTCATATCTCGGCCAGTCGCTTACAATAAACTGTAATGTCCGTACGCTTTGCCACTCAAGAAGAAATTATCAATTGGAACGATCATATCAATGCCAACCCCGACGGCGGGAATATTCTTCAGGGCAAAGAATTCATCGATCAAAAAGTAACGTCTGGCTGGGTGCCACGGTATATGTTCGTAGACGACCGAGCTATGGTTGCGATTGAAAAACCCGTCATCTTACTTGGGAAGGTTTGGTATATGCCAAAAGGCCCGAGTACCACTTCGGTAAATGACTTAGCCACCCTTCTTAATGAACTCAAACCATTTGCGCGTAAGCATGGCGTTTTTACGATCAAGATCGAGCCCGAACTCAGTTACGAGACCGATCTCTCAAGCCTGAATCTTATTCCGACTAAACCAGTCCAATTGAACTACGCTACCGTATATGTCGACCTCTCACCTTCTCTAGACGACATCATGGCAAGCCTGCATCAAAAAGGCCGTCACGCGATCCGTCGAGCTGAACGCGATGGAGTAACCGTAAAGGCGGTACCAGCCACCGACGAGAACTGCAAACTTATGTATGACCTGTTTGTTGAAACGGCTCAGGGCGCCGGCTTCGTTATCCGACCGCCTGAATACTACAAAGATTTTTACCGCGCCTACGAATCAATTGGCAATGGTCAGCTATTCTTCGCATATTTTGAAGGCAAAATAGTGGCAGGAGCATTTGCCATGGTTCAAGGCAACAAAAGTATGTATAAAGACGGCGCCAGTATTCGCGAGCGTACCGCCTACGGAGCGAGTCACCTGCTCCAGTGGCATGTCATGCAGTGGGCCAAGCAAAACGGGTCTCTTTCTCACGACCTAGCTGGGGTGCCGCCGCTTAAAGACCTTAAAGATCCAGATCATCCATTCAGTGGCCTAGCCAGGTTCAAAACCAGTTTCAATAAACAAGCTACTCAGTATGTTGGTGCGTTTGAAGTCCCGGTAGTAAGGTGGAAAGCCAAGCTTTGGAATCGGCTCGTTGAAAAAATTGTTCGTCGTCTCTACTTAAAGCGTCACGGTCAATCGTACTACTAGGATTCAAGTAGTTCGCGCACAACCTGTTCGTCGTTCCAAGGCAATCGTTCACCGTTCACGATGCGGTAGACTTCATGCCCCATACCCGTTACAAGGATCGTATCACCCTTCTTCGCAACCTCGATTGCCTTTTTAATCGCTTCGCGTCGATCAGCCACTTCGGTTGTACGCACCTGGCCCTTGCCTTTTTCGATACCTTCAAAAATCTGTGCTCGTATCTGCTCTGGGTCTTCGTTATAGCTTTCTTCGTCAGTTAAGAATATCCGGTCGGCTAGCTTTGCCGCGATTTCACCCATAATCGGTCGCTTTGACTTGTCACGGTCCCCACATGCACCAAATACTAGAATGACACGGCGCTTCGAGATTGATTTCGCTGTTTGCAACAACTTTTCTAGGGCATCCGGGGTGTGAGCATAGTCAACTACGACATCAAAACCCTTGTCAGCTTCGATTCGATCAAAGCGGCCAGGTACAGCCTCAAGGTTAGCGATTCCCTCTGCGATATCTTCTAGATGTATCCCTAGCAGATATGCCGCCGACGCAGCA
>DJJF01000026.1:9454-20777 GCA_002434005.1 Candidatus Saccharibacteria bacterium UBA6575 | reverse complement strand
CGACGCAGCAGCAACCATGTTGTAGGCATTAAATTCACCGGGTAGCGCGGTCGCCAGCTCTAGCTTCGTCTGGTGATCAATCGTCAATCCGGCTTCGGTACCTTTCCGGAATAGCTTCACTCGGTCGATATGCGCATCGGCTGCTTCATGTTTACCGTACGTGATCTTTTGTGCCGCTGCTGGGAACTGATCAAAATACTCAAACCATTCATCATCGTGGTTCAGCACAATAAACTTTGGTAGCCGATCGAATAACTTGGCTTTGGTCGCAGCGTAGTTCTCCATCGTGCCGTGATAGTCTAAGTGATCTTGAGTTAAGTTAGTCATCACTGCCACTTCTACCGGAACCGTGTCGAGTTTATGTTGGTGCAGCGCATGACTCGGGAATTCTAATACCGCAAAGTCTACTTTTTCTTGCTTTGCCCGTTTGAAAAAGCGCTGCATCTCGCTAGTACTTGCAACTGTTGCATTCAGCTCGTTTCGTGTCGCCTGTCCCGCCACTTCGATAGTGGCAGTCGAGAACATAGCCGTTTTAAGACCAGCTTCTTTTAGAATTTCGTTAATGTAATTGACCGTGGTCGTTTTGCCGTTGGTGCCAGTTACTCCGATAACCCGCATACCTCTTGCCGGATTACCATAGTAGGCACTAATCAGACGTACCCGGCCAATCCGATATGCTTCTTCTATCGCCCTCACGCCGCCATGCGGAACGTACTGTCTCACCACCCTTGAAAGCGCTTGTTTCATGGGCCTATTTTACCACTTGTAATCAGAACGTTATACTTGAAGCAATGATTATTCTAGGAATCGAAAGTAGCTGCGACGAAACAGCGGCCGCTGTAGTCGAGGATGGCAAGAAACTGCTATCGAATGTGGTCAACTCTCAGGTTGACATTCACGCCGAATATGGCGGTGTTGTACCAGAGGTGGCGGCACGTTCTCATATTGAAGTAATTAATCCTGTTATTCGGCAAGCCATGCGTGAAGCCAACGTAACTTGGGATGATATTGACGCCATAGCCGTTGCGAACGCCCCAGGACTTGTCGGCTCACTACTGGTCGGGACGCTTGCCGCTAAAACATTGGCCGAGCTATACGATAAACCGCTCTACCCTGTTCATCACGTCGAAGGGCACATCTACGCCAACTTCATCACGGTTCAGCAGAGTCCAAATCTTGATTTACCGTCTAAGCAGCCCGCTTTTCCGATGCTGGCCTTAGCAGTCAGTGGGCTCCACTCGCAGCTTGTGTTGTTTGAAGACCATGGCAACTACCGCTTACTCGGCGAAACCCTGGATGACGCCGTTGGCGAAGCATTCGACAAAGTAGCCCGTATGCTTGGGCTTCCCTACCCCGGTGGTCCCGCGATCGCCCAGGCAGCTCTCACGGGTGACCCGAAGAAGTATGCGTTTCCAAAGGCAAAATTAAAAAGTCCCTATGATTTTTCATTCTCTGGGCTTAAAACAGCTGTTCTACGAGCCATTCAACGCGAAGTGGGTGTCGATCATACTTTTCCCTCACACGAGCTTCCAGGGCGTTTAAACGACGCTCAGCAGGCAGACTTTGCCGCGAGCTTTCAACACGTGGCTGTAAAAACGCTCGTAGACGCAACGGTCAAGTCGACTCAAGAATTTTATCCGGCCTCTGTTGTAATCGCTGGTGGAGCAGCGGCTAATCAAGAACTGCGCAGTCAGCTGGCAGAGCGCTTACCGATTGATATCGAGTATGCCCCGATGTCTCTCTGCACCGATAATGCCGCTATGATCGCTGCACTCGGATACTACCGTGCGCAGGCAGTTCAACCTACCTCAGTCGATGACACGAAAGTATTTCCAAGTATCTCGATGACGGATACAGTTTGGGCGTAACGCGCTCACGCTTGCTCATACAACACTTTGTTCTAAAATAAGCACTACGTTGTCCTTTACAAGAAAGAGGTGGTTTCAATGGGAGCTCACCAGCAAGCCAGGCGCGAGATCGAATCGCTCGCGGCCGAGATCGCACCCCTGATCGTTCAAACTGCATTGCCGTCACTCAAGCAGAAGTACGACGCCGGCGCAAGAGAGCCGAGCACCGTCGCCACCCTGGACAGCAGTGTCGGCGTTCGGGTGCTCGATCAAGCTGGCGATGACCTCGAGCTGGGAGATGAGATCTTCCTGATCGTTCACGAGAAGGCGGTGTCCACACTTATGACCCAGCTCGGTCAAGGGTGTCACAATGTCACCATCTATCGCCATGGCTCCCACCCATTCAGGAGGGGCGAGGACCTGCAGTTCGACGTCAGAGCGTTCTTCTCCTGATCTTCAAACGGACAACAAGCCCGGCAGTACACACTGCCGGGCTTTGTCATTTCTTAACGCAATTACTCATCTATTACGACCCCAATTTACGAGCGATTTTCTTAGCGGTCGGCAGTCCAATGCTCCATATCCAATACAGTGGAGATAGTGGCAAATCATACGTACCGCTCAGGATTGTTTCTTCAGGAATAAATCCTTTTTTGAATGCCGATACACCGTCGTTAAGCAGACCGTTCACATCGTACGTTTTAAGCCCTCTACGCTTCATCTCACGTACAACACTCCACTTCAGATGATAGTTTGCCCGTAAACGCTGCCCTTCATCATTCATACCGCCGTATAGCTCAAAGGCTATGCTATCTGTGACAACTGGCCACAAAAATGCTATTGTTTTGCCGTTCTGCCGAGCCATAAACACTGGTGAATTTGATTTTAATTTCATAAAAATATCATAGTAGTAGTCGTCGCCATGGAGTTCAAACCCAGCCCGCTGGGCTGTTTGTTTATAGATTGCCAAACAATCGTCTATGTCTTTAAGGGTCTTGGCCTGGGCTACCCGTGTCCCCTCCCCTGCCGATTTTCGAATATACTGCCTGGTCTTTTTGCTCATTTGAGCCAGCATTTCGTCCTCCGACTGAGTCAGGTCGAGCACGGCAGTTCGCGCAATCAAAATGTGGTTCGGTGATTTTCGCCATCCCTTCCAGCTCAGCTTACCCAAAGTGTCTGGCTCCACGCTGATAAGTGTTGGCTTATACTTTTGTCTTACGTACCGAATTAGCTCTTGTCTATCGGCCTGATTGGTTAGTAATTCACCAAACGGCCCACGCGCAATGTACACCAATGGCCCAAACGGTTTGGGCAGCCTCTTAATCAATAGTTGAGCTCCACCCTTCCCTATCTGAACTCGATCAACACTCCAGTTGTGCGCCGCCTTCACTTCTCCCCACCCCCATAACTGGAGTGGATGCCCGTCGTAATCGGTAACGAGCTTATTCCAATCTGTTTCACTAGTATACTGCAGCACGCTTGTCATGGCCTCTATTATAGCGCCCTTATGCTATACTTAACCTAGAAAAGCCAGGGGTGGGAATGTGAATGTTTCACGTGAAATACCGTATCGCTGTAACTTTTCACGTGAAAACTACTATGAATTTACCTAAGACATACGACCCAAGTACATACGAGCCAAATATCTACGCCCTATGGGAATCGAGCGGCGCTTTTAAGCCAAGTGGAGAGGGTGAGCCGTACGCGATCATCATGCCGCCGCCTAACGCTAACGGCAATCTTCATATCGGTCATGCCCTTATGGCGGACCTCGAGGATATTCTGATCCGGTTTTATCGCATGAAGGGAAGGGATGTGGCGTACATTCCCGGGGCCGACCATGCCGGTTTTGAAACGTGGGTAGTATACGAAAAAGAACTTACTAAAACTCAAAAGAGTCGGTTTGATTTTTCACGTGAACAGCTATACAGCCAAGTATGGAACTTCGTAGATGAGAAGAGGGGAGACATGGAACTTCAGCTCCGTGCCCTCGGCGTTAGCGCAAGCTGGGATGATCTTGTCTTCACACTAGACGAAAAAGTTATTACCACAGCGTACCAAACCTTTAAAAAGCTATGGGACGAGGATCTCATTTATAGGGGTGAGCGCATTGTTAATTACTGTACAGTGCACCACACAAGTTTTGCCGACATAGAGGTTGAGCATAAAAACGAAAAAGGGAAGTTGTATAAAATTGCATACCCTACGCTTGATAAGATTGCCGAGATCGTCGTGGCGACCACCCGCCCTGAGACACTGCTTGGTGATACCGCCGTCGCCGTCCACCCTGATGATGAGCGCTATAAGCACCTGATCGGATCCCGAGTAATGCTACCTCTGACAGACCGTGAAATCCCGGTCATCGCAGACGAATACGTTGATCCCACCTTTGGAACTGGTGCCGTGAAAATCACGCCAGCTCACGACCCAAATGACTTCGAAGTAGGGAATAGGCACGACCTTGAACGAATTCAAGTCATCGACTTTAACGATACTATGATCAACGTGCCGTCGCAGTTTGCAGGCCTTACCAGCAAAGATGCCCGTAAACGCGTTTTAGCGGCTCTACAAGCCGCAGAACTGCTTCGAGGCGACTCAGATATCGAACACGCCGTCGGGCACTGCTACAAGTGCGGCAGCGTCATCCAGCCACTTATTAGAGATCAATGGTTTGTCCGTATGGAGTCGCTCGCGGCCGATGCGATCCGAGTAATCGAAGCCGGCGAAATACGCTTTGTCCCTGAAGCCCGCGGCAAGCAACTGATTAATTACCTCACAAATATCCGCGACTGGAATCTATCTCGTCAAATTCCGTGGGGCATACCAATTCCGGCCTTCCAAAATGAGAATGATCCGAGCGACTGGATCTTCGATGAACGCGTCGATGAGCCACATATAGTGGTCGACGGCAAGACATACAGAAGAGAAGAGGACACATTCGACACGTGGTTTACCAGCGGCCAATGGCCATTCATAACAACCGATTATTTGAACGGTGGCGATCTTAGCCGATTCTATCCGAATGCTGTTATGGAAACAGGTCATGACATTCTGTACCCTTGGGTGTCCCGCATGATCATGCTTGGCCTAAAAGTGACCGGTAAGGTGCCGTTTAAAGATGTCTACCTGCACGGTCTTGTCCTCGATGAACACGGTCAAAAAATGAGCAAATCTAAGGGTAATGTTATCAATCCGATCGAAACGTTAAGCGCCTATGGCTCCGACGCACTTCGTCTTGGGCTCGTTGCGTCCCGTTCGGCTGGGCAAGACCAAGCATTCAGCACCACCAAAGTAGTAGCCGGACGTAATTTCTGTAATAAGCTTTGGAACATTGCACGCTTTATCGAGGATAAGTTGGGGGATAACTATCGATTCAGCCCACCAGCACCTGAATCGCTTGCCGATCACTGGATCGTGCGTGAGCTTACTAGTGCCGCTGATCAAGTCGAACAGCTCCTTACCGATTATCGCTTTGCCGAGGCTTCAGAAGTTGTGTACCACACGATCTGGAGCAGTCTTGCCGACTGGTATATCGAGGCCAACAAGCTTCAAGACAATCACGACATGCTGGCATGGGCACTAGATTTCAGCCTTAAGCTCGCGCATCCATTCGCACCGTTCGTTACAGAGACAATCTGGCAAACACTGCCGTGGTATCAAAAGGGAAGTATGCTTATAAGCGCAGAATGGCCTACACCGATTGACTACAACGACATTTCTGCCGCAGAGTTCGAGCGGATACAGTCGCTGGTGAGCGAAATTCGCTTCGTGACCGCTGAATTACCTGGTAATAAAAAATACGACGTCACCTATCACAGCGACAGCTTAGTGGCTGATAATGCCGAGCTTATCCGCAAACTTTCCCGGTTATCGTCGGTTAAGCAGACCGATCAGCCACAGGGGTTGCGGCTCGCAAACTCTGGTCGCGAAGCCTGGCTCGTTATCGACGAAGAGACCCTGTACGAACATCAGTCGAATCTCGAAGTACGTCTCGCAGAAGCCAAAATGCGCCTTAAGAATCTAGCAGCACGGCTATCAAACGATCGCTACGTATTAAAAGCACCCCCAGAGCTTGTCGAAGAGACTCGCAAAGATGCCGACGAAACCAAGTCGCTCATCGAGCGTCTGCAAAACGAGCTACAGGTTATTCAAGATTCTTAAAGTGGGAGGGAGTAGCCGTCAGAACGGTTTGCACCCTTAGGTACGTTCTTTTGCATCAGATGCTTTTTGTAATCTGTGCGAGGAGCAAGACGCGGCTGAGATGATTTCATGTCACTTAGACTTATCCGTTCGACGTGAGTGTGAGCAGACGATTCAAAGTTAGCTACCTTAGAGGGTCCCTCTGAACTCGTCATAACAGAAGGCATAGAAATGATCGAGGTCGCAAGCTTATCAGTCTTCGTATCATGAATCGTAACACCAGTCAGAGCTGCGAGGCTGACAAAAAGCGAGATTGGTGCGGTTAAGGTAAAGTTGTACATGTTTGTTTTATGGTGGTTTACTGTTCTATATTAGCACAAGCTTGATTAATTGTCAATATACGGACATTGGTTGTTACTGTGCGATGTTATAAATAAAATGTAAAACAAAACTTTATACCAATTACAGATGTAAAGTGAAAAATGTGTACTTAAGTACACACTTTTTATTGCATAATAATACTGTTATTCGTGGTGATATTTACCGCCGCGAGCAATTTCTTGCGCTCGGTAAATTTGCTCAGTTAACAGCAACCGCACCATCTGGTGAGGGAACACCATAGCTGAAAGAGAGAGCACAAAGTTTGCCTGGCCAGTGAGCTCGTCATCAACCCCGTAAGCGCCACCAATCACTACATATGTATCTCGCGACATCGCTGCACCGTCACTTAGCATTGCACTCAGCCCGCCTGAACTTAGGCCCTTGCCGCGTTCATCAAGCAGTATTACATACGCCCCATCGGGTAGTCGTTTGCGTATTCGATCGGATTCTTCTTTCCTTGCTGCGTCGTACTCAAGAGAGCTGTGTGGCAAAAGCGCCCATTCGATGTTGAATGGCGGCCTGAGACGCTTTTGATAGCGCTCAATGCCGGGCATTACCCAGTCCTCACGTTTTTTGCCAATAGCAATTATGGTAATCATTTGAAGTAGAGCTTTTCGGCAAGAGTAGCAAGAGCGGCGTGATCAGGCTCGGCGTTTTCGCTATTCGCGTGCTTCATGGCATCAGCGTCGTTAAATGGTATGAGGTGCACGTGCGCATGCGGTACGTCTACGCCTATGATTTTTTCACCCACATACTTTGTACCTAGTACGTCGCGTAAGCGTAAAGCGACCTTCTGGCTTGTAACCATTAGTGCCTGGTACTCAGCATCTTCGAGGTCCCACACAAATTCGACCTGTTTTTTAGGAATAACCAGTGTATGGCCTTCGATAACAGCATATATGTCTAAGAAGGCGAGTGTTGCGTCGTCTTCGTAAATCTTGTGGCTCGGAATCTCACCGGCAATGATCTTCGTAAAAATACTAGGCTCTGGCATGTTCCTAGTATAGACCGTCAGTCGGTTTCAACTCCAGAGGCCGCGCCAAGAGCTCGTGTCGTCGACTCGCCTCGCAATGTTGATTCTCGTAGTTGTTCGTCAATTCGTTCGAGCAGCTCATCTGTTCCATCGGGACCGTTACCACCACTCACTCGTACCGTAGCTTCCGGAAACGTACCCACCGGCAGTTCAGCTTTGTGGCGAACGTGGTGTTTTTGCAGCTGTTCTTGTCGCATAATTGTTTCCTTTTGTAGGTATATCTTGTCCTGGTTATACTCCCGTGGTTTCAGCAGGTCAAGGTGTATACTAAATGCTACTACTATGACAATAAACCCTGAAGCTAGTACGGGGGTGGGTGAAACTCAAGAAAAACCGATCGATCGGACACCGTTTCGAGATTACTTAGCGGATACACTTATGCTCCTACTTGAGTTAACCGCCAGCGACGAGGGGGCCATTGCTTCTACGCATGGACTTGAGTTTCCATATGCCCATATGCGTGGCCAAGACCTCCGAAAAGCAATTGCCAGAATAGATATCGAGCTCAAGGAAGCAGGATATACAGATGACGACATAAAACGAATAGCAAAAAGTAAGATTGAACCTGTTCCACATGACCCCACGAAGCCCCGCACAAATACATAATCTGCTTGTATTTAAAAAGACAACAAGAAAATATCTATCGAAGTGTTGCAATACATGGTATGTTGATGATAACTGTTGTACCCACCAAGACCCTTGAAGGAGGTGAACCGGGTGATGACAGCGCACACACAGTACATGAAGGCAGGGCTGACGATGACGTTCGTCAGCGGCGCGGTTCTCGTGCTTGTTGGCCTGCCCGAAGGCGGTGCGGTTGCGAGCGGCGTTACGGCAGCAGCTACATTCCTCAAGGGTGCCAAGATCGGTAGCGTCGTTATCGGCCTGTTGTTCCTGGCATTCAAGTTCGGACTGGTCAAGATCATTGTGATCCAGGAAGGCGAGACTGGCCTGCTCATCAAGCGAGGTCGGGTCGTGCTGGACAAGAAGACTGGGCTACCGCGCCTGGTCAACTCTGACCGGTACCAACTTCACGTCGCCGTCTGGCGCCACATCGCGATTGTCAGCAACCGTGAACGACCCCTTGAGCTCGGCTCAATCCCGTTCACCGTAGCGGATCAGAGCTGGGTCCTGCCACTCACGCTGGTCTGGAGCATCAATGGCGATGCCGTCAGCATGCGCGACGCGCTCATCAAGGTGTCGGACGGTAACCGCTTCGACGAGAAGTTCGGCGCCTTGACCGAGATGGTACAGAAGCAGTGCCTGGCCGGCCTGAGTCACGCCTTCACACTTGCCAAGCTGGATGAGAGTACCGGTGTACCGGCCATCGACTTCAGCTTGGTCAATGAAGACCTGAAAGTACGTCTGAACCGCTATGGCTCAGCGTACCACGAGGTGCTTGCAGCTCCGGTCCACCGCTACAACGCCCCGTACGACGGCAACAAGGAAATCGCGGACGCCATCCGCGAGTTCTGGAAGCAAATCGTACCCTTCATTTCATCGGACAGCGAGCGCCCCAAGCTTGCATCTGCCTGATGTCCTACGACCCTCGGCTCGAGTGACTGTTCCCACGGTCTTCGCCGGGGGTTCAGTCATGTCAGGCAGCAATTTGAAGTGTCGCCCACAGACCGTCGTGATCGCTTCCTTCAAGCGGAACACCAGCAGGATACTCGCCTGGATTCTCGTGAACGATCACTCGGTCAAGCACCCCGGCAGCTATGACACGAATCCGCGGACCTCGAACTAATATGTCATCGAGAGCCCACCCTCGGTGTATAAATTTGCCCTGCCAGCCTTTTGTATTACGAAATAGCGGTATATAAGGTTCTATTGGACAAGTAAGCGGAGACTTTTGGCCCGTTAGCTCAAAAGCCGACTTAAACCCGTGTTTTGCTACGTGACTACGCGCAGGGGTATAGCGTCGTAAATACGGGAGCCGCATAAGCGGCTCGTTGTAATCACCGTATAAAACCGCGTTATCGTAATCAGAAACATAGTCTGTTAAAGCTTTGGCCTCAGCCGCGCGCTCAGCGATACTTTCCAGGCCTGCCCCGTGTCGTAGATGAAGTGTTACAAATGCCACCCCCGCGATAATTGTCGCTACCGCCGATCGGTTGGCGTCAAGTTTGATTTCTTCTATATCCTCAACCAGAGACCCAAACATTCCAATATATTCACCGGGTCGACCAGTCTTAGAGTCAGGCTGGTTCTCTGGCTTTTTATTGTGATTAACCCAAAAGCCCGACCCATACCCGCACATCTCGGCGAGCGCCTGACCATTATGAAACCCTTTATCTAAGTGTGCTTCCTGTATACCAACAACATCTAGCTCACCGGGGAACTGATTCGCAATAGTTGCACCGAGTGACGCAATACGCTGCCGCTGCGGCAAAATCAGCTTTTTCTTCGTACGGCCATAGTCAAGGAGCGCGTTCTGCGTAACAACATTGACAGTCAAAGCTTCTGGTGAATGCATAGCAGTACTGTATACGATACATTACCAGGGTTCGAGCATAAGAAGAATGGCCGAAAGGGCAGGACTGCCCCCATCACGAGAAAAAGTTCTATACGTTAAATCTTTTATTCCTTGGGGTTTCTACGTATATGTAGGTATAGTTGCTATTCGGAAATTTAGGCACCGATACCCAAGCTATAATATTTCCACATTTTCTCTACAACGAACCATTATGTATCTATTATTTTGTCTCTTTACTCTACGTTTTTCTTCTTTCTTTTCTCCCTCTTTTTATATATAAATATAAAGAAGAATACGTGATGTGAGCAATGAGTAGATATGAATTGGTTTGGCAGGCTGATTGTGTTGGTAGTGACTTAAGATGTAGATGGTAGTGAGTGTAGGTAGTGATGTGAGTATAGGTGTAGATAAGGTGAAGTATCGAAGACCATTGAATAAGCAGCAGTTGAGCGTACTGTATCGCTTATATTGGTATCGCTTTTGCACGAGTATGCAGCTTGCTCGTTCGCTCAAACGGTCAAGTCCAAAAGCCATACAGAATAAACTCCAGATTCTCGAAGAACAAGACTTTATTGGCAAGCGTTATACCAAAAGCTACAAGCTAGCCGGTCGCCCTGCCGAGTATTACATCACACCAAAAGGTGCGAGAGCACTCGAAGCATCACAACCGGACACGACGAACATATGGGCGACCAAAAGCCTGTATAAAAACAAAACGGTTTCAGAAGACTTCCTGAAACATACCATTACAGTGACAGATACCGCACAACAGCTAAGGACTATCTATCTCGACAAGCTCTGGATTATGCCAAAAAGCTATATGACAAATTACAGCTTCTACCCAAAATGGGCACCGGATTTACATCTCAAGATACCCCAGAAAGGTGAAGCGCCCGCAAAACACTACTTTGTTGATGTATGGGACGGCTCAAAACCGTTCTTTGTGAGTGTTAGAAAAACCAGAAACTATGTAAACTTCAAAGAAAGTGGCGACTGGGAAGAACATGAGCCATACCCTGCAATTTTGGCAATATGCGAGGACACGCACACTCAAAAGAAGCTGAGTAGACAAATGAAGCGGATTCTTGATGATTCGTGGGATGATGAACTGGTGTTCGCAACGACAACACGGAGACAACTTGAAGAAGCAATAAAGCCAACGGATAAAATATGGCTAAAAGTAGCGCTTGATGATGAGGCAGAGCTTATAAGCCTTAAGAAACTTATCACCTATGTCTAGCACCTAGAGTCTCTGTAAGTGTCGCCTATGACACACCCCGATAGTCGAATGTAAAAAGCCGATCGGAGACTTGAAGTTCCTGAAGAGGCGATTACTAAGTATCAGTGGGGAGGTGCAAAGTTTTTCAGCTGGGCACGAGAGCAAAAAGCCGCCCACGTGGGCGACAATTCTTCGAAACGTTTCATTTTGGCGGAGAGAGAGGGATT
>DJJF01000026.1:3332-9224 GCA_002434005.1 Candidatus Saccharibacteria bacterium UBA6575 | reverse complement strand
AACCACTCCTGCACCTCTCCACGTGGTATGACTTTATTTCATTTTAACAGATAAGCGCGTACACTAGGGGCATGACTAAACCCGTTCAGCCAGAAGCCAATAACCTTGCTATCGCCTCGCTCGTCCTTGGCATATTGTCGATCTTTGGCATGGGTCCACTTACAGGCATCCCCGCAATTATTACAGGATTTATGGCGCTCAAAAATCCAGCCGGAAAGGGCATGGCGATAGCTGGCATCGTCACAGGATCGCTATCGATCGTACTTGTGATGTTCATCCTGCTGTTCGTATTACTTCTCGTCGCGTTGGGTGCATTCGCTGCATCAAGCTACGATACGCCTCCAGCAATGGACGCGCCAGACTCGTTCGATAGCAGCTTCTACCAGCAACGAGCCTAGCGCTTTTTCAGTAACTTTTCGGGTTCTAAGCCGGTAAGTTTTTCTATTCGCGATAATAAATACATAAGTATTGCCATAACAGCTACTAAAAACGGAAGCGAGACAGCTGGCAGGCTAAGCAGCCGCAGCTCAGCGTACTGTGCGTTAAATGCACTCGAACCAGTCGGAGCGCTCATGAATAGAATGGTGAATACATAGCTCCAGATTCCGATAGCCAGTAGCGATGCTGCGAATGCATACGATGCCGTCGTAACCGCGCGCCGTAACGCTAACTTAGCGCTTTCTTCTTTTGCCGCCCCCTGAACCTTATCCATATCAAATACATTACCTAGCCACTTATCGATCCATCCTCGCTTGAACCGAGTGATCCCTAAAATTCCAATGCCGCCAATGATGTATATGGCCGCGCGCCTAGCAGCAAGCCACTCTTCGCTCAGACCGAATAAACTAATCGCTCCGATTAGCAGGATTCCAATGATCGCGAACAGAGAAATCAGGCTCGCCTTGCGACCGGTGATAAATGAGTATACTTCAATCGCAACAGGGAACGCGAGCGACAACACCATGCCCCATAGTGGGCCAAGTTTGGATTCATCGCTCAACGTTAGCAAGATGACCGTAGGGATCAGAAAGCCAGCAATAAACTGAACTTTTTGAGAGATAGGACGCTTTTTCATTACTACAATGGTAGCAAATACAGTCAACTAATCGCCATGGCAGTGCGATTTCGGATAGGACCTTTAGCGTACGTACGTCTTTGCTGCGCTCGTAAATTCAGCAACCTCGCTGGCCATTTTGCCCGGAAATGCCTGCATTTTCAGCTTGCCACCGTCGAGTACCTGCAGTAATACCGTTCCAAGAACTTTCGTGTCTCTTGCCATTACACCGCCGGTTGGGTTTGGAGTCGGTTGGATATAGCGCGTTAACTCGTACTTCACGACTCCGTCACTAGGGCCCACGAGTGCAGGATCCGGGCTAGAAGACAGGGCGGTGAACTGGGTAGCTTGGCCGTTGTACTCACCAAACGATATATCAACGAGATCAACATTCACAGCATCAGGCGCGATGGAGAAGTGGCCTACCCAGTAGCCCTTCCCATCGGGGTTCTGACCATTGTGATACTTTTCAGGCCCGGCGTACCCATTCGTCCCTTCGAGGAACCAGTTACCTTGTAGCTTGCCCGCAACGTCGTAATCAATCTTTCCGCCATATGGTTCGACCTTCCGAGGGTTCAGCGCTAGCATTTGCGACTTCAACGGCTCATCAAAATACTTGAAGAAGTCATCGGTGTGAATCTTCCAATCTTCCGCTACATACGACTCCGGTCGCACGAAGCCGGGTAGGGTCATAGCGTAGTTATAAATAGCAGTATCCAGTGACTGCGCTCCAACGCGCCCTAACACCTGCCCCGCCTTTATTGGCACCTTTAATTTTTCGCCGTCTTTCATCTGGCTGGCAATGCTACTGTCTAGGCTGGTCATTAGGTCGAAGTAGCTATAAAAATCGCAGGAGTGCTGCATGAATAAACGGTATTCTGCCTTTTGCGCACCACCCTGTACATTCTGAGTTCGGGCGCTGTATCCCGTAATGTAACCATCGGCCATTGCGTAGACAGGTGCGGCATCGCGGTTTTTCATATCTTTCGGGTAAAAGTACAGGTGGTCAATAGGAGTGACGTGCGGGCCAGCTAGTAATCCGATCGGCATGATTGAGCTAATGTCTTTTAGATCCATAGGGGAGTGCTTCATTTGCACCGTACCGGATGAACCCTTGCAATCCGCTTCAATACTCGACCCGCCGGGCATATTCTTTTGATCGTTATTCTTGCCGATAGTCCGCACGAATACGAAACCTAAAGCACCAAGCAGCGCAAGAATAATGACGACTACAAGAACAGCATGCGCACTGCCTGATTGATTACGATTTTTCATAGATGCCCTTTCGTAAACAAAAATATTGCAGCTATTTAATCACTGTGAGCAGGTGAGCACAATGATGATCGTGTTTAGTACGCATTACGCAATTCGCAGGCTCGTACTTATCTGGCTTTTATTATTCTGATGAACGTTTATAGTTTTTGGGTGTGACTTCAGCCGAACGAAGTATCCTAAAGCCTCCACCGCCGCGCTCTTGCATAATGCGGATCATGCGCTCTTCGGCATTGCTGCGACCAGTCTCAGGATCGTGGCCTTGGCCAATGACTCGACCGACTTTACGCCTTAGTTTTTCCGAAACAGTCAGATGAGTCTGCGGTTTTTCCATAACATAATAATAGCACCCGATTAGCGCATATTAATCTATGTGCCGAATGTTTCGAGCACCAGACTAACAATCAAACCTTACGGTTCTCGCATTCTTGCAGAGCGCCACCAAAAAAAGGGGGGGTTGTTGATAGAGCATAATGGACATCGTTAGAGCCAAATTACTCCAATGCTAACCATTCCTTTAATGTATCAAGCGATGCCTTTAAATTACTCTTAGCAGGATGGCCATTATCAATCTCTTCTATTAGTTCAGAGGGCATCATCCATTCTGCTTTTACGAAATCGCCAGGATTATAATCGGGTGTTAAGTCACTCTTAAGTAGGTATAGATGACGAATGTATCGAATTTCATCGAGAATTGTTTTATCAATTAACGTTACCTCTTTAGGATCCACTACCATATTAAGTTCTTCGTCGGCTTCTCGAACTAGTGTTCCAATATAATTTTCACCAGAGCCAACGTGGCCTCCAACACTGAAGTCATAACCATTTGGAGCTATTGTTTTATCTGCTGTTCTTGTTGGCACATACACTTGACCCTTGCTATTAACGATAAATAGATCGACCGCACGTATGTACCCTAGATCTTCATTAAGAATTCGCTGGTAATCCATTCTGTTTATAGTTCCGATGACTACATCATTTCGGTCAACAAGGTCGAGTATTTCGTCATCCATACTTTCAGCATACTTTATTCTTTAATAAACAAAAACTACCTCTTACGAGATAGTTTTCATGTTACATGCAAATGGTACACCTTACTAGAAGATGTAAGAACCTACACAGGAGGACAGTAGGTTGATTATGCAGATAATTCGGCGGTCAATTTACTAAGCATTTCGTCCATCGATGCATATTCGAATGACGAACTGCTAATTAGCTCAATAGCACTGGATGGCGAAGAACCAGCCTTGTAGAAGCAAATGATGCGGATGCCTTCCGCGTCTCCCCAGCCAAGTTCAATTCCTTGACCAGTCGAGGGGTAAGATACTTCGGCCAAGATAAGATCACTCTCTTGGATAATACTCTTCGAATTAACTACGTCTTTGCTATCATGCGGAAAGAAAATATCGTGGTCTCGCGCAATTGACTTTTTAAGTGGGGCGTAAAGGCCACTCGTATAATCAAAACCCGATGAATGAGATATGTACAACTTCATATTTTAATAATATCAAAGCTCACAATCAGCGTGTGCTATTGATTATTTATAGTAATTGTGCTATAATAAATATACTTTGTTGAGGTGTTGCAACTTCCAAAGTACCTTAACAGCTCTCTGTTGTGGCTATCGAATAGCGTATTTTGATTAATGTATGTTGCTCGATAGTCGCAAACTACTACGAGAAGAGGAATCATGACTGTCACCATTCCGACCAACGACGCAGTCTGGGTCGCTGGTGACCTGTACTGCAAAACCCCCGAAGCCCTCAAGATCGCTCTCGAGACACTCCGAACCACCGGCTACAACGTAACCGATCAGCGGATCGACGGCTACTCCATCAAGGAAGGGCGTACCACCCCCGAACAGATGGAGCAGAACGGCTGGTCACTCTGGTACGCGCGGCTCGATGACATCGACCGTGGCAAGTGCAAGAGTTGCCAGTCGTACATCAGCCGGCAAGGCATTCGCATGCACGGTCACACCTGTGAGGTCTGTGGCGAGGTCACGTTCTACGAGATGATTGAGGGATCGACCATCTCGTTCAGGTTCGTGAGCACGGAGCACGGCTGGTTCGACCCGTACCTCCGGATGACCGTCAAGCGTTGGGACACCGACGCGGGGTGGCTCTACCTGGAGCGTGAGATCGAGCCGGGCGGCTGGAGCATCATGACCGCTGAGCAAGCCGAGGTCTACCTCGACGAGCACAGCGCCAAGTGGGAGCTCGTCGACGAAGACGATCGGCAGCTCATCAAGCTGCGGTTCCACCTGCGCCACATGGGCGACCCCGTCAATGACGAGACGGTCATCGAGCCGAAGGACATCTTCGGTCACCACATCAACTACGACGAGGTGAAGGTCTGGGAGGGCAAGGAGTACAGCCAGTACGCTTTCGGCGACAAGGCGCTCCCCATCCCGGAGTCGATCAGCGTCTACGAGTCGTGGCACTGGGCTCCCTTGGAAGCTTCGCCCACGCTACACGAGCGCATCTTTCGTGCGGTTCACAGCGTCTCGGATGCCGGGTATTGGTACCAGGACGGCCGTCAGGCGTGGGGTCGTGACATGTACGAGCGCATGGGTGTGTTCGTACGTCACTTCACCACGCTCGACGCGGACAAGTGGGACCGCGAGTCCTTCGGGTTCCGTCTCGACGGTCCCGGCGGTATCGCTGATGTCGCTCAGTTCTGTCATCCCGACGCCGTCGTGGAGAACCAGCCGAACATCGGCAACTTCCTCGTCGGAGTTACCAAGGCGATCAGGGGTGAGCGTCTCGTCGGCGAGGAGGAGGCCGCATTCAAGGCGGCAGTCGACGGTGACCCGTCGACGCAGGACTTCATGCGCGGCATGAACCAGCGGCGCCCGAAGTAGTAGCAGAGAGTTTCCGGGGAAGTTGGAGGTGATGTAGCGTTGCGCATTGCGACACTATATTGCCACCTTCTTTCCCGGCAGTTCTCTATGCACACAATGCCCATTGTGAATATAGAAAACTGATTACAGAGAATGCTAAAATCACCTCGTTTAACAGAGGTGATTTTCATTTAACGGAAGCGTGGTACAGCAAACTATATGAAGTTAGAACTATTTTAGCCAATTGAAAAGGCCGACAAGAACGCGGGGTGTCGAAAACCACGTCCTCGACAGCCCATTCGTTACTCGAAGGCTGGTAATCGGAGCCTCTAGACTTCGGATGGCCAGGAAGAAGCGCGCGTAGAAGTGGCCGTGGAGCGCGACTGCGTATCTCGCATAACGAAGCCTTCTATTGACAATACTTAATACTTATGCTAATATGCTATCATGCACGAAAGCATAAATAAACATACTGCAGAGACTGAGAACATCGTCGACGCACCTTCTGATGACAAGGACAACATAGCAAATGACGTTGATAAGGCGAATGAAGTTTTTGCTACTCTAGGTATCGATCCTACAACACTTACTATCGAGCCCGGACGGAGAGCGGAAAATGCAGCAATACTCGCAAGCGAAGCGGACTCTCTTGGCTTCACACAAGAAGGCGATGACACGTCAGCCCACGACCAGGCTCGGCGACTGCTCGATGACTATATCGAGG
>DJJF01000026.1:2659-3206 GCA_002434005.1 Candidatus Saccharibacteria bacterium UBA6575 | reverse complement strand
GACTATATCGAGTACGCAGATGCTACGGGTGGCCACGGCTACACGAAAGCGAAAGAACTCGGACTGTTACCCGATGATTACGGTGATCGAATCTGGGCTAAAAAGATGCTATTACGAAGTAGCGCTCGTGATATAGCGCGTCGCGCGGGTATGGACGGTAGTGTTCTAGATAAACCGACTCTATTCGCCATCTCGGCTAAAACCGGAGTCAATTTTAGTCAATTTCACCAAGGATATCCTATCCTTTGGCCCGAGGAGCGACCACAGCCTGCAGAAACTAAAAGAAAAGAAGATTCGCACTATGCCGGACCAATCGGGTCGGTAATTGAAGTTTCCGGAGTTGGGTCGGCTGTTATCGTGGGCTACGATCAATACTTGAAGCCAATGGTCCGCAAGCACAGGGATGGACCGACTATGCAGACTTTTGGTCGGCCACGTTAATGTCTTTGTATATAGCGTCTAAGGGGATCTTAGTAGACTAAACAAAAATTACCTCTGACGAGGTAATTTTCATGTTACATAGAAATGGTACACCCGACAGGATTCG
>DJJF01000026.1:998-2349 GCA_002434005.1 Candidatus Saccharibacteria bacterium UBA6575 | reverse complement strand
TAACTAGAAGGTGCCTTCGCCGTTTTAAAGCGAACAGATTCGATTGTACCATAACAGGGGTAGTTAGAACAACTCCTTACTGTATATGAAGCTTACGGATGATCTGGTCGAACAGGTCTAGTTTGAGTTCCTGCATAGGAATTCTATGACCAAGAAGATCTACGACGGCCTCACCAATTTCTTCAGGGAAGTGAATCGTGAGCGCAGGGCGGAATCGTTTAACCGGAATGAACATAATGCTCGGAATTGCTTCGTCGCGCATAATACCAAAACTGCGAAACTCACCGATTGGGTGCAGTTTTTCATTTATGTAAATGCCTTTCCCGCTCAGTACGTAGTTCAAGATTCTCGGTGGGCGATGTGAGTAAATCATGAGTGCCGCTGCCATAGCCGGAACAAGCAGGGCGAACGACCATGATTGAAGCACAAAGAACGCGACAACCATGAGCAGTGCCGCTATAACCCAGAATGCGATAAACCACCATGGAGATCGGCGCTCCTGCACGTATTCGGGTGCTTGCCATTGAATCGGCTGCGTTTCAGATACTTGCTCAAAATCAGCAGCTTCAGAATACTCAGGTTGAGTGTATTCTTCTTGCGGCACATTCTGATCTATTGGTTGCTCTGGTTGCATAAAAATATTGTAGCATGAGCGAAATGAAGTGCCCCCGGCGCACATGGCACACCGGGGGCGGGGTAATTAAGAATCACTCCCTAAGCCGCTCGATCGTGGCATTGGGGAAGGCGTCGCTTGACTCCAGAACACCGTAGTCGCCGCCATTGCCGACGATGAAGACAGTCGTCACCGCGGCCGGCTTGATACCGAGTCTGTCACAGAAACGACGCTTCACGACTGGGTCGGTCAGTGCGTTCAGCCGAGCCTGATCCTGGTCGGACATCTGATCACTTGGAGGGAACCCGGGATGCTGGTGACGAAAGAACTCCTCGACGTTCGTCACCAGCTTCTCGTAATCCTTCAAGCTCATCTTGGCTGCTGTGCTGTTGACCGCCAGCTCCCGCTGAATGCGGTCCTTGATGCGGCTCGGGTCGCCGAGCAAGACAATGCTCATCGGAGTTTCCTCTCGTAGGTTCAAAAGGAAAGCCAGTTGGCCTTCCTTCAATGTATAAACTATATAATTTTAACTGAATAAAGTCAATATTGGTAAAACGGCGCTTTCTCCAGACTGGCTCATTTTCATGCTGAACATAAGACATTCGACGTCACATGGAGAAGCGCTACTCTCGCATTTTTTAACTCGCTACAGAATTAGTACGAAGCCCAAATCCTTTTGCTCTACATAAAAATAGCCCGACACCTTTCGGTGTTCGGGTTATTTTTCTGGCGGAGGAG
>DJJF01000026.1:0-810 GCA_002434005.1 Candidatus Saccharibacteria bacterium UBA6575 | reverse complement strand
AGCCACTTGGGTACTCCTCCACGCTCACGAGAGATAAACATTCGGTTTTTCTCGTCGCGCCGGCAAAAAGGCGTAACTTTTTGTCGGACTACTCTTTTCTCTTGAATTTCAAGAGGGCTGACTTGAATGATTGTAGCATATAACAGAGGTTAGCGGGTAGACTTTTGCTTGTGTTTTGCTATATTGGAACTAGAAAGTAATATAAGGAGCCTCATGATAAAGAACGTTATTCGAACTTTGCTTCCATCAATCCTTGTCGCCGCATTATCACTTGCCGTCATGGCCGCTCCGCTTGCGCAGGCAGCAGGCTTTGGTGGCGTCCAGGGTGGAGCCGATTCCGCACGGGGCGATGATCAAACCGCCGAACTATTCGGACAGGCCGGTATCTTCCGAACAATCACCAATGTACTGTTATTCATCCTAGGTGCAATTTCAGTCATCATGATTATCATTGGCGGCCTCCGCTACGTCGTATCAGGTGGTAATGCCACCGCTGTTACCGCGGCCAAAAACACAATTCTATACGCCATAGTTGGTGTTATTGTAGCGCTCCTTGCGTACGCGGCTATTAACTTTGTTCTGGCTAGCTTTACCGGTGGCGCCGGCACTGGCGGTACAAACGTCTAAGCTAATTCTCAGGCGACTTTAATACGCTTAAGGTATGGGATGACAAGTTGCGCACCTCTCTCCCATAGGTCGTCAGGCAACCCATGACGCTGCGCGCTCGTGGGTTGCCTGACGGCATAATCACCTTGAAAAATAGTACTCACCTCTGTTAGAATAATGAAGCCTGGAGAGGTGACCGAGTGG
>DJJF01000024.1:12279-20652 GCA_002434005.1 Candidatus Saccharibacteria bacterium UBA6575 | reverse complement strand
TATAAGAGACAGCCGTAGAAGTTGGGCTTGCCGTTGAGCTCCGTGATGACGTACCACGGGCCCTTGAGCTTCTGCGGCTCGTAGTTGCCGTCGAGGTTCCACGAGACCATGATGGTCGTCTCGGTCTCGGCGGAAACGTCGACGAGGTGGGCGCGCTTGACGCCCTGCATGGTCTCGACGTCGGGCATGCGCGGCATGAACCGCTTGGCCTTGCTGACGTCGAACGTGATCTCGGTCGTGGTGTTCATCTGTACTCCTGGAGGTGCAGAACCGCCGGTCGGCTCATGTGAGCTACATATTAACATAAAACTTAAATATTGTCAATGTCTATTAGTTATACGTATTCTGTTCCGCGAATTTTTATGACAAAAACCCCTGGATTAACAGAGGTGAAAATGCTTGTGGCTGGGGATAGTGGATGTATTCAGAACTATTCGAGATATGGAAGCACCCTCATTTGAGGGCTGCCCTGAATGGGCTGCTTCCTTTCTGAGGGTGTAGATGCCGCTAGGCGGACAGTGGATCGAAATTGCAGCAGTTGATCTTGCCGTTGACAATCTTGACCTGATCAAGCTTGCCGTCGATGGTCATCGGGTAGTCCCCGTCTGTCACACCCATCGGGAGTCCAGGGTTCTCGGGGTTCTCCGGGAAGTTGTAGACCTCGATGAACTGTCGCTGAATCTCGCGGATGTAATCGGTCATCCACATATCAAACCTCCAGTTAAGTCGTAGTGTAATTATGGGGTGTGCCGAATACTATATATTATACAATGTAATAAATAAAATAGTACGCATGTTGTATGCGTACTATTCAAAATGCTTAAGCTTGGCTGGGCATAAGGGACGATTATAGAACTTTAATAGGTCTCGATGATTTGACAGTCGAAGAATTAGAGGAGGACAAAAATGAATGATCTTCTCTCATCGAAGCTGTTTGATAATAACAATTTCTATTCATCGTTTACGAAAGACCTGGAACGAGCTCATCAAAGCATCATCATCGAAAGCCCGTTCATTACTATCAGACGCGTGGACGAGCTCTTACCCGAGCTTACCAAGTTACGTAAAAGAGGCGTCTCGATCATTATTAACACGAGAAATCCGAACGAACATAACCCGGAATATGAACTGCAGGCATGGGTAGCCATCGAAACCTTTCAACGTATCGGTATCAAGGTGCTTTATACAGTCAGACATCACCGCAAACTGGCAATTATCGATCGTGAGATTTTATGGGAAGGCAGCTTGAACATATTATCTCAGGGCGACAGCTGTGAAGTCATGCGTCGTTCAGTGTCGCCAGAATTATCTCGTGATATGCTGGATTTTATCGGAGCAGTTAAATGGTAGTAATACTATGCCTCAATGTCACATCAATGATGCAGGCAAAGCCATGAGATAACGCGTTCAGCGAAAAATAATAAAATGTGTAGTAGTATTCTCTACATTTTTGACAGATGAAGAAAATTCTTATGGTTTCGTGCGAAACGCTTATGGCGCCGCTCGTTGTGATTTTTATGTGATAACTTTTAGCTACAAATCTATTTCCAACGGAGGGTCAACGTGATCAGAAGTTCCACGCAAAATAAAATAGTAGCAGTCTTTGTAGCAATTGGAGTTCCGCTCATCATAGCCCCGCCGGCGTTTGCGGTATCGGGAGACGCTGCGCAGGTAGAGAATTTCATCCGAAGTGTCATCCAACTCATTGCAGGATTAGCCGGTCTGGTAGCGACCGGTTTTTTTGTGGCAGGGGGTTTTACGTATATCACCAGTTCCGGTAATCCTATTTAGCTGGACAAGGCAAAGCAAACGCTCACCTGGTCAGCAATCGGCCTGGCAATTGTCATCGCAGCATTCGTCATTAGCAACATCGTGACATCACTGGCGACCCAGTCGTTCGGAAGCTAGGCACTACATGAGCGATATTCTCACCATGAGCTTAACGCTCATGGCCGATTCGTCAGGTGCGGTGACGGCAATGCGGGATTATGTCGGACCGACAATCCGCACCTTATCAGCACTCGCAGCTATTATCTGCACATTCTTCATCGTTAACTCCGGTTACCTGTATATGACAAGTAGTGGCAGGCCAGGAAAGATGGATCATGCCAAGCATGTACTGCGCAATGCGCTGCTCGGGTTGATAATCGTCCTGGCAGCGGCAACCGTCACTTCTCTATTGACCAATGCATATGGTCAACCAGCCAGCGGTCAGGCTGCATCCCTGCCTACCCTGGAAGCGATTCCGCCGCAGAATGTCGGTAATGGCCTCGTTGAAGTTCTCATAAAAGCAGTCACCGGATTTTTGAATGTGATTATCCAAGCGGTTGCGGCTCCGTTCCTGGCTGCACTCGACTACTTTACAAAAGCCACTCCATTGATGGCTAGCAACCCGAGTGTATTCAATCTCTGGCTGGCAATCGTCGGCATAACGGATGTACTTTTTGTAGTCGTCTTAGCTCTCATCGGGTTCCATGTCATGAGCGCTGCCAGCTTCGGTTTCGATGAAATTGAGTTTAAGCACCTACTACCAAGGATTGGGCTGGTGTTTCTACTGCTTAATACCAGTATCTTCTTCATTGATAGCATCATTGAGCTTTCCAACGCTCTCATTACTGCCATCGGTAAGGTTGCCGGTAGTTCGTCGCCATGGGACACTCTTACCGCGGTCGTCAAAGATACTGGCGGGCAGGGACTAGCCGCGCTCTTGATGATGCTAGCCTTTCTTATCTTCACCGTCATCTTACTGGTGTACTACGTCGGACGATTAGTGACGCTCTTCATCGGCGCGGTTCTATCTCCATTAGTAATTCTTGTTTGGCTAATCCCGGGATTTCGCGACTTTTCTGAATCAGCCGCCAAAACGTATCTCTCGACCATTTTCGTGTTATTCGTCCATGTGGTCATACTGCAGCTCGCTGCCTCACTCTTTACTGGCATGGCGACAGTCGGAAGCAACCAAGTACCCGACACGTTGATGGCGCTTGTCGTCGGACTCGCCACCGTCCTAGCCCTCCTCAAAACCCAAGGCGTCATGATGCAGTTTAGCTACGTCAGTATGGGGGCGCGTAACAGCCGTAAATTAGGTGGTCAGTTTATGAATGGCGTCAGCTATATGACAGGCAAAGGCGGGACGCTGGCATCAAAAGCCGTAGGGACGGCACGACGGAGCGCAGGCGGAATGAAAGTCAGCCGGCCCATACCAGCAACTGGAACTAAGCCGGCCCGATCGACCCAGGCCATAGCGTACGGCAAACCTCGGCGGGACGCCTCCGGTGTAACGATTACCAAACGTCGCAGCAAACCTACCGGCATGACGTACGAAGCCCCGCCGGCAACTGCGAGACCACAAGTTGATTCAGCCAGCGCAAAGATACCAAAGAATACAAGCAAGGATAAGATCACATGAAAGTAACTGTCGTTCCCGCTCAAGTCACTACCGTCGAGGATCGGATCATCGGCAATCTTGGATTCTCTCAGATGATACTTCTGATACTCCCCGTCTTCATAGGAGCTGGTATATTCACGATTCTTCCACCCGTTATGGAACCGAACACATATAAGTTCATCATTATGGGTATCTTAGCCACGGTCTGTTGCATTCTTGCTATTCGTATCAAGGGAATGATTCTCGCAGTCTGGTTCATTACGATCCTCCGTTACAACCTGCGTCCCAAGTACTATCTTTTCGACAAGAATACGACCGTCCACCGCGAGCAATATGACTCCAGCCAGAAATACACGAAGCCGGCCGCATCTGCCCCACCGGTCAAAAAGAACGTATCGATGCCTAAGTTAGACCTCCGCGATGCCGTCAGGGTGTATGCGACGATTGATGATCCGGCTGCAAAACTGAGATTTGAAACCACAAAGAAAGGAGGCTTATATGTTCGCCTTACAGAAATCGAAAAGTAAATCGTCAAACCGACAGCAGATAGCTATTAAAAGCGTTCGTGACGGTATCTTGATCCTCCCCGGAAATCAGTATCGAGCGGTACTTGAAGTATCGTCGCTGAATTTCGAGCTCAGGAGCGAAGAAGAGCAAGATGCCATCATCGATACCTATGAAAGCTTCTTGAACTCAGTAGGTTCCAGCTTGCAGATACTGATTCGTACTCGTGAGATTGATATGGACAAATACCTCGATGAACTCGGTGAGCGATTGGACGGCGAAGCCGAGCCGATTTATCGGGCGCAGCTTGAAAATTATGACGAGTTTATACGTTCACTCATTACTAGTAATAAAATCCTTACGCGGCACTTCTATATCGTCGTACCATACAGTGCTTCGACGAAGACCGACTTTGACGTCGTCAGGGAGCAGCTCGATTTGAAACTTGACATAGTCAATAAGGGAATGATGCGTATCGGCATGCATACGAAAGAGCTCTCGAGCTTGGAGGTACTCGATCTGTTCTATAGCTTCTATAGTCCCACCCAAGCCAAGCTTCAGCCACTTACAGATCAGGCGTTACAACTCATCCACACCGCCATAGTAGAAAGAGGAGGCCACGATGAATAGCCCGATGACAACCTTTAGACAATTTCAGCAATCAAGAGTCGAACGCCAGAAAGAACTGACGTTGGAATTTGGCGAACAAGATACTCTCGACATCCTCGCATATGCCGGGCTGGAAGAAAACATTGATTACGTCTGTATCGACGGCATCTATGTCCGTTCGCTATATGTCTCTGGGTATCCCTTCGTTGCGAACTCCGGCTGGATGGACAGTCTTATCAATTTCAATCACGATACCGACATTAGCTACCATCTGCATGAGGTCAATGCGTTCTCGGCGCTTCCGAAACTAAACCGTAAGATTACAGAACTGGAGAGCACTAAACGAGCAATGATGAGAGCGGGAAAAATCGTCGGCTCTGAAATTACTGACCCACTTGAATCAGCTGTCGAGCTGCGCGACAAGATTCAAAGGGGACAAGAGAAATTATTCCAGATGTCACTCTATGTTTCTCTTCGTGCAGACAATCTCGAAGAACTTAACAAGATTACCAAGCTGCTTGAAGCCACCCTCTCGGCACGGCTATTTTATTCCAAAGTCGCTCGGTACCAACAACTCGAGGCGCTACAAAGTATCTTACCGCGCGGCGAAGATCAGCTCGCGCAAAAACGAAACCTGGATAGTTCAAGTGCGGCACTAACCTTTCCTTTCATGAGCTCCGAGCTGGTCCAGGAATCAGGCATACTGTATGGGGTCAATAAGTCGAATAACTCGCTGGTGATTTTGGACCGCTTCAGCTTGCATAATGCCAACAGTATCGTATTTGCCCAATCAGGCTCCGGTAAAAGCTATACGACGAAGGTTGAGATTCTCAGGCAACTTATGCAAGGAACGAAAGTCATCGTGATCGATCCGGAGCGTGAATATAAGCGGCTGACCGAATCTGTCGGTGGCACCTATATTAAGCTCAGCGCTAAGAGTAAGCAGAAGATCAATCCGTTCGATCTCGCGACGACGTTTCACAAGGCCAGTGATTTATCTGAACACGCCCAAGATCTGACGGAAGTTATTAGCCTGATGGCCGAGGGACTGTCATCTCGAGAAAAGGCAGCCGTCGATAAGACGATCCTTAAGATCTACAAAAAATCAAAAGCCCAAATGCCGCTACTGGAAGACCTCTACGCTGAGCTACAAAAGCTCGGACAGATGAAACTCTGCGAGAGACTTGAGAAATATATCTCTGGATCTCTCGCTAACGTCTTCAACGCCCAGACTAACATCAAACTGGATAATCGGCTGGTTATATTCGATATCAAGGATCTCCCTGAGTCGCTCCGGCAGATCATGATGCTCATCATCTCAAACTTCGTAAAGAATCAAGTTATGGCAATGCCCGAGAAACGACTTCTTATCATCGATGAAGGCTGGATGTTACTTGAGCATGAAGAGTCCGCCCGGTTCGTCGCGGGCCTCGTTCGACGAGCCCGGAAATATTATCTCGGGGTATCAATCATTACGCAGCAAGCCAACGACTTCCTGAAGAATGATTACGGAAGAGCAATCGCTTCACAGAGTGCACTGCGTATTCTGATGCGACAGGACACGACAACTATTAAGAATGTCGTATCCGAGTTCAACCTCAGCGAATATGAACAGCAGTTCCTGCTGACCTGCGAGCGGGGCGACGCCCTGGTCATCGCCGATCAGAACCACGTAGCCATAAAAGTGGTCGCCAGTGATAAGGAGCACCCCCTCATAACGACCAACCCGGCGGAGCTGTACTCGTGAGCCTAGGGCTTCTCGCCTTAGGGCTCATTGGGTCTACCATGAAGAAGCAGCTATCTGTGGTGCTTGCTGCGATGGGTATCACTCTGCTGTTGCCATTCGTGGCGGTGCTATCCATGGGATCAAGTGTGCTGGCGTTCTTAGACAGCGCACCAAGCGCTGAAGCAGCCGAAACCCTTGGCTTTTACATGGGTGGGCCTGTAGAGGGCAATACATACGCCTGGGGTAACTGCACCTATTGGGTATATGCAATGAGATTGTGGGCAGGTAATCCGATCGGGCAATACTGGGGTAACGCGAATACCTGGGACGAAAGTGCTGCACGAGAAGGTTATGTTATAGACCGGATACCTTCACCCGGTGCCATATTCCAGACCGATGAAGGCCAATGGGGGCATGTCGCCTACGTTACAAAAGTTGACGCGGCGACAGGTCGATGGACAATCTCGGAAATGAATGCGCCGAACCTCAATGTAGTCACTGTCAGGACGTTTACTAAGGAATCCGCCCGCTCGTACAACTTTATCCATAGTAAGAAAGGAGCGGCGCCATGGACTCCCCTACCTATCTCGAATCCGTCACTTCCTACTGGCAGCTGATGGTCGGGACGATCGCAGCAGCGTTCACCATTTACTGGGCTACTGTCCTTGTACTGCGCGTGAGTGATCGAAAGCGCCTTCGTCGGCGACACATGATATGGCTCGAAGTGACACCACCCTCTTCAATAAATAAGACCCCTGAAGCGACCGGGCAGCTATTTTCTGTCCTACACGGTTCACGCACCGCGAGGGGACTTACTGACAAGTTGCTCGCTCGTTCTCCTGTTATGAGTTTTGAGATCGTTTCTACCCGAGCTACTGGGATCCGGTACCTCATCCAGGCGGAACATAGTGCGTCGAAGAATATACAAAAAATCGTAACCTCATATATACCGAATTCGTTGGTAAAAGAAGTGATTCGTGAAGATGCAGCGCGGAGCAGTGTTATTGAGTTCAAACAGTCGAGTCATTATGTTCTACCTCTGACGCTCACCTCAGCAATTGAACAAAACGACCCACTGGCTTACGTTACCGGCGTGATGACGAAACTCAGTGACGACGAACAGATTACACTTCAACTTGTCGCGACACCGATACGCCTGCGTGAAGCAGGCAGCCTGTCACGTAAAATATTGGGTAATGAAAATATCCTCGAACAGGTACGAGGCCAAAAGTTTTCGGTCTTTTATCGCTTCTCGCAGATATTAAGTCGCATAACCAGTGCAATGGCCGATCTGACGAGTGAGATATACATGGGTACGGCGTACGGACATAAGATCCAGAACGATGCTTTGAATAAACAAAATCGGAGCCGGGCGACCAATACGTCGCAGGATCGTCCGTCACGGTCGCTCAGCACTTTCGAACAAGAACTTATGGAAACGATGCATAAGAAAATCGCTCAACCCCTCTTCAGGGTGAATCTACGCGTACTCGTCACCGGTAGCGATTCGAGTGAGCATATAGCCGCTCTCAAGTCGGCGCTTGACGGCTTTAGTGTACCGCAATATCAGTCGCTGAAAGCGAAGCTCAATATACCGCTTGTTATCAGTTGGCGACGTACACTTGCCCACGATCGATTGCCTTCGTTACTTCACCGAAATAGCATGGTGCTTGGAGCATCTGAACTCGCGGCCCTCTACCACTTTCCTTCGAGCCGGATAAGCAAGACGGATAATCTCGTTACCTCACTCAGTCGTACACTGCCCGCACCGGTTTCACTTAAATCGGGGCGTAAGCTTGCGGTACTAATAGGAGAGAACCACCACCATGGGACCGTTACGCCTATCGGGCTTACAGAAGAAGAACGTGAACGGCATCTCTACATTATCGGCGGAACAGGTAACGGTAAGACGACGATGCTGTTTTATAGCATTTTACAAGATATTCAGGCCGGTAACGGCGTGGCCGTACTCGACCCACACGGAGATTTAGCCGAACGGATACTCCGGTATATTCCCGAGGACCGTATCAAGAATGTCATCTATATGAATCCGGACGATCTGTCCCATCCCATCGGCATGAATCTACTTGAGCTAGCCGATGACATCGAAGCCGATGATCTTCTCCGAGAAAAAGACCTTATTACT
>DJJF01000024.1:0-12128 GCA_002434005.1 Candidatus Saccharibacteria bacterium UBA6575 | reverse complement strand
AGAAAAAGACCTTATTACTGAAGCGGCCATATCAGTGCTACGGAAAATATTCTCTGAAGATGACTCAGGCGGTCACCGTATCGAGTACGTCCTCCGAAATGCGATTCAAACAGCATTAACGCTTAAAGGCTCAACATTATTTACGATCTTTGAGCTACTAAACGACGCGAAGTATCGCCGTAAGGTTGTCAAAGGCCTAGAGGATAAAAATCTGAAAGACTTCTGGAATAACGAGCTAGGAAAGGCTGGTGAGTTCCAACGCGTCAAGATGGCGGCTGGAATTACTGCCAAGATCGGCCGTTTCTTATTCTCCGCTTCCGCGCGGCGTGTACTTGAACAGCCAACGTCGACCATAAACTTCGATGAGATCTTAACGGGTCACAAGATTCTCATCTGCAACTTTTCGAAGGGCATGCTCGGAGAAGATACCTCTACTCTATTCGGGACGACTGTGCTCGCGAAACTCCAGACTGCTGCCCTGCGCCGTGCCCGAATCAGCGAGCAGGACCGAGTTCCATTTTATTTATATGTAGATGAATTTCAGAATTTTGCCACGATGAGCTTCGTGCAAATGCTCTCGGAAGCAAGGAAGTACAAACTTTTTCTTACGATGGCTGAGCAGTCCACTTCTCAACAAGACGAGCAGCGACTTGTTGATATCATCCTCGCTAACGTCGGGACGCTCGTTTGCTTCCGTTCCGGTAGTCCATCTGATGAGCGAATGGTATTGCCCTTATTTATGCCGTTCATCCACCAGGGTGAAATTTCGAACTTACCGGCATATTCATTCTACACACGTATCGCGGCGGTCGAGGCGCAAGAACCGCTATCTGGTATGACGGTAGTTGTCAAAGATAGTGGGAGTGATGAGATAGCTCGACGCGTAATCGAAGTTTCACGGACGCACTACACCAAAAAAGTAAGTGCCATTTTAGAATCTAATGAAGGTGCACAGTCGAAGAAAACAGCTCCACCTGTCAAAGAAAAACCTCTTAAGCTACCGACAAGTGATGATATTTCAAGTACATCTGCGGTCAGATAGCGTCTTACTTGATTGCTTAGCAAGATGGTCGATCCCACTCCTAGTGAAGAATTTATTGTATATAAATTAGTGCTTTGACTGAGCTTGTAAGCATTGCTATTATGGATAGAGCACATTCACGGGATATCTGCATGACTAGGGTGAGAAATCACCCGACTGCGAGTTGAATGCCTGAGAAACCTACGAGAATGAGCGCTACCCAGAATTGTCGCTACGGGCACAGCACTAACGAGCAACCTAATATCATTTAATATCGGTCGATCATAAGTGTCCTGTTCTACTGCGAGAAGTAAGACTTAGTATGGGTAGTAGCCCTCCGGAGTAATCCGTGTGGCAGGAGTACGATAATTCGCAACCAATCTGCGTCAGGTTCAAACCTGGCAACATCCACTACAGCCTTGCGTCAGCAGGCTTTACACAAACATAGTGGGATAAAGAAAAAACCTTCTGCCCCATCTGCAGGCAAAATTGCCGCTTATGCGGGTGCCTTCATGTTCCTTATAGCGATCGTTGCTATCGGCTATGAGTCGCCACATCCAGTGAGTAGTCAGGTAGCAATAGCCTCTGACGATGCTCAGGCGTTACCCGCTACCAATCATGACGAAGAGCCTTCCGTCGATGAAGTTGTCGCAACAGGCGTTGCTGCCGATCTCGCGTCGCGCGCCAACTTGCCTATCGCGACCAATGTAGTCAATATGTCTATCTCGCTATCGACCAAAACTGATCTATCCCAAACTGATCCCTCGGCAATTACAAAGCCACAGATCATTCAGCCGAACGGCAGCCGTTCAGAAATAATTAAGTACACAACCGTGGAAGGCGACACTATACCTTCGGTCGCTACGAAGTTCGGTATTACTTCCGATACAGTGCGCTGGGCAAATGACCTGCCTAATACCGACATCGTTGAGGCAGGCCGCACATTAACCATTCTGCCGACAAATGGGTTGCTCCATACTGTTGCTGCAGGCGACACGCTCGAATCGATCGCCAGTAAATATAGCTCGAATGCCGATCGCATTACGACCGTCAATAACCTAGAACTCAGTGGAGTGGCAGCTGGACAGAGCCTCGTCATCCCTGATGGTGTAAAGCCAGCGCCAGTTATAGCCCCTGCATCAAGGCTGACGCAATCAGCCACTGGAAGTTCAACTGGTTCTCGAATCACTACGAACGTATTTGCGACTGCCGGCAATCGTTATGCCCTCGGTAACTGTACGTGGTATGTCTACGAACGACGCCTCCAGATTGGCAAACCCATCGGCAGCTACTGGGGTAATGCGAATACTTGGGACACCAGCGCTACCGGAGCCGGCTTTACCGTTGGACGCGTGCCACAGCCGGGTTCAATTATGCAATGGGATGAATACTCTGAACCATATGTTTTATATGCTGGTCATGTAGCTTTTGTCGAACGAGTTCTTGATAATGGTGACGTTGTTATTACAGAGATGAATAACAGCGCGTACGGCGGATTCAATATTGTAAACCAACGTACAATACCAGCTGCTCAGGCGGCAGAGCGTAAGTACATCTATTAAGGTGAGTTCAGTGTAGCTGCAGGAATCAAAGTCGTCACCATTACATCATCGTGAAAATGCACCAAGCATTATAAAATGAGTAAATACACTCGAGTAGCCATTTCTAAGGTACAACAGGCGTGAGAGTGTCATGCCATAGGATATCGTGGAAATAAACTACAAACTATCCGAAGTAGCTCAGACGATGCCAAAGTTTTTTTGTCCCGAGATTTATAAATAAGAATGCGATATAAACATATCGATGACTGATGACGAATCCAGAGAGATACTTGCTGAACTTGAAGTAATAGCTCAGGCACCGGGGTTTATTTACATTTTAAGTCATGTCACAAGGTTGGACATGTTTTATGCCGCGGACGAGGCCGCAGAGGTAGACTGGCGGAGCAGGCTTCTTAATAATGAGATCGACCTTCTGACAGGATATATGATTAAAACTCCTTTAAATCTGGACACTAAACCCTCCCGGAAGCAAACAAAGGAGGTAATCGCAAAAATAAGGACACTACTGAATGACCTGCACAATGTGCAAAGCAAGAAGTTCATTCAAGATCTTCCGCATAGTCTCGACGAACTGCAGGCCATGAAAGAAGCAGATAGCGAATCTTTATCAAAAAAGATTTTCGGTATGGGCAAGAATATGGTTGAGCCTATATTTTATGGTGATTCTGGAGCCTATGATTTTCAGTATCTCAGCCTCGCCCCGCTGCTTTACTCTGAGGATGCAGAGTGGCTTGCAAAGAATAGCCATGATTTGGACCTCTATGCGCTTTATACTTTTGCTCTTAAGCATCTGGTTATGTTGAAAGCCTCCAATTTGGGAAATGATTCTTATAATGCCGATAAAATTTTAGAGGTTTTTTCGTTCGATGCGAACGACCTGCGCAAGTTTGCCAAGAAAGCAACGAAAGACACCCGCATTACAAGCGATTCCGCTCAGAAATTTATTGATACTTTCATGAGTGTACCAGGGAATGTTAATTCTGATTTTAATATCCCGAGTGATCATAATTGCTTGAAAGCATTCCCTATTATTGAATTACCGTCGGGGCAATATTATCTGAATAGCACTTTTAACTTGTCTGAATCCATATATAACCTCCCTTGGATATGGATGCTTCAGGACAGGAACTATAGATCAACTGCAGAGAGAAACCGAGGCCTCAATGTGGAAGTACTTGCCCATGGACTACTCAAACGATCCTTCAGAGGCAACGTATATCACTCGGTGAAAATTAAGAAAAGAACCAAAGTATTAACCGACATAGACGGTCTGGCCGTTATCGGCAATAAGGCGATTATATTTCAAGAGAAGAGTAAATGGCTGACCGACCTCTCGAAATCCGGGGACGAGCAGAGCCTGCAGACCGACTTTCAGAAAGCGATCCAGGACGCCTATGATCAAGGAGTTGTTAGTCGAAAAGCAATCCTGAACCAAGAAGGAATAACGTTCGAGTTAACGGACGGCACAATAATTAATCCTGGTGAAACGATAGATGAAGCATACATTATCTGCGTAACTGCGAGCGTGTATCCGGCGCAATTAGTGCAGAGCATGCAATACCTCAAGAAAGAAAAAGATGATCCGGTGCCTATTGCAATCAGCCTTCTCGACCTCGATATTATTACCCACTACCTGCAAGATCCATATGACTTTCTTTACTACATTCAGCAGCGCGTGAAACTACACGATAAGATTTATGCCGAGAGTGAAATTGCGCTACTTGGTTATCATCTCAAGTACCGACTATATATAGACCCAGATCAAGCCGACAGAATGTACCTCGACTCATCGTTTGGTCAACTAATAGATGCAGATATTATGCACCGGGCCGGTTATGCGGACGAGCCCAAAGAAAAGAATAAGCTTCGTATGCGACTCGATAATGAGCTATATAACGAGATTATTAATGAAATTAAAACAATAGACGACCCCAGGATTACGGATGTCATATTGTTTTTGACGGGGCTGTCCGAAGAGACAATTGATGAATTCATGAGACTGATTCAACGAGCGGTTAACAGTGTGCTGCACGGCTACTATGAGCTGAATGACTTCAGTGCTTCAACAGACAATGACTATGGCGGCTTCACATTTGTTGTCGCTAAAGACGAAGAGCAGATGGCTAATGCGATGAACTTCCTCGCGAGTAAGAACAAATACATCCACAAGCAGGACCGCTGGATAGCTCTCGGTGCAAACGTAAATGGGCGTAGACTCATATCAGGCGTCCAGCACCTCGATGGTAAATGGGTGCAGAGTGACGAAATGGACCGCATAATTGAAATTTCAGAGAGTCGTAAGAATGTAAATGTCAGCCAGCGCACGATAAAACATAAGAACGCTAAAAAGCGTTTAAAACGAAAGAAGCGTCTTAGCAAGCGGAAGAAAAAATAAACAAGTCTCATATTTTCTAAGGATTGTAGATGTAACTCTTTTACCTATTGAGCAATTCTGCCTCATGCAAAAACACGGTCACTAGACTTTCAAAAATAAAGCCGAGCATAGCCCTAGCATTAATACAGAATCAGATGTACTATCAAAGCATGAACACCATATCGCCGACTTCCATGGCTGCTTTGGCACGGTTCGGTCATGCCTTGTCGGACCCTACCCGTACGCAAATTCTAATGAGTCTTCGAGCAGGACCATCATACCCTGCAGATCTCGCCTTTACTCTCGACGTAACCCGGCAATCGATATCAAATCACTTGGCATGTCTTCGCGGTTGTGGACTGGTTACTGCTACATCAGAGGGCCGTCGCACCCGGTATGAGCTTGCTGATCCACGACTGACACATGCATTAACAGACCTTGAGAAAGTCATACTCACGACTGACCCAGAGGCATGCGCCGAATCTGATAGCAAGGAGTGTTGCTGATGAGTGCAGGGCATAGTCACGATATCCCGGCCGGACATGCTGGCGGACGCCACCGCTGGCGACTCATGCTAGCATTTGTCCTAGTTGCCGGATTCTTTGTTATCGAACTGGTCTTCGGACTTTTGTCACAATCACTCGCCCTCATTTCAGATGCTGGTCACATGGCCGCAGATGTCGTCGCGCTTGGAGCAGCACTTGTAGCCACCCGCATCGCGACGCGTCAGGACCGCACAGGTAAACGATCGTATGGTTCATACCGCGCTGAGGTCTTCGCGTCAGGCTTGACCGTCTTAATTATGCTCGGCGTCGCGGCGTACGTACTTATCGAAGCCATAGGACGCATTGGTACGGAGGTGGAAGTTGCGACCGGTACTATGCTTGTAGTAGGTTTGATTGGACTTGCGATTAATATCATCTCGATAGCACTTCTACGCGGCGGCTCGAAAGAGTCAATAAACGTGAAGGGCGCGTACTACGAAGTCGTGGCCGACGCTGCCGGGAGTGTAGGCGTTATCCTGGCCGGAATTCTTGTCATGATTACTGGCTCATCGATATGGGACACACTGATTGCCGTCGCTATCGGCATCTTTGTCGCTGTCCGTGCGGTACTACTTGGCCGTCAAGTACTAGCTGTCCTAGGGCAACAAGTACCAGAAGGCCTTAGTGTGGATGAAATCGCTAGAGACTTAGAGAAGGTTAAGGGCGTCAGCAGCGTACATGACTTACATATTTGGACGTTAACGTCAGGTATGAACGTGGCTACGGCACATCTTGTAGTTGCACAGGCGGCCGAACCACAGTCTGTTCTCACGAACGGACAATCGATTTTGCAGACAAAGCATTGCATTGAGCACGCAACACTGCAAGTAGAAACCGAACCGACTAAGCAGTGTCATGAGGTGCAGTGGTAATGAGCAAACACTCTCATGCGCACCCTAAAATCTCAACCGAACGGCGATCAACACTAAATCAGAGGATACGATTCCTTGTCATATTCACCATTACTTACAACTTGATTGAAGCCGTGGTCGCACTGCTCGCCGGTAGCGTCGCTAACTCAAGCGCCTTACTAGGATTTGGATTGGACTCGCTCATTGAAGTATCCTCCGCCTTAGCGGTGGCCTGGCAATTCGCCGGTCCGAGGCCCGAGGAGCGCGAAAAAGTCGCACTCCGTATTATCTCTGTCTCGTTCTTTGGCTTAGCCGCATTCGTCAGCTACGATGCACTCTCTTCACTGATTACCCGCCAAGCTCCCGAGCATTCTGCGCTAGGTATCGTCATCGCGGCCCTCAGCCTACTGATTATGCCGACCGTCTCGCTCATTCAGCGACGGACCGGCGAGGAACTCGGTTCTCATTCGGCGGTAGCCGATTCAAAGCAAACCCTGCTCTGTACGTATATGTCAGCAGTACTCTTAATCGGACTTATGGCCAATAGTCTACTTGGCTGGTGGTGGGCAGATCCGATTGCCGCTTTAATTATCGCCGGCCTTGCCGTTCGAGAAGGCATCAATGCCTGGAACGGTGACGCCTGCTGTTCAGCCGAAGCCTTATTCGAGCACGACGACGATCATGAGCATGATCGTGCTGTAGCCGAAACTTGTAGCCTTAACTGCAAGTGTTAAACACACCTAGTTAGCTATTTATGTACCTTACCTTTTACGTATTGTTACTAAGAATTAGAACTGGTGCATCACTATTATTGCAGACGTTTTACGTAACTTTTAATGATTTGCTGTGATACAGGCTCTGGGGTAAGTAAAAAATTTTACAGAACCGAAACTACACCTACTTAATCGAGATAGTGAGGCGGTAGAGCGCTCCTTTCACACTTCGACTAAGTTTGTAAAATATTATGTGACTACATATGTTTTGGAACGTTTGGCAATAAGCGTACAATATAGAGGATATGACGAAATTGGTTGAAAAAATGGAAAAAGAGAATATTGTTGATAAAGAGGCGCTACGTAAAAAAGGTATAAAATTAGCCTGGTTTATTGTCGGCTGGGACGTAATAGAGGGCATAGTAGCGGTAACCGCAGGCCTACTGGCTGGGTCAATAGCGTTAATAGGATTTGGGATTGACTCGGCAATTGAAGTGTTTGCTGCTCTCGTAGTTATCTGGCAGCTGCGCAAAGCAAGCGATGCACGCTACAAGACTGCCCTACGGTTGATAGCAATTAGTTTCTTCGTTTTAGCCGCATATGTGGGCAATAAATCGATAAGTGATTTGATAGAGCACCACGAGCCGGATGTATCTATTATCGGTATAGTCTTGAGTATTGTCGCAACGGCAGTAATGATACCTGTCGCAATTGCGCAGAAACGAACGGGTCAAGCTCTCGGCAATAAGGTACTGATAGCACAAGCCAAAGAGACATGGCTTTCAAATTACCTATCAATTAGCCTGCTCGTTGGCCTTAGTCTCAATGCTATCTTCGGGCTATGGTGGGCTGATCCCGCCATTGCACTGCTCATTGCTGTAGTCGCTGCTAAAGAAGGCTGGGAAGCTTGGGAAGAAGCGGATGAATAAAATCCCCAGGCATTATATCTATTATCCCGATATTATTACACCCGGCAGTTTTGTTCGCTAATTAGAAATATAGGCGGCAACGTTAAATAGCGCAGTCGGCCGCGGGCGTGACTTGCGACCGATATTATAAGCGCTATACGCTCCGACCTATCCTTTAATTTGCTTCTTTGAGGGCTTTATCAAGAACAGCTGAAAGAGCATCGACACTATTGTCTATATCAATTTTCTTACCATTCAGCGCGAAGGTCGGCGTACCGTTACCGCCTAGAGCCTGAACTTCCTTGAGATCAGCTCTAATGACTGCTGACGTCTCTTTACTCGAATAGTCTTTTCGGAATTGTTCAATATCGAGACCAATTTCTTTAGCGTAGCCTTCGAAGAGCTCTACCCTATCATCTCTCGATTCCCATTCTTTTTGGGTATCAAAGAGCTTGTCGTGCATTTCAAAGAACTTGCTTTGCTTGGCGGCTGCCTGAGCGGCAGAAGCTGCAGCTAGTGCGTTCTTGTGCGAACTCGATATAGGGAAGTTCTTGATTTCGAAACGGACGGTATCTTTGTAAGCTTCCTTCACCGTCTTAACGTTTGGATAGTACGCCAAGCAGCCCTCGCACTGGAAGTCGACATATTCAGTCAATGTTACTTTGCTGTCGGCTTTGCCGTATACGTTGCTAGAGCCGGATGCTCCGGGAGCATTAGCTGTTTGCTGTTTGGAGTAGACAACCAGGCCGATAAAGCCGAGGATGACGACACCGATAAATATCAATAAATTTTTGTTGCTCATTCTATCTCCTTAAATTACTGTCACTGTGAAAATGAAGAGATTGATCAAAAGCGGAGTTGGGTACTAATAAGCATTCTTCGATCGTACCAGTTCACCCACGCGAGTACGGCAATCGTCATGCCGAATGCTAGGACAAATACGGCGAGATTCGTGCTGAACAGCGGATAGGCCGGTGGTCGTGGCTCGTTGTCGGTCTTTTTGAGCTTATTGACGTTCGTGAGAACCGACCCCGCTTGAGAGTGACTCAGACACGCGGTATTACATTCCTGACTAGTGAGTGATCTAGTGTGTGCCAGTTCGAACGAAACCATACTGAACATGGCGATCACGAACGCGGCGACCGCTAGCTGCATGAAGCGAACCTTCGTTACTCTACTAGAGGGATCCTTACCTGTTAAACTATCCACCGCAGGTACTCTCACTTAACGGCACTAGCATATCGAAGCGCCGCTGTATCTCATCATCAGTCGGGGCATCCTTCTGCACGAAGATGACGACATTCCCTATTAGATTATTGATGCGGGTAAGTTTTTCAGTCTCGGTCTCAGTGGATTTTTTCGTCTCAGCCTCATGAGCATCTGCATCACCATGCGCGGACGCGGTCGGGAACAGTGCGCTAAGAGGGTCACCACCATTTTTGTTTAGATCGTGTGCCGGGGAATTGCTTTCTTTATTGAAGAACTTCTCAAGGTCCTGGTCTCTCCAGTCGGCAAGCGTGCGAGCTTTATAGCCTTTTTCGTCGCCGCTGTAAACGTATAGCTTTGCGTCCTTTGGTATCTCGGGTAAGTAATCTCCATGTGTTGTCACCTTTTGAATATCGGTCAGGTCGTCTAGTTTATAGCCGAGTGAGTCATCGGGTCCACCTATCATATTCCACCCGTAATATTTCATGACCATTCCGCCAGTCATTCCCTCCCAATGGATATGGGTGAACTGATCTTTCTCATCATGGAAGTGGATCGGTTGCTCAGGCAGGTTTGCGTTACATTGATCCTTCACATATCCCGTCTGATACCCTTTAGACCCAAAGTTTTCAGCCTTACCGTTGACAAGAATTTGCATTCTAAAATGGTAGTGTTCGAACTTCGGTGATCGGATCGTCGATGGACTGATAGCGAAGGCATACCCGGCAATCAGGGCAGGCACCAGGAGGATTAACCCAACAATTATGGCGAGTACAACAAAGCGTCGGCGCCGTAGAAATAATCGTGGCCTCTCGGGGGAGTCTTTTTGCATATTCATTTCATTATATAGTGTTTGGCCCGAAATGGTGAGTCTCAAACCATAAGCTGTGTGTTTCATTAATACAGTGCATTACATATAATGAGGTCAATGCGTAAAGCCAAAACACACGGAAGCAAAAAACCCATAGTCCTGACTATTTTAGTGATAATTCCCTTTCTAGCAGCTTTGGCCACCTTACTCGCGTGGTACTACGGACGAACTGCTGATATTCAAAAACGTTCAGAGCCTACCCAGACTGTAAGTCCAAAAGAGCCTCCGATTGATCTTGAAGCCGCTAAGATTCTCGATCGGGACCTCATCAAACGAATGCTCGTACACGACCAGCAAGCAGTCGAGCTACTAGATATCGAACTCAGCTACGGTGAATCGCCTGCTCTCAAGCAGCTCGCTGGAAATATGAAGACCGCACGCCAAGCTCAGCTCGTAAAGATTGAGGCCCTACTTCAAAAGTGGGGCGAGCCTTATACAAACCTGAAAGACTATCCTCAGCAGACTGGTCACGATATGTATCCTAGCCACCCAGGCATGGCTACGCCTGAGGAGATGGCCGAGTTACGTGAAGCTCCGACCAAAACAGTAGATGCAAAATTCTTCGAGTTAATGACCGACCATTATGCTGGCTCAATATCGATGCTACAGCAACAAAAAGATGAGATTATTGACGAGGATGTTAGGTCCATCGTGAATGAAGCATTGAAAGCTCGCAGTAATGAGCAGAGTGATCTCGACATGCACCAGAGCATGCACAGCAAATCAGGCTCTAGGCATTAGTTTTCGTAAAGCTATCCACTTATCACTCACATGTAGTGTGCCCTAGCCTGCTAATGTGAGCCAGATAAGCGCCAGGTTAAGTAAAACTATAACCCCGGTGATTGCGCTCAGTAGTCCAATGATTACCCGACTATTCCTTTGCTCACCCATGATCTTGTTATTCGATGTGACTAGGAGCAGTGGAATGAGTGCGAATGGAATACCGAAGCTCAATATGACTTGTGAGATGATAAGCGCCTGAGTCGGGTCGATACCGAACCCCACGATGATGACAGCCGGGATGATAGTAATGATTCGGCGGACAAGCAAAGGGATACTACGCTTGAGCATACCTTCCATAATGACTGCTCCGGCGTGAGCGCCGACCGTGGTCGATGCGAAACCTGAAACTAATAGGCTCAGGCCGAAAAGTCCAGCAATAATGGGACTGATATTGCTGCCAAGTGCGGCGAAAATACCCTCGAGGCTGTCGGTGCCTGGCTCGCCGCCGAGCGCAGATGCTGCGAGCAGTAACATTGAGATATTGACGCTTCCGGCAAGCATCATTGCTAACCCGACGTCGATTTTCGTGGCCTTTAATAATTTCTTCAGTTCAAGCTTCTCGCTCTTCCCATGCCTGTCACGGGACAGTGCTGAGTGCAGATACACCACATGTGGCATAACTGTCGCACCGAGCATAGCCGCAGCTAGTAGCACCATGTCTGCATTGCGCAGCTGCGGGACGAGTCCTGCCACGATGCCTGCTGTATCCGGAGGTTGCATAAAGAGTCCAGCGAAGAATCCGATCGGTATAATCAGCAGAAGACCAACGATGATACGCTCGAAGGTCTTTTGTCCTCGTCGCGTATAGATGAATAATAAAGCAAGAGATACCGCCCCGGTGATGAGAGCTCCAGCGATGAGAGGAAGTCCAAAAAGGATGTTAAGCGCGATCGCTCCTCCGATGACTTCAGCGAGGTCTGTCGAAACCGCAACTGCTTCAGCTTGCAACCAGTATGCTATGCGTGACTTTCTTCCCAACTTCTTCGCTATCACTTCGGGCAAGCTCATGCCTGTTACCAGTCCGACCTTCGCCGATAAGTATTGAACGAGACTGGCCATTAAGTTTGCAACAACCAGTACCCACAGCAGTGCATACCCATACTGTGCGCCAGCCGAGAAGTTCGCTGCAAAGTTACCCGGATCGACATATGCGACAGCTGCGACGAACGCTGGGCCGAGCAGGAGCATCGCTCGATTCATCCTACGGAGCATATTAAATTTTCCCTAACTTTTTCATTACCCAGAATCCTAGATAATTTATTATTCGTTATATACGTAGAGTAGTATTATACTC
>DJJF01000038.1:7103-32380 GCA_002434005.1 Candidatus Saccharibacteria bacterium UBA6575 | reverse complement strand
GTATAAGAGACAGCCCCTTTAGGGTATAATGACAATCAAGAAGGCTAGTAAAGAATGCCATGAAAAATATAAATCAAACCGACCTCCGCCGACTGTATTACCACGCTCGGCACAACTACTTCACAACCAACAACCTTGTGGTGTTGATTGGGCTATTCGTGGCTGCTAGTTGGGCGTGGGGTTCGGTGCAAGCTATGGAGCGCAATTATGCACTCCAAAAAGAAATCGATTACAAGCAACGAGAGCTACGTTTGTCCGAGCTCGAAACTGAGAAGCTTCAGTTTGAGCAGAACTACTACAAGAGTGATGAGTATAAAGAACTGGCCGTTCGCGAAAAACTGGGCCTGGTTATGCCTGGTGAAAAAGTATTGATACTGCCGCCGAACACACCAGGTGCGAGTGTAGGCGAGGGTAAAACCACCACTGTGGCGCGCGCCGTTCCTGAAAGCAACTTCCAGGCATGGATCAATTTCTTGTTTGGCGGTGCCTACCGCAGCTTGCAACGGTAGTCCGTATCTGTTAGTATCGTAGAGCAATATCGCGGGGTGGAGCAGTCTGGTCAGCTCGCGTGGCTCATAACCACGAGGTCAGAGGTTCAAATCCTCTCCCCGCAACCAAGAAAAATGTCTCAGCATAAGCTGGGACGTTTTTCTTTGCTATACTTACCCTCATGCAGCAAAACAGTGTTATCCCATCTTCGTTCTACCGCATCTCGCTTAAAGCCATAATTCGGAACGATAAAGGTGAAGTACTTGTGAATCGTGAGGATGGCCGGGATCATTGGAGTTTACCCGGTGGTGGTTGGGATCACGGTGAAACCGATATCGAATGCTTAAAACGCGAGTTATTCGAAGAAGTTGGCTACACTGGCGAACTTACCGCAAAGCCAATTGCCACAACTCGTGAGCCCATGTTTATGCCAACGAAGAAGGCTTGGCTGCTATGGATTGTGTACGAAGTGGCTCCAGAAACCATGGAATTTACAGTAGGGGAAGAGAGTGACGAAATTAAATTCGCTGATCCAGAACTATTTAAAAATTCTGAGTCACGCAGCGAACGATTAATCTATCAGTTCTGTGCTACTTAATTCGTCCCGCCGCCACACGTACAGCCTCGCTCCAGCTTAGGAATGCATGTGGTGTTGACGCAACTTGCGCTGCCGTAAGCTTGTGGCGCACCGCCAGCGCCAGCTCATGAATGATTTCGGCAGCATGTGGTGCAACAACCGTTGCACCGATGAGTACATTGTTTTTATCGGCAATCAACTTTACGAATCCGTCACGGAAATCACTGGTGTTAGAACGAGCTACCATGTTGAGGGGAGCGATAGACTTTTTAATTGTGAGATCACGCTTAATGCAGTCGTCTTCGCTAAGTCCCACTGAAGCAACGCCAGGAAAACTGAACGTTAGACGAGGCGAACCGGTGTAATCTGGCGATGACTTTTGCTTGTGTAGCATGTTGCTTGCAGCTACACGACTTTCGAGCAGGGCAGTATGCGTGTGCTGGTCACGCCCCAATACATCACCGGCGGCGTAAATATGCTTAGCGCTGGTTTGCAGATGTTGGTTTACTTCAATGCCTTTTGGCGTATAGGTAACGCTCGCATTTTCGAGGCCTAAATCGACGTTTGGCGTACGACCGGTTGCGATCAAGATTTCATCTACCTGTACCGTCTTTTCAACTCCGCCACGGGTATACGTAATTTTTTTACGGAGCGCCTGACGCTGCGCGCTTAGAATCCGGGTTTGGGTAAGTACCGTTGCGCCCTTGGATTCTGTGAGTAATCGCTCCATGAGCACACCAACTTCTTCATCTTCTTTAGGCAAGATTCGAGCTGCGATATCGGCGATGTATACTTTTGTGCCAAAGATCGCCATCATCTGGGCAATTTCAACGCCAACAGTTCCGGCACCAATGATGAACAAGCTTTTTGGCGGTCGCACAGAATGGAGTAGTGTGCGAGGAGTCAGGTATCCGGCATCTTCAATACCCTGCACATCTGGAGTCACCCAGTGCGAACCGGTCGCGATTAAAAAGTGCTCTGCGGACAGGTGACGACGGTTTACACTGATTTCATTCGGACTTAAAAAGTGGGCGGGGGAGTTGAATGTAGCGATGCCTTCGTTTTCGTAGAATTTACGGTTACCACCTGCGCCAGTGCGCTTAACCGCCAGATCTTTCCAAGCGCGGAGGGAAGGGTAGTTGTAGCCCATGGTGCTAGAACGCAGACCAAAGCGTGCGCCGTGCCGTGCTTCGTCGAACAAATGGGCAGCGTGCAACAATGCTTTAGTTGGTACATCACTCCAGTTTGGGCTGTCGCCACCAAATGTATCGGCTTCGATTATGGCTACACGTTTTCCGGCCCGCGCGGCAATACTTGCGGCAGCACTACCACCCGCACCACTACCGATGACGATAAGGTCGAAGTCGAATTGTACTTTTTTAGCCATTTGAGGATCTCCTTACAGTACCAAGCGGTGGTGTTTATATAGGTATGCAGCTTCGGGGTGAATACGATTTAAGTGGTCGGCGGCAACTCTGCGTAGGTCGTCGGACGTGACTTCTGGTCGCGTGCGGCACCATTCAATAACTACTGTACATACGGATTCGGCAGCAGATTCTGCCATGGCTTCAGGACTGCGCACGCTCATGCAGGCCGCGAGTACACTTGCGTGCAGCTTGGTGGGGTCGAACGCTTCGGTTGAGCGCTTACCGCCACGCTTAACGACATCGATCAGGGGCCGCTTTGGCATCTAGAAGCCTCCTGCGGCCGCCATGACGGTCGGGCTAAGTACTTGGTCGACATAAATGTAAAATCCAAGTGCGACTAGACCACCACCTGCGATAAATTGCATGAATGATTTATTTTCTTCGCGCCAGCGTTGAATTCGGCTAATCTTGTGACCGCTCCCGATGAGACTATTTACGGTAATAAGAGGGGAGAGTGATACAAGCGCATATAGCGCGATGCCCGCAAGTTGTAGGGCGGGGCTAAGCCCAGTAAGAATGAGCGCGCTCACAAGGATTGGCGCAAATATGAAAAGTAGTTCCGCAAATACGCTCGACACGCCAAGTCCAAAGGCTTCGGCTGTTTGCTTGGTCGCTTTTGTTCTGTCAGAAAGGTAGCGAGCCATACCGCGGGGAAGCCATAGGGTAGTCCCCTGCTCTTTTCTGTAGTAAAAAATCCACACAGCAGAGCCAAGTCCAAACAGTAAACCGCAGGCAGTAATCCAGGTAAGGGTCGAATCAGCACTATATAGCATAATTTGTGCCAGCAGTGCCACGGTACATAGTAGCAATACAGTCATAACCAGAACGCCGAGGGTAAACGCACCACTCAATCCTAATAGTCGAGCATGCGAGCGCCTGGCACCAATTGTGTGACTCGAAAGCAGTGTCAGCATACTGACACTCAGCTGAAAACTGGCATGGATCAACGCGGCTACGGCGATGATTGCGAGCGAATTTAGTTCATTCATATGTTAGTTTTTAGGTAGAATCCTACATTATTTATAGCATAAGCGTATCTGTAAAAGCAAAATAATTCGACAAAATGTCAAAAAGGTATTGCTTTTTTTTAAAGTTTATGCTTAAATAAGTGTATCACCAAATAAAACACACAAAAGTACAAGGATACCACCACATGAATACAATCGAACAAAACGGCTGGACAAAAGAATATAGCTCAGAAGATTTACAAAACCGCGTTGCGCGTCGACTATTGAACCCAGCACTTGTAGCAATCGAACTTGATATCTAGTTAATTAGGAACTAGAGCACAATAATTAGTTAACCGGGCGGTTAAGTGTGAAGAGTTTACCGATCCCGACAGTAATTAGCGCGTATACAACAATAGCCACAATCGAACTTGTTTCAACATACGATACCCCGAACGTTGGCTCCCCAAAAATCCCTACGAATGGCGCCACAAATATTCCGCTTAGCCCGTAAATAAAATCTACAAATCCGCTGCCTTGATTGGCACCAAGAATCAGAAATAGGAACCTTAGCGCAATAATAGCGATAATAAAGCCACCAATGTAATACACAACTCGTTTTGCAACAGTTCCGCCAGATGCTCGAGCACGAGTTTCGGTTGTGCGAACAGGTTCCTCGGTAGTGGTGTGAATTTCTTCGGCCATATAATCTCCTTATAAAGTGTTGTAACAATCGTACGATGGTTAGATATGTAGATGTGTGAAGCAGATCACACAAAAGTGTAAGTAACATTCAATCATTTGGTTTAATGTTTTTATCAAGTTTTTTTGGTTGATAACAATAGAACTGCTATAAGCCGATTACTCATATACGTTATTTCAGTTCCCTATCAACACAGCAACGCTAGCTACCTCTGGAAATCTGTCATCTGATTTGCTACAATCTACCGAGTAAGTTTGCGGCAGCGTAGCTCAGTTGGTTAGAGCGTAGGACTCATAAGCCTAAGGTCACTGGTTCAATCCCAGTCGCTGCTACCAAGAAAAAACGATCACCCCGTGTGGTCGTTTTTTCTTGGTAGTTGTTGACATCGACTCTCAAGAAGCGCTTACTAGGCAGCAACGATAGATCTTAGTTAGGAGTTGTGACATGAGTCGCTGGTTTAAAGGAAGTCGTAAAGGCGGAGAGACGTTATCTGATATGGATGAGCTTACTGAGGGCTCATGGCATCTGCCGTCATTAGCAGAGTACGTAGATCCCGAATTTGGACCACGCCGTGAAGTACGACTCGAAAGTTTCTTGGCACGAGATGGGATTCGAAAAATACTCGAAAGAGCTCGTGCGCAGCTTGAAGATGTTGGAACCATGACATATGACGACGGCTCGGATTTCGGAAGTAGCCTTGACTACGTACCCGTACAAGAGCATGAGCTTGAAGATGTGGCTGACATGGCAGCCAAAGCGCTTGCTCGGTCTCATGAATTATTTCAAGAATAGGCAATGCATTAGCCGATACTCCAGTCGCTCAAAATGAAGAAGAGCCCGCACCGGAAGGAGCGAGGCTCAACTTCCTGTGCGGGCTGTCAGGCGACTGCGGGTGGCACATCTTCCTGGAGATAGACACGGTCGCTCTTGTTGCCGACGTTCACGAGGAGGCCAGTGACGTCGCCCAGGTAGTCACCGCAGCGACCCTTGATGCGGTTCCTGGCTTCTTGTGCCTGTTCGGGACTCACCCGCGAACCGAGGTTCGCAACAATGGTGGACTCACCCGAGACATAGGCATTTCCGCGGACGTCCTTCACTTGCTGGACGTAGCGCTTGAGCCCTTCGATGTACTTCGACAGTGGCCCCGTGAACTCGATAGCGACACGACCGTTGATGCATGCACCAACGGTGATGACGTTCTGGTCATCTGTGGGAAAAGCTGTGGTCGAACCGCAGCTTTCGCAGACAAAGCAGCTCCCCGCAGGGCGCATGGGAGTACCGCAGGTCCGGCAGAGTGGACTGCCGCTAGCATCTGTATTTGCCATGTGCGTTCCTTCTCGGAGGGGTTGGAATCATTGCTAATATGCGTGCAAACAGCCGAAATTGCAAGCATAAGTCGAATGATTGTAGACGGCTGAATATGAGATGATTGATGCATGGATCATCATGTGTCTTCGAATCGGTCTATGGCTGCGAGCACCACGCTTCATTGCCTGACTGGCTGCGCGATTGGCGAGATACTTGGCCTAATGGTAGGAACGGCATTAGATTTAGACTCGACAGCAACAATAATTCTGGCAATTGGCCTTGCGTTTGTATTTGGCTATACGCTTTCAACCTTGCCGCTTATAAAGTCTGGTTTATCTTTGCGATCTGCGCTCATACTGGTATTGGCTGCAGACACGCTATCGATCGCAACCATGGAACTAACCGACAATGCAGTAATGGTATTGATACCTGGCGCCATGAATGCTGGGCTGGTAAATCCGATTTTTTGGATTGGAATGATGATTGCGCTAACTGTCGCGTTCTTTGCGGCATATCCAGTCAACAGATGGCTTATAGGCCGAGGCAAAGGGCACGCGCTAGTGCATGAGTATCATGCTCACGGAATCGCTGGTAGTTGGCGACGATTTATACCTGAAATTTCTACGGGCGTATTAGCGGCTATGATTACGGCATTCATGGTGGGTGGTCTTGTTGTTTCGATTGCGGGATGAACTGGCTAAAACAGGCCACCTGTAGCTATAGCGAGCTTTGCCGAACAATTTTGTACAGTACGGCAATATATGCCTGCAATTCGTCGCGCGAAATACCATCAGTTTCGTATAAGGCTGTGCGCATATGATCACGCAGTTCACGCTCAATACTTTCAACGGTGCGCTTATACTTTGGTGCTACCGAAACTAGTTTTATACGTGAATCACCAGAGTGAGAGATTTTACGAATCATACCCTTGCTTTCGAGTAATGCCACCATATTAGTGACATACGGTAGAGTAGTCGAAAGTTTACGAGTTAAGTCTGATAAACGAATACCCTCGTTACCCGCGTCGTAAATGGTACCAAGTGCAAACCACTGCATAGCAGTGAGTCCATGCTTGAGTAAATAATCAGAAACGATCCTATTAATAATGCGATGAGCGGATGCCTGAGCAATCCCAGATTGATAGGTTGCAATCTGGGAAATGTCAGTTTGAAGGAAATTTGTTGACTTAGGCATTACTTATATAATACTATAGAAGATAGTTAAGTTTGTAAAGTTAATTAAAACGATATAAACCTGACGTCAATCAACCATATTCAAGGAGGATTCATATGGAATCTCACGGAAATAAAGTAGTCGTTGCAATCGTCACTATGGTGCTCGGTCTCGCAATCGGTGGTGGCGTTGGGTACGCTGCCGGCAACATGAACACAAATGACACTAAATCTAATAGCAGTACATCTATGAGCATGGATGACGAATCTGACGGTGTAACCGTTGGCGGCGCCAAGATGGTGAAAGATAAGGACATCGTTGATAACGCAGTGAACGCTAAAAACGTTACAACAGTTGTGAGCCTCGTACAGAAAGCCGGCCTGGTTGACACGCTTAAGAGCGATGGTCCATTTACGGTATTTGCACCTGATAACGATGCATTTGCTAAACTCCCATCCGAAACGGTAGCCAGCTTGCAAGAAGAAGCTAACGTTGAGCAGCTTAAGACAATCCTTACGTATCACGTCGTACCAGGAACTTACACAAGTGCTGACCTAAAGGTTATGGCACAAAAGGGCGAAGCATTGACGACCGTTCAAGGCCAAATGCTGATGCCTGTTCTAAAGGACAATGCGGTAAAGTTAATGGACGCAAGTGGCAACACAATCGACATTGAAACCACTGATGTAATCTCTTCAAACGGTGTAACTCACGTTGTCAAGAGCGTCATGATGCCAAAGAGTTAATAGAGTACCTGGCAGTTTCCGAATCCCCTTCCCACTACTACGGTGAGGGGATTCGCGCCATACTAATCCCGAAAGGATTCCCCATGTTTTTACTTATTGGATCGTTTATCGCAGGCATGATTACTGTACTTGCACCTTGCGTACTGCCCTTACTGCCTGTAATTATTGGCGGGTCGATAAGTGGAAAGGTGGACGACAAAAAGCGTCCCTTAATCATTGCTGCGAGCCTGGCTGCTAGTCTAATAGTATTCACGGTACTACTAAAGGCAACTACATTATTTATCGATATACCCCCAGCCATATTCACGATTATTAGCGGTGGCATACTGATTATTTTGGGCATAGCGTTATTTTTCCCAAGTTTATACGACGGAATTATTGCTAGGCTTAATCTTCAAGCGAAGAGCCAGCAATTACTTGGCCAAGCTGGAGGTAAGGGTAGATATCTTGGAGCGGTTATAACTGGTGCCGCACTTGGCCCAGTGTTCAGTAGCTGCAGCCCGGTGTACGCCTATATCATTGCTACAGTCTTACCCGTCAACTTTGCAGAGGCTATGGTATACATAATTGCCTATGTTATTGGCCTCAGTTTAATGCTGTTACTGATTGGGTATCTGGGTCAACGCTTCCTAAAGCGAATCAAGTTTATTGCTAATCCAAAGGGCTGGTTTATTCGTACAATTGCCGTGATATTTGTAGTTGTTGGATTACTGATTGTGACAGGGTTTGATAAAAAGCTGCAAACATATGTGAGTACTCATACACCGTTCGACTTTGATTCATTCTCATCAACGCTGATTCCAAATGCAACTAAAACCAATGGTCAGGGCATACTGAACGTGGATGCCTACGATGCGCCTGAGTTTACTGGACTAACGAACTGGATCAACTCCGAACCACTTACTAATAAAGACTTAAAAGGAAAAGTGGTACTCATCGATTTTTGGACTTATAGCTGCATTAACTGTATTCGTACTCAGCCATACCTAAAGGATTGGTACGCAACCTATAAAGATAGCGATTTTGTGATTATTGGTCTACATGCACCGGAGTTTTCGTTCGAAAAGAACTCTAAAAATGTACAGGACGCGGTAAAAAAGGCAGGCCTAGAGTATCCAATTGCACTCGATAATAATTTTTCAACCTGGAACGCCTTCCAGAACCAGTATTGGCCAGGCACCTATTTGCTAGACAAAGAGGGCAAAGTGCGTCGATACCATGGTGGGGAGGGTGAATATAAAGAAACTGAACAGGCAATTCGTACGTTGCTCGCAGAAAATGGCGGGAGAGTGCCGGAGCGAACCACAAGAGCATTAGATGGCTCGGTGCCAGTAAGTGACGCCCAGAGTCCTGAGACATATCTAGGTACTAAACGAGCCTCGAATTTTGTAGGTACGCCTCTTGTAACTGCTGGCACTGGTATTAAAACCTTCACACCAGGTGAACTAAAAAATATTGATGATTGGACACTGGCCGGCAACTGGGAGGTATCTGCCGAAGGCATTAAGGCTGTGAGTGGATCAACACTGAAGTTTAGGTTCGCTGCTAAAGAGATGTATTTTGTAACATCGGGTGACGGTCAAGGTAAGCAAATCCAAGTAACTTTAAATGGTCAGCCTATTAGCCAAACTAACTCTATGGGCAGTGACGTACATAATTCGAATATTGCTATTAGTGAAGCTCGGCTATACCGTGCAGTGAAGTTTAAAACCTTCCAAAAAGATAACATACTAGAACTAACAGTGCCCCAAGGCGTACAGCTGAATGCGTTTACATTCGGAAGCTAGGTGCATTCAAAAATATATTTAACTATTTAGTTAAATATATTTTTGACACTCTTTCAGCAGAGGTATATACTAATGATAGATTCGTAACACACACTAGCTCCCCTACCCTTCGTACATACGAGCAAAGCGTCCCTTACGACATCGTCATTCAATCGTCTTCGGATTCTCAGCTATGAAACGGGCTAAAGAAAACGGGCGAACAATTCACACAGGAATCGTTTCTCTAAGTATCTTGGAGAATTATATGAATGACGAAACTTTTTTAGATGAACGAGTAGACGTAGTTGCGACGTTTGGCACAGGTCTAAACCCATGCGTGCCGGTAAAATTTCGACGCTCGAGCGGCCGAGTAGTTGAAATTACTGAAATAGGCCTTCGCCACCCGAGCGTGCAAGGTAAGCGCATACTGCACATGTTCGACGTTACCGACGGCGGGGCTGACTACCGTTTGGAGTTAGATGCGGAACGGTTAACCTGGCGGTTAACGCTAGAGGCGGATAAATCGTGAAGAATGAATTAAATCCAGCAACGCCAACCGTGATGCATATCGACCTGAATAGCTGTTTCGCAACTGTAGAACAGCAGGCGCGACCGATGCTGCGTGGCCGGCCGGTAGCGATTGTGAATCGGCGCACAGAGCATACTATGATCGTGACGTGCAGCTATGAAGCCAAGGCTATGGGTGTGAAATTGGGCATGAGTTTGAAGGATGCAAAGAAGCTATGCCCAGACCTAGTTGGACTTGAGAGTGATCCGGCGAAGTACAAGTTTGTGTATCACAGACTTATGGCGATCATGCAGGATTATTCGGCTCATGTGCGCATGAAAAGTATTGACGAAGGCGTGATTGATTTTAGTGATACGACAGCCGCAATTGCTGGACGGGACTTAGCTGATGTAGGGTACGAAATAAAGCAGCGACTCTGGAGTGAAATAGGCTGCGCCATGAATTGCAACGTGGGTATTGCAACGAATAGATTCCTAGCGAAGACCGCAGCTAGCTTACATAAACCAAACGGCTTGGACGTGATAAATCACGAGAATCTGCGTGAAATATTTGCGGGGCTGGAGTTAACCGATCTAACAGGTATTGCTGGGCGGTTTGAAAAGCGCTTGAACGCCGTAGGTATATTCACGCCGCTTCAATTCCTAGACGCTGATCCGGTGACACTCAAAAAAATGGTATTTAAGAGCGTGGTTGGGCTGGAGTGGCACCAGCGACTGCGCGGCTGGGAAGTTGATAAGCGTGACTTCCCTATTCGTACTGCCGGCCGGCAATATGTACTGGACGGCTATAAAATGCCCAGGGCGCAGGTACTTCAGCGGCTGCATCACTTGTGCGAGGAAACTGGCACTAAGGTTCGTTCCCAAGGACTCGTGGCTCGAGGGGTGTCGGTACACGCTCGGAGCTACACCGATACTGGCCGCGGCTGGGGCGGCACGTTTTGGCATGCCAGGGCTATGGCAGCAACGCCGTTTTTTTCGAACCAAGCAATCTACGAGCAGGCCAGAAAGTTATTCGAATCGGCGCCGGTGTTTGTAAAAGAAATCGGTGTGTCGTGCTATGAACTGAGCGAACCAGACGACTCGCAACTCCATTTGTTTGGCGATGAGCTGGCAAAAGATAGGGCTATCACCAGTGCGCTGGATGAGATTAATGCTCGCTACGGGAAGCGGGTGCTGCATTCCGCGGATACTCTCGTAACTCATATGATGAAGGAGAAGATACCGTTCGGAAGTACGAGGTATATGTAAATGCTATAGTGGAGGTATGCATACGTGGGCATCAAAACAAAAAGGCTTTACCATTGTTGAGCTGCTTATCGTTATAGTTGTGATCGCGATCTTAGCAGCTATAAGTATTACTGTGTTTAGCGGTGTACAGAAGCGTGCGAGAGATTCGAAAAGAGTCAGCGACATGCAAATAATTGTAAAAGCGTTAGAAATGTACAAAATCCGAAATGGAGACTATCCAAACAGTGGTAGTATGACAGGAACGGCCAGCTGGGAAGTGAGTTCAGATGGAAGTAGCGCGACTGATTTTATTTCTGCCTTGAGAACAGGCGGAGTGGTTTCAAAAATACCAGTTGATCCTATTAATACAGTGAACCAAGCAACCGCGCCTAATCAGACTGACTGGCTCGACCCAGGACAGGCCAATCCTCAGGCATATATATATTTTTACAAATACTTCGGCGCTGGATCATATGGTTGTGATCCGGCAAGGGGAAGCTATTACATCTTAGGTGTTCGGGTAATGGAATCTATTCCAAGCGGCCAAGTATATCCTGGTAGCCCAGGTTCTCAGTGCGCATATGGATCGACGTTCACGCCATGGTTCACCCAGGGATTTCAAAACGGGTAGAAGGTATAGTTGAGATATGAAACAAGTAGTTCTCATAGGCGCATTAGTAGGATCGACAGTAGGCTCGTTTATACCGATGCTATTTGGTGATAATGACCTATTGAGTGGCTGGAGTATTCTCGGTGGCATGCTTGGGGGATTCCTAGGTATTTGGGCAGCTGTTAAACTCTACAATCGAATCGGTTAAGCGATTCTTAAACATGGTTTTCTACGATGTGAGGTGGCGTAATGCCTAACCTAACGAAGGAGGACTATGAAAAAACAACTAATTGCAGCAGCAACCGTTGCAACAATCGGTGTAGCTGGACTAACGACAGGTGCTGTATTCGCGACAACCGATTCGGACTCGTCGACAAACGACCCGATGAGCGGTTTGGTAAGTGCAATCGCGACTAAATTTAATCTGAAAACAAGTGATGTTCAGGCTGTATTTGATGAACAGCGAACCAAAATGGAAGCAGAACGTGAACAGGAGATGAAAGATAAAGTTGCGGCGCTGGTAGAAGACGGCAAATTGACCCAGGCACAAGCCGACAAAATTAACGCGAAGCGAGCTGAGTTGCAGCAAGCACGCGAAGCGAACCGCGACAGCATGCAAGATAAGACGGCTGATGAACGAAAAGCTGCAATGGAGGCTGAGAAGACCACAATTGATACGTGGCTCAGCGAGAATGATATTGACGACTCATACGCATACTTGCTGATGGGCGGCCATGGCCATGGTGGGCCTGGGGGCGGGCCACGCGGTGACGCGGAATCTGATAGCGATTCATAAGAAGCAGCTGACCATTCGAACCACCCGCACTATTTGTGTCGGGTGGTTTCGCATAGTGTGCTTGAATAAGACATATGAAGTATGTTGTTGCGGTATCGGGCGGAGTGGATTCAGTTGTGCTGCTCGATATGCTTGTGAGACGCGGTGACCATGAACTGGTTGTTGCCCATTTTGATCATGGTATTAGAGAGGATTCGGCGGCTGATGCACGATTTGTTGCGGCATTAGCCGAACAGTATGGGCTACCAGTGTATATAGGTACAGGTGAATTAGGGCCAGGTGCGAGCGAAGCACTCGCCCGCGAAAAGCGTTATGAATTTCTGAGGGAGCTTGCAAATGCGACAGGCGGAAAAATTTTAACGGCACATCACAAAGATGATGTGATCGAAACGATTGCGCTTAATCTGACACGAGGAACTGGCTGGCGAGGATTGGCTGTCCTCGCGGCAGGGGATATCGATCGCCCACTTACTAAATTTCGTAAGGCTGATTTGTATGCATATGCCATGCGCTACAAACTCGAGTGGGTTGAGGATGAAACGAATGTCTCAGATGTATATCTCCGTAACCGGATACGAAAGGCGATGTCGTCGCTGACAGACTCAGCACGTGAAAAACTGATAGAACTATGGACAATTCAGCGTAAACTCGCGGTGTTGATAGACAAAGAAGCAAGTCAGCTTGTAACCGATTCGCGCTATTTCATGACAATGACGGATGATAAAACAGCGATCGATATTCTTCGCATTAAAACACCTAGTTTAACCAGGCCACAACTGCGTAGACTGCATCATGCGATCAAAACGGCTAAACCCGATACGATATTTGAAGCTGGACCCCAGACTAGGATTGCTTTCACGATGCGTGAATTCATTGTCAAACACCCCTTGTGACTGCTATATTTATAGGAGTGACTTCGAATGATTACTCTTAGCCTCCGGCTGAACCAGAAAGGACGGTAATTTAAATACATGGCTTCAAAAAAACCTTCAAATGGTAAACGCACCAGCAACATGATTCGCTTAGGGCTCTTTTGGGCTATTTTCGTGCTTGCCACACTGACTATCTTCGCGCTCGTTTCACCACAGGACAACCTGAAGGAAGTTGCGATTTCGAGTGTTATCGAACGAGCGAACAAGGGCGAAATCACTAAGATTGAAATCGAAGGTGAAAAGGTGAAGGTAACTCCAAAAGGCCAGGACAAGCCAACTGAAACCTCTACCAAAGAAGGCAGCAGTAGCATTTATGAACAGGGCTTAGAACGCGGCAAAACAGAAGTAAAAGTAACCACTCCATCTGGAACTGGCCAGGCTGTATGGCAAGTTGCCAGCGTGTTACTGCCGGTCTTGTTGATCGGTGGACTGTTTGTGTTTATGATGCGTCAAGCTCAAGGTCAAAATAATCAAGCGCTTGGATTTGGTAAAAGTAAGGCCAAGCTATACGGACTTGATAAGGAAAAAGTTGTATTTGCGGATATCGCAGGTAATGATGCAGCGAAGCAAGACCTCGAAGAAGTTGTAGACTTCTTAAAGCATCCGAAAAAATATCAAAATCTTGGCGCCAAGATTCCAAAGGGTGTTTTACTCGTCGGTAGCCCAGGTACCGGTAAAACGATGCTCGCACGTGCTGTTGCCGGTGAAGCCAATGTTCCATTCTTTAGCATTTCTGGTTCTGAGTTCGTTGAAATGTTTGTAGGTGTTGGTGCGAGTCGTGTGCGCGACTTGTTTGCTAAGGCAAAGAAGAATGCACCTGCCATTATCTTCATAGACGAAATTGATGCAGTCGGTCGTAAGCGTGGAAGTGGTATGGGCGGTGGACACGACGAACGCGAGCAAACACTTAACCAGATTCTGGTTGAAATGGACGGTTTTGAGACTGGCACAAATGTGATCGTACTTGCTGCAACCAACCGCGCAGACGTACTTGATCCTGCCCTGCTTCGCCCAGGACGTTTTGACCGTCGCACTAACATTATGCTTCCGGAGCGAAAAGATCGCGAGGCCATACTGAAGGTTCACTTCAAGAACAAGCCAACCGATCCAAGCGTAAATCTCGATAAATTAGCTGCAAAAACCGCTGGATCAAGTGGTGCAGATCTCGCTAATATTGCGAACGAAGCTGCCATTATTGCGGCACGCCGTGATAGCAAAATGATCAGCAATAAGGATTTAACTGAAGCGTTCGAAAAAGTCGCGATTGGCCCAGAGCGAAAAGCCAAAGTAATGAACGACAAGGAAAAAGAACTGACTGCCTATCACGAAGCTGGCCATGCAATTGTTGGACATGTACTTCCTGATAGTGATCCTGTTCATAAGGTGACAATCATTCCTCGCGGTGGAACAGGAGGAGTGACATGGTTCCTGCCGCCTGAAGATAAAAGCTACACGAATGTGTACGAATTCAAGGATATTCTAGCGCGTGCCATGGGCGGACGTATTGCCGAGAAGATCAAGTATGGTGACGACGGTATTACAACTGGTGCGGGTAGCGACCTACGCAAAGCAACCGAGATTGCTCGCGACATGATCATTGAACAAGGTATGGGTAAGAACCTTCGTGACCAGGTGTTCCATGATGACAATGGCGGTATGGTATTCGATAAGATTACGCACGAACGTCCGTACAGTGATGATACTGCTCGCCAAATCGACCAAGAAGTCGAGGCATTAATAAAAGAGGCAGCTATCCGTGCAGAATCTGTGATAAAGCACAATATGGAGAGTTTGGAGTCACTCGCGGCTGCGCTTTTGAAGGATGAAACGCTCGAAGAGGAAAAGGTGAACGATATCTTGAAGTCTGCAACACTCCCGAAGGAAGTCATGCTGCACGCGGCATAAGGACGATTACATGGGCAGAGTCCAAAGCGTCGTTGCAAGAGCAAACCGGAAGCTGACAGTCCGGTTTGCTGCTATATTGATCGCGAGCTCCTCGCTTGTGTCGATGCTGTTCGGTTTTCTGCGAGAACGTCTGCTAAACAGTTATTACTATGACTCTTATCCGGTGGGGCTTGATGCCTACACTGCGGCATTCCTGCTACCTGACTTCATGTACTTCATCTTGGTATCGGGTGCTTTGAGTGTGACATTTATACCTGTATTCAATCAAAGACTTGCGGGTGGAAATAAGAAGTCTGCATGGGAACTTTCGACCAGCATGGTGAACCTTATGGCGATCCTGACATTGTGCGCGAGTATTTTGATCATAGTGTTTGCTGAGCCACTCGCGTATCTGCTAGCACCTGGATTTTCGGAAGCTGGGCACGCGCTGACAGTTAGTATGATGCGGGTTATTGCCGTGAATCCGTTCTTATTTGCCGTTGCGACAGTGATTGCGAGCATCCAGCAGGCATTGAGCAAATTCACTTTCTATGTGCTGGCACCGATCATTTATAACATCGGTATCATAATTGGTATTTTGTTCTTCACTGGCGGTATTAATATCTTTGGCTGGCAGGTATTCGAAGGCGGTATTATGGGCGTGGCGCTAGGAGTCGTACTTGGATCGATTATGCAACTAGTAGTAAGCAGTGTCGGTCTTATGGGGCTTGGGTTTGATTACCGCTTTAAGATCCACTGGAAGAACAAAGGCTTCCGAAAAGTATTGAGTCTACTTCCTGCTCGCTCTCTCGACCAGGGCATGGACTATGTGGTGAGTATCGTTGAAACCAATCTTGCGAGTCGTATGGCGGAAAAGACAGTACGTGCATACAACCAGGCGATGACGCTACAGATGGCTCCAATTAACTTGATTGGTGTAGCGATTTCGACAGCTGCATTTCCAAAGATGACTGAGCGATTGGCGGAAGGCCGACTCGATTTGTTCCGTTCTGAACTGCAAACAGTCCTTCGTTTCATCATTTGGCTTAGCTTACCTGTTGCGATCATAACGTTTTTCACTCGTGGATATTTGGTGAACTTCATTAACCCTCGGGGTGACGCCCTAATGGCGGGCTTACTTGGTGCGTTGGTTCTCGCTATATTGTGTCGATCCGTTTATTATATCGCTGCCCGAACGTTTTATGCCCAGCAGGATACCAAGACTCCACTCTATATCTCGTTCTTTTCGATTGGTCTGAACATCTTACTTGCGATATGGTTTACCATGGCGCTTAATATGGGAGCGTACGGCCTGGCTTGGGCACAGTCAATCATGGCGGCAGTAGAGGTGTTTACTCTCTTCGTTATTATGGTTCGACGCTTCCCGGGACTATTGAATGCTGATTTTTGGAATGCGGTTTGGCGAATGGCCAGCGCTACTGGCTTCATGGCGATTGTTAGCTACGCAATGGTGCTGTTAATGCCACTGCAAGCAGGTGACCAAAGTAGCTTCTACTTCACATTCCCAAAGTTCGCACTTATTGTTAGCGTTAGTTTTGCAGCATACATTGCGCTCAGTAGGTTATTGAAACTCGAAGAAGCTGAGCCAATCATGAAGCAGGTTAGACGCGCATTTACTGGCGGCGTACGAGGATAATCATGGATCAGTCGAGGATTAGAAATTTTTGTATTATTGCACATATCGATCATGGTAAATCGACGCTTGCCGACCGTCTACTCGAAATAACGGGAACGGTGAGTAAACGCGATATGAAGAGCCAGTTGCTTGATAGTATGGATCTTGAACGGGAAAAGGGTATTACAATCAAGCTTGCACCAGTTCGCATGAACCATGACGGGTATGAATTAAACCTGATCGATACCCCGGGGCATGTTGATTTCAGTTACGAAGTCAGCCGTAGTTTGGAAGCCTGCGAAGGTGCTGTTTTAGTTGTCGACGCGAGCCAAGGCATACAAGCGCAGACTCTCGCGAATGTGTACTTAGCTATGGCAGCCGATCTCACGATTATCCCCGTCCTAAACAAAGTCGACTTACCGGCAGCAGATGTTGAAAAGGTGAGTGCGCAGGTAATTAACTTACTTGGATGTGAACCCGAGGATATATTAAAGATCAGTGCTAAAACCGGCGAAGGAGTATCTGCTGTGCTTGATGCTGTCATTGAGCGCGTTACTCCGCCAGCAGGTAAGGAATCGGCTGCATCTAGGGCACTTATCTTTGATAGCTACTATGATGATTATCGAGGAGTTATTCTGTACACACGTATTGTTGACGGGTCGATTAAGAAGGGCGATACAATCGAGATGCTTGCAACGGGTGCACATGGTATCGCACTCGAAGTTGGATCGCTGTCACCAACTATGAAGTCAAGTCTAGACCTAGGAACGGGCGAAATTGGCTACATTGTCACAAACTTAAAGACGACTCGCGACGCCAAAGTAGGCGATACCGTAACGGTAAAACGGTCTCATGCGGCTGAACCACTGCCGGGATATAAAAATGTTAGACCATTTGTGTACGCAGGATTCTTCCCCGTTTCAAACGAAGATTATAACGAGCTCAAGGATGCTATCGAAAAACTAGCGATGAGCGACTCTGCACTACAGTTCGAACCAGAAAACTCACCGGTACTTGGGTTTGGCGTGCGTATTGGTTTCTTAGGGTTACTCCATATGGATATCGTTCGTGAACGATTGGAGCGTGAGTATAATCTTGACCTTGTGGTAACAAATCCAAGCACCGACTATCAAATTACGCTTACAGACGATGAGCAAGTTGATATCAAATCGGCCGCAGACTTACCGCCAGTAACAAAGATTACTGAAATTAAGGAACCGTGGATTAACGGTGAGATCGTTGTACCAACTGACTATATCGGAGCGGTTATACAACTTATCGTTAGCAAGCGCGGACTGCAAAAGAATCTAAGTTATATCGATGAGCGAGCGTTGATTAGCTTTGAAGCTCCTCTCGCAAACCTACTCACTGACTTTTATGACCAGCTAAAAAGTGTAACGAGCGGTTATGGAAGCTTTAACTACGAGCTTTCAGAATATCGAGCCGAAGATTTAGTAAAAGTAGATTTTTATGTTGCCGGTGAAATCGTAGATGCGCTCAGCGTTATGGCGCATCGCTCTGAAAGTCAGAGCCTAGGCCGCGAAACGGTTAAGAAACTGAAAGAAGTGATCCCAAGGCAAAACTTTCAAGTGGCATTACAAGCAGCGATTGGTGGAAAGTTCATCGCTCGTGAAGATTTGAGCGCATATCGCAAGGATGTGACGACAGGGCTATATGGTGGTGACGTATCTCGTAAGAAAAAAGTGCTCGCCAAACAAGCCAAGGGCAAAAAGCGTATGAAGCGGTTTGGAAAAGTAGATATTCCGTCTGAAGCATTTACAGTCATGCTGAAGCGTGACTAATAACGTTGAGGAAAAATAACCTGATCGAAAAAAGCCTTTAGTGCTGCGTGTGAATCCTGGCCAAACCCTGGCCAGAACCAATGAGATTCGGCAAGCACAATGTATGTTGCGGCTCCGGCACCTGCCAGTAAAAGGTATACAATCGAAGCGATAGCTAGGGCTGAAACTATGCGCCGATCGATAAATCCTACAAGTGCACTAATTGACTGAATTAAGACGGCGGCAACAAGTGGCAATACTGGGATTAGGTAGCGTCCATTGATAGCGACCGGATTTGCTGTATCGACGTAGTCACCATATAACTGAAATGACAATATACCTGCATAAAGCACAGCAAGTAGCATTGTGAATGCCATGAGCCACGACGATTTCTTACGTACTAACTGTATTATCATGCAAGTCACACCTAAGACCGACAGAGCAACGAACGAATAAACCAATATCGGTAGTGGAAGTTTTGTCTGAAAGTCATTAGTCTTTCCGGCCACGGCGAACATGAGTCGCTGTGTCATACCTGGGAACCATTCAGTGGTCATATAAGCAGGATACGACATGGGGGCGAACGACTCGCTCTTTCGTGCCTCCATATTTTTATTACGATTCCATGGCCCATACGCCGCACACTCTTTTTCGCTAAACACCCGCTCGCACGACGGAATAGGGCTGCCGTACGAGAGCATATTGGTTACGTAATGTGATGCGAAAAATAGACTCACGATAACGAGTCCCGACATCAAGTAACGCTTTCTTCTTCCTTGCAATTTCCAATGGGTCCGCCACGATTGTAGTTGTGTCGATATCGTTTGCTTGTGAATTTTATATCCAAGTGCGAGCAGCCAAAGTAGCCATATGAACATTGCCAGAGCGAGGGGAAGGAAGGCATATTTGACTGACATGCCAATGAGTACCGCGACGGCAAGTTGAACCGATTGTCCGAGTGGTAGTGGTTTGCCTGCACGAACAACATTCGTGATGCGCACGATACATAGCACACTCCACGCAAACACCAGCAGGAGAAGATTATCGTAATTAATGTGGGCTGCAAGTAAAGGGAATATAGGAATAAACGTGACAAGCAACAAGCTTAGGTGCGTGATAGCGCTAGACACATTCGCACTACGTAGCGCTTTATTAAATACAACTAGAGCAACTGCTACAAAAGCAATATTGATGAAGCGCAGGGCAATAATGATCGCCATGTCCGGAGCACCGAATGCATAAAATAGACGGTACGGAAAACTCATCAAGTAGTGGAATAAGTACGATGCGTCAGCAGTAGCCGATCCGAACTGAGCCATATCGCTGGTGTGTTCGATACCGTATGGCAACAAGCTTGTTGCATAAATTTTTATGAGACCGTAATGAAACTCCTCATCAAACGCCATCGGGTAAAGACTCGCGGCCGCAATCCACACACTTGAGATGACAAAAAAGAACAGCGCACCGTAAAAAAACCAACTAGAACGTATAAAGGTGAGCAAGTGTGTCATTCATCTGGAAGTATATCAGGTATGCTACAATGCTGTCTTAATGACAGATGCAGAGTTGAATGAGCTTCTTGCGTCGTACGAACCAGGTGAGTCAGCTGTGCAAACCGTTCGCGACGCGAGGATTGTACTACTAGTAGGAATAACCGGTGCAGGCAAGAATACGCTCAAGCGTGAATTATTAAAAGATACTGAATATTACGACTTTATATCTCATACGACACGACCACCACGGAGTAATCTAGGTGTGCTGGAGCAGGACGGCACAGACTACTTTTTCATTGATATCGATGAAGCGGTTCGCATGCTTAAGGCAGGTGAATATATCGAAGCAAAGAAAGTACATTCAAACGTGTATGGGACTGCAATCGAAGGACTCAAGCCATCAGTCGAATCAAATCGGATTGCCGTAAACGACATCGATGTCCAAGGGGTCGATGAGTACAAGGCAATGTCGCCAAATGTTCACGCCGTGTTCCTTCTGCCTCCTTCGATAGACGAGTGGAATAAGCGTAGGCTTGCACGCTATGGTGGCGGCATCGATGCTGAAGATAATCGGGTACGGCTAGAGTCGGCAAAAATGGAGCTGGAGTTCGCACTGAGTAAAGGTTATTTCGACTTTCTGGTCAATAATGACGTTACGCAGGCTGCAGAAGAAATAAAACATATTGTTGCTGGAACAAAAGATATCGCGGCTCATAAAGAGGCCGAGGCGCTCGCACACTCTCTGTATGAAGAGCTTAGCACTCATTGACGTAGAGTGCTAAATTTCGCTATACTGGAGGCATGACAGAACGCCAGATAGCTATCCTGACTGCGATCATTGAGCAGTATGCAGAAATTGCCGCACCTGTTGGCAGTGTTACGCTTGCTAAATTATTCAACGTTTCGAGTGCAACAATTCGAAGCGAGATGGCAAAGCTTGAAGAGCATGGATTTATTCAGCAGCCACACACTAGCGCTGGACGTATCCCAACCGATAAGGGCTATCGATTCTATGTGAATCTTTTGACCAACCAACAGGATGAGCCGAAGATGATTGATCGCAGTGCCAGGGCAATCGAGGCACGGGTTTCAAACCACGGTACGCGAGCCGATCGAGCAATCCGCTCGGCTGTCGACAGTCTAGTAGACCTCACGCAAAACCTTGGTCTCGCGACCATTGGCGACGAATTGTACCTTGCCGGTATGGGGAACTTATTTAGTCAGCCAGAATTTATGAACGGCGTGAATGCGCAAAACGTTGCACGACTCCTTGATAATTTAGAGCCATGGTTGCGTGAAGCGACACCAAACGAGCCGTTGAATGTATTTATTGGCGCTGAGAATCCTATTGGCAAAAGCAGCGGCGCAACGCTAATTATCAGCCGGTTCCGCTCGCCCTATTCAGACAACAGCTATATAGGCGTACTCGGACCAACCCGCCAAAGTTACGCTCGTGTTATGCGCTTAGTACGTCAAACTGGTGCAATGCTTGAGGAGGTTTTGTAAATATGACGAAGAGTAAGAAGCAAGATGACCTCGAACAGCAAATTGCAGAGCTGACACTTGATTTGCAGCGAACTCGCGCCGACTTTGAAAATTATCGCAAACGCATGGAGCAGGAAAAAGAAATGGCTCGTGGATCGGGACGTGCTAGCGCAGTCATGAAGTTGCTTCCGGTCGTCGACAATATCGAACGAGCCATCGCGCATTTGCCTAAAGATCTGGAAGAAAATGCCTGGGCAAATAGTGTCGTCAATCTTACAAAAGGCTTGGATAAATCACTCAGTGATATGGGGGTCGAGCGTATCGATGCCAAAATAGGCAGCGCTTTCAATCCTGACTTGCACGATGCAGTCCAATTTGACGAAGAAGCTGAAGGGGAGCACGAAGTCATAGCAGATGAGCTACAACCTGGCTACAAAGTCGACGGTATCGTCATGCGCCCAAGCATGGTCAAAGTGACACGCCAGTAATACCTCTGTTATACTAGGCGCACTATTTAATTGAGGAATACTGCGGATGGCTAGTAGTGATGCGATTGTTGTAAGGAACTTGAAAAAGTCTTATGGGAAAAACAATGTCTTAAAGGGTGTGAATCTGACCGTAAAACGCGGAACGATGTTGGCGCTTTTAGGACCAAATGGTGCCGGTAAGACGACCACCGTCCGTATTATGAGTACCCTACTCAAATACGATGGCGGTACGGTATCCGTTGAGGGTCATGACGTGGCTAGTTCACCAGATGAAGTGCGTGCAGTCATAGGGCTGACCGGTCAATCGGCAGCTGTCGACGAAATTTTGACTGGTCGCGAAAACTTGATCATGATGGGCCAGCTATACCGGCTCACGAAGAAAAGTGCGGTCGCACGCGCCGATGAGCTGCTACGCCAATTCGATCTTGTCGATGCGGGTGGACGTTCCGTCAAGACGTACTCTGGGGGTATGCGCCGTCGACTCGACTTGGCAGTTAGCTTGATAGCAACACCCCCCATTATCTTCCTTGATGAGCCTACGACTGGCCTTGACCCACGATCAAGGATTGCTATGTGGGACATTATCAACAAACTAAAGGCAGACGGTAAAACAATACTGCTCACCACTCAGTATTTGGAAGAAGCCGACCAGCTCGCCGATAATATCGTTGTTATCGATGGCGGTAAAGCAATTGCCGAAGGTACAGCCAAAGAACTAAAGGCAAAAATCGGTAAAGATCGGCTAGAGCTTACGTTTGCAAAGAAGGCGGAACTTGAGAAGGCTGTTGCGGTACTGGGAAAAAGTATCGCTGATTCAAGCAACAAGGAACTTACCGCAACTACGGTTATTAATGACACGAATAAAGATGTCGCTGCGGTACTTGCTGCACTTACCAAAGCGAAAATATCTGTTTCATCCATGGCGATTCATAAGCCAACACTCGACGATGTGTTCTTGAGTCTAACAGGTAAAACGAAGAAACCTGCTACTGCAGCTAAGAAGGGAAAGAAGTAATGGCTGAATCGAATGAAGTAACACTTGAGTTCGTAAAGCGCCCAAAAATTGTGTCAGCTATCTTCGATAGCTTACTCATGATCAAGCGCAGTAGTACGCATATTTTACGTAACACCGATCAACTGCTCGGCACATTCTTGCAGCCGATTATGTTCCTTGTGCTGTTTACTGCTGTATTTAACGCGGTTGGACTAGCGCTCCCGTCAGACATAAACTATGTGAGCTTCCTTATGGCCGGCATCATTGTACAAACGCTAGCATTTGGTTCCACGACAACATCAATCGCGGTGGCGAACGATTTGCAGCGCGGAATTGTGGATCGATTTAAGAGCTTGCCAATGAGTAACATTGCAGTTCTTAACGGCCATGTTGTGTCTGACTTGTTCCGAAATGGCATATCAACGGTGGTTATGCTACTCACCGGGCTTCTGTTCGGCTTTCAGCCTAAAGCAGATTTTGGTGCGTGGATGGCGATCATCGGAATTCTGGTGTTGTTCACGCTGGCGTTTAGCTGGGTGAGCGCCATCATGGGGGTGCTCGCAAAATCAGTCGAAGGCGTACAGTGGATGAGCTTTTTGGTCGTATTCCCGCTTACTTTCGCATCGGGAGCATTTGCACCAACAGATTCGCTTGCGGATTGGATTAAACCATTTGCACAGAATCAGCCAATTACGCATGTTATTGAGTCGGTACGAGCCCTAATGCTTGGAACGCCGGTGGATAACAGCGCATGGCTAGCTGTGGTATGGTGTGTGGCAGCCATTGTGGTTGCAATGCCAATTGCAGCATATTTGTTCCGAAGAAAGACGATAAAAGTCTAAATAACACCTTAGAATTACAAAGTTAGCACTCTTGACATGAGAGTGCTAACTTCTTTATACTAAGAATATATTTAGCACTGTACAGCGAGGAGTGCTAAAATAGTAAATAACGAACTACAATTTATTTATTCCTAAACGAAAGGGGTTTTATGGGTAAGATCATTGGTATCGACCTTGGTACAACTAACAGCGCGTTTGCGTATATGGTGGCTGGTAAGCCAGAAGTTATTGCAAATGCCGAAGGTAACCGAACAACACCGAGTGTCGTTGCTATCAATAAAAAAGGTGAACGTTTAGTTGGCCAGGTTGCACAGCGCCAGCGCGTAACGAATGCAACGAATACCATCTACGGTGTAAAGCGCTTAATTGGCCGTAAATTTAGCGACAAGGAAGTCCAAAAGGACCATGACATCATGCCATACGAAATCGTCAAAAAGGGCGATGGCGTAGCAGTAAAGATGGGCGATAAAGATTATAGTCCTGAAGAAGTATCAGCCATGATTCTTTCAAAAATCAAAGCAGATGCTGAAAGCTTTCTTGGTGAAAGTGTAACCGAAGCGGTGATCACTGTACCTGCATACTTCGATGACTCACAGCGCCAGGCTACTAAAGATGCTGGTAAGATTGCTGGCCTTGAAGTAAAGCGAATTATTAACGAGCCGACCGCAGCCGCATTAGCATACGGACTTGATTCGAAGAAAGATGAAAAGATTGCTGTCTTTGACCTTGGTGGTGGTACCTTTGATGTCTCTATTCTAGAACTGGGTGACGGCGTATTTGAAGTTCGCTCTACCAATGGTGACACACATCTAGGTGGCGAAGACTTCGACAACCGCATCGTGAACCACTTCCTTGATGTATTCAAGAACGATGAAGGTGTTGATCTTAAGAGCGACAAGGCTGCCATGCAGCGCTTGAAGGATGAAGCCGAAAAGGCAAAGAAAGAACTTTCGTCCACCAGCGAATACGAAATCAATCTCCCATTCATTACTGCTGATGCCGATGGTCCAAAGCATTTCGAGTACAAACTTACTAAGTCTAAGCTCGAGGAACTTGTGAAAGACCTGATTGATCGCTTAGTTGAGCCTGTTGAAAAAGCACTCAAGGACGCCGATGTAAAAGCAAGCGATATCGACGAGATTGTACTTGTTGGCGGTATGACTCGTATGCCAGCCGTGGTTGAAAAGGTTAAAACGATTTTTGGAAAAGACCCATTAAAAGGTGTGAACCCAGATGAAGTTGTAGCAATTGGTGCTGCGATCCAGGGCGGCGTGCTGCAGGGTGATGTTAAGGATGTGCTGTTACTCGACGTGACTCCGCTTTCGCTTGGTATTGAAACTATGGGTGGCGTAACCACCAAGCTGATTGAACGAAACACTACTATTCCAACTTCAAAGTCGGAGACTTTTAGTACCGCCGCTGATAACCAGCCGCAAGTTGAAATT
>DJJF01000038.1:0-7032 GCA_002434005.1 Candidatus Saccharibacteria bacterium UBA6575 | reverse complement strand
TGGTATTGAAACTATGGGTGGCGTAACCACCAAGCTGATTGAACGAAACACTACTATTCCAACTTCAAAGTCGGAGACTTTTAGTACCGCCGCTGATAACCAGCCGCAAGTTGAAATTCACGTATTGCAGGGTGAGCGCGAAATGTCAGCTGACAATAAGTCTCTGGGTCGCTTTGTACTTGACGGAATTGCACCCGCTCCACGTGGCGTTCCACAAATTGAAGTTACCTTTAGCCTTGATGCAAACGGAATTTTGAATGTTACTGCAAAAGACAAGGGTACTGGTAAAGAAAACTCTGTCACCATTCAAGACTCTGGCAACATGAGCAAAGAGGACATTGAAAAAGCGCAAAAAGAAGCTGAAGCGCATGCCGATGAAGACAAGAAGAAGCGTGAGTCGGTTGATGCCCGCAATGCGCTCGAAAACGGTATTTACCAAGCCGAAAAAATGCCATCGGAATTTGAAAAGATTAGCGATGAGGATAAGAAGGTGATCGAAGACGCTGTCGCTGAAGCTAAAAAAGTTCAAGCTGACGATTCAGCTGACAAAGATGCTCTCGAAGCTGCAGCTAAAAAGCTGACAGACACTATTATGCCAATCGGCGCTAAGATGTACGAAGAAGCCGCTAAGGAAGAGGCACCTGCTTCCGAAGAGGGTGAAGACAAAAAGTCTGATAAGAGCGAGCCTGTAGAAGGCGAAGTCGTCGACGAAAAAGAAAAGAAGTAAATAAAGTTGCCGCGTAAGTGGCAACTTTATATTTTAAGTAAGTCATGAAAGATCAGTACATGTATGCGCCAGTTCTCGTAATAAGACGGCATACTGGATTACTTCTGGGTTGGCACCAACGATCTATGCGACTGCGTGGGGATCCAGAAGCTGTACGGAAGAAGACTAAAGATATAAACGTGTACAATGCACTTGTAGGTTGGTGGAGCACGCTTTCACTGCTCATCAATCCGATCATCATATTCTGGAACACTCGGAACCTCCGAAAATACGAAAGAGAGTACGAGTTGTTTAATATGAGTCCAAACGCGTATATCCAGCAGGCACAACTGAAGCAGCGTTAATAGACTGGCTCAAGTTGGGCTAGATCGACATATAGCGCTGCCCACACCATCCCTGGGTCTCCCCGATATACAGGTGCATAGTACCAGCTCCCATCGCGGTTTAGCATTTCGGGCAACGTGCCATGCTGTTCGATCATACCTTTTGCGAATCGTTCGCGCTGCGCTTCAAACTCGGAGCGCTTGAAGCGGCGAAGCGAATGCAGGTAGAACATACCGTGCCAGCTCCATAATGTGTAGCCTTCGTATTGTGGCATGAATGGCTTAGTCATCCACCAGTGGTAGTTAAACGCCTCTGGCTGTTTGGTGTAGATCATGGGGAACGGGTCGTCGTAGTTGTTGGTCGTGATGTAATCAAATGTTGCTGCGCCCATTGCTTCATCTTCAATGACTCCTAGGAAGAATGGAAAGAGAGCACATTCAGCTACAAACGCATCAGTCATGCGGTCGGCATTGAAATACTGACCATTCCAGTAGCGGGTAATTAGCTCTTTCTGATACATCTGCAAGTTGAATGGAAAGCTTCCGAGGCCAAGCTGCTCAACGCACCAGGCCATGCGTCCCACCAGGCTTACGGCATATGCACTGCGGTCATATATAACTGCGTCGCGCATTTCACCAAACTTTATAGGCCGAACGTGTCCGGTTGTATCGAGGTATTTTTTTACGAATTTGCGTAGTTCGTGTTCAAGAAACTCGCGCTCTGCTTTGTTCAGGTCGTAGTTACTTACGTGGATGCAGTGAAGGAGCCACGGAAGCGAGTCGATAGCATGCATTGGTGCATTGAAACAATCACCACGACGATCGATACATGTAGTAACGGTGGCACTACGGCGATAATTCATGAGTGCCCATTTAATGGTGTGAAGCACGTGTTTTTTATAACCTGTGCGGCAAAGACTTTCTGCTACTGTACCGAAGTCTCGAATGAAAAACTGCTCAAAGTGCCCAAGGCTCGTTTTAAAGTAGTCACCGTTCCAACACTCGTCAGTGACTTGCCGGCAAATTTCCTCGGCGTTGCCGTCAAAGCGTCTGATTGTACCAAAGTAGCGGTTATAGAGCTGTCGCCATTCAGCGCGAAGTGTTCCAAGGATTCTACCAGATATGCGTGTAAATTGTTGCTGCGAAGTTGCCATTACCGATAAGTATACACTTCTTGGTAGTTGCTTGTGCTTATGAACCACGCAGGATACCATATAGCTAATGGATATTCAAAAAGAACTCGCACAGATTTTTAAAGGTGAACTTGAAATAGATGAACAAACGCGTGAAATGTACAGTCACGACGCGAGCTTGTTCGAACTGAAGCCAGAAGTCGTAGGCTATCCGAAAGATGCCGAAGACTTAAAGGCCGTCGTTAAATTCGTGAATGATCACAAGGCTGAAAACCCAAATCTTAGTATCACACCGCGTTCGCGGGGGACTGACATGTCTGGTGGTGCAATAGGTGATTCAATTCTGCTCGATGTTTCGAAACACATGACCACCCTAGTGAACGTCGACAGTGCTCAGGCAACTGTTCAGCCAGGTATGATGTACAAGGATTTTGAGGTCGAGACCCTAAAACACGGTTCGTTATTACCAAGCTATCCTGCTTCGCGAGAACTCGCTAGCGTCGGCGGCATGATGAGCAATAACTCAGGTGGTGAAAAGTCACTAGAATATGGCAAAACCGATAACTTTGTGACTGAGCTCAAAATGATACTAGCGGACGGTAATGAATACGTCGTGAAGCCGCTCGATAAAGCCGAATTAGTGCGCAAAATGAGCCAAGGTGACTACGAGGGCAACTTATATAAGCAGACATTCGAGTTGCTTGAGGCCCATTACGACCAAATACAAGCTGCGAAGCCGAATGTCAGTAAAGACTCAACCGGCTACCATCTATGGAATGTATGGAACCGTGAGACAGGTATATTCGATCTTACGAAGTTATTTGTAGGCGCGCAAGGAACATTAGGGCTTATTAGCGAAGGAACACTCAAGCTTGTGCCACATAGGGCGCACTCTGGACTGCTGGTCATGTTCCTTCGCGACATCGACGATCTGGGCGAATTAATCCCAGCCGTGCTCAAGCATAACCCGGCTACATTCGAAAGCTTTGACGATAAGACGCTATGGCTCAGTATCAAATTCATGCCGAGTTTCTTAAAGCTGTTAGGTCCAGCTCGTTTTATACGACTACTGATCAACTTGATTCCAGACGGCCTTCAGCTTCTGCGTGGCATACCAAAGCTCGTGCTTATGGTTGAGTTCAATGGTGACACGGAAGAAGAAGTTCGCAGCAAGGTTAAAGCACTCCATAACGACCTAAAAGATAAGCGTGCAAAGTATTTGATTAACGGCTTTGAAGAAACACCAACCGAGGGTAAGAGTGAAAAATTCTGGGTGATGCGTCGTTATAGTTTCCAATTGCTTCGCAGCAAGGTAAAAGATAAGCACACCGCGCCATTTATTGACGACTTTGTGGTGCCGCCTGCGCACTTAGCGGAATTCTTGCCAAAGCTTCGCAAGATAATCAAAAAATATAAGTTGTTCGCAACGATCGCTGGACACATGGGCGATGGTAATTTCCACGTTATCCCGCTCATGAAGATCGAAGATCCAAACGAGCGAGCCAAGTTAGAGCCGGCCATGAAAGAAGTTAACAATTTGGTGATCCACTACGGAGGTTCGGTATCTGGTGAGCATAACGACGGTATGGTGCGCGGTCCATGGCTGAAAGAAATGTACGGCGAAGAAGTACTTGGCTATATGAGAGAAATCAAAGCAATCTACGATCCTCAGAACATCTTCAACCCACATAAGAAGACAGATGCGACGTGGGAATTTAGCTTCTCGCATATTCGCGATAAGTTCTAATGGCTTCGAAAAAGAAGCCAGTCGATAAGGCTAAGAAAGAATTCGGTTTATTCACTGTTGTCGGTTTCGTCGCAACCGTGGTCGATTATGGAATCTTGAACGTACTCGCAAACCTTTTAGGCTGGCCGCTCATTGCCGCCAATATCGTTTCTGCGACAACTTCGAGTACGCTTAGCTATATACTTAATCGCACTGTCGTGTTTGAAGGCAAGGCGCATAGCGAGCAAATGACTCTATTGCTCTATGTCATAACTGTCGTCATTAGTATTCTAGTAATTCAAAGCTCGATTTTGTACGTGCTTGATAACGGCCTTATGCAAGATATCGTTAGTGGAGTAGGCATTGAGGGTGCATCAGTAGATGTTATCGCAGCAAACCTATCAAAGCTTGCGGCTGGTTTTGGCTCATTAGTGTGGAATTTCCTGACGCAACGACGGTTTGTATTTACATCAGTAGACAAGTCAAAAAACTAGCACTCGAGGCTCTCAAGTGCTAAAATAACAGTAATGAGCAAACGTGATTACTATGAAATTCTTGGCGTTTCCAAAACTGCGAGCGCCGATGAAATAAAAAAAGCCTTTCGCAAACTTGCGGTTAAATATCACCCCGATAAAGAAGGCGGTGATGAGACCAAATTCAAAGAAGCCAATGAGGCTTATGAAGTGTTAAAAGATGCCCAAAAGCGTCAACGCTACGACCAATTTGGCCATGCAGGTGTCGGTGGCGCATCAGGCGGTGGTTACGCGGGCGGTAATCCGTTCGAAGGGTTTAACGGACAAGGGTTTGAATTTAATTTTGGTGACGGAGGCCTTGGTGATATTTTCGGCCAATTCTTTGGAGGGGGCCAGCAAAGTCGTAGCCAGCAGCGCGGTCGCGATGTTGAAACTCAAATACAACTTACGTTCGAAGAAGCCGTTTTCGGCGTTGAGCGAGATTTATCTTTCGATATGGAAGACGAATGCACACATTGTAAGGGCACGACTGTTGAGCCTGGGCATGATCTTAAAACATGCCCAACATGCCAAGGGGCGGGTCAGCAGACGCGCGTAATGAATACTATGTTTGGTGCAATCCAACAGGCAGTAACATGTGAAACATGCAAAGGGCGAGGTAAGGTTCCTGAAAAGGTTTGTAGTGTTTGTCATGGCCGTGGAACAGAGCGTCGTAAGCAGACGATAAAGATTAAAGTTCCTGCTGGAATCGATGACGGTTCAACAATTCGCCTTAAGGAGCGCGGTGAAGCTATGGCGAATGGACCGCACGGCGATATGTATGTACATATTCGAGTGAAGGCTCACAAGAAGTTCACACGCGAGGGTGATATTATCTTAAGCGAAGAACATGTCGGCATGGTAGAAGCGACACTTGGTGCTGAAATCGACGTAGAAACCGTCGATGGCAAAGTACGCATGAAAGTGCCGGCTGGCACTCAGAGCGGCACAGACTTTAAATTGAGTGGCCATGGGGTGCCACATTTACGCAGCGATCGTCGCGGCGCACACATTGTGCAAGTTGTAGTGGATACACCGACCAAGTTGTCGAAGAAGCAAAAAGAGCTACTGGAGCAGTTTGCTGGTTCCAAGAAGCGCAGTATATTCTAATTATCGAAGCCATTGTTGTATTGACTTATTGACCAAAAAGTGATACTATAGAATTAATAGCCATGACTCCGTAGGGCAGGCTAGCAAAATATTAATCATTTTGAAGCCACCCTTATGGATAAATCACAGATTGATAAACATGTGCTCGGACGTGCCGAATATGTTTCTTTTGTTGAAATAGACGTACACGATATACCCGCTCGTATAGACACAGGCGCTCAGACATCAGCAATCTGGGCTAGTGATATTCATGAGGAGGCAGACGGTGGCTTGTCATTCGTATTATTCGACGTAACAAGCCCTCATCACCAACCGCATCGTCATTACGTCAACACTTTTACTAAGAGCAAGATCAAAAGCACTATAGGTGTTACAGAAGAGAGGTACAAAGTACTACTTCTACTAGAATTGAGCGGACGTAGAATTCGCGCTTCATTTACCCTAGCGAATCGTTCTCGACAAGTGTATCCTGTACTTGTTGGACGTAACGTGTTGAGTGGTAAGTTCATAGTCGATGTCTCTATCGGTGAAGCCCACGTCAAAAAGCAAACAGCCGATCACATTCAAGAAAACACACCAGGTACAGAAGGAGACCGACTATGAGAATTGCCATTTTATCGAACGGCCCGGGCAACTACACGACCCGTCGGCTAAAAGAAGAAGCTGTGAAGCGAGGCCACGAAGTTAGCATCGTGAAGTATAAAGATGCGTATACTGCAATCGAAAAGAACTCAGCTGTTGTGCGCTATAAAGGCGAAAGCCTAGAAAAGTTCGATGCCATTATTCCACGTATTGCTCAAAGCTATACTAAATACGGCACCGCGATCGTGCGACAATTCGAATCGCAAGGTACGTTCACTACATCGAGCAGTCTGGCTATCAACCGATCACGTGACAAACTGCGTGCTTATCAGGTTCTTGCAAAAGCTGGTGTAGGCATTCCAAAAACCGTTTTCGCGCGCGAGTCAGCCAGCTTCGATGACATTGTTGATCTTGCTGGTGGCGCACCATTGATTATCAAGGTAGCTCGCGGAACGCATGGCAATGGTGTTGTGCTTGCGGAAACACCGAAAGCAGCTAAAGCCGTAATGCAGGCCTTCTATGTTGAGGGCGTGAACTTCCTTGTGCAGGAATTCGTGAAGGAATCAGCTGGTACGGATATTCGTGCCCTCGTTGTTGGTGGACGCGTCGTGGCGAGCGTCAAACGTCAGAGCCTCGATGGTGACTTCCGTTCAAATACGCACCAGGGTGGGGAAGGCATAGCCGTCAAATTAACCGATGAAGAGCGCAAGACTGCTCTTAAGGCAGCCAAAGCTATGAACCTACCAATCTGTGGTGTCGATATGATGCGTAGCGAACGCGGCCCGTTGGTTCTTGAGGTAAATTCGAGCGCCAGCATCAAAACCCCTGAGCTTATTACCGGGCGTAACGTGGCCGAAAAGATGATTGAGTACATCGAACAGAACGCCAAACGTCGTCCGAAAAAAGACAAGATCGGCGC
>DJJF01000031.1 GCA_002434005.1 Candidatus Saccharibacteria bacterium UBA6575 | reverse complement strand
GTTCAATATCGGAGCCAAATCTTAGGAAATGCACAAATACGACATAGAGGACGGCAAATAGGAATAAAGGCTTGAGTAGCGACCACAAATAGCCTAAAACAGAACCCTGGTAGCGCAACTTGAAATCGGTCACCACCAGTTCACGAAGAAGAATTCGGTTACGACGACTGAAGATGTTCGATAGTTTCATAAATCTTCCACCATTATAAGACACTTCTAGGGTGAGTGACAGTATTACGTAACCGATATTCATAAAAGGTGGCTTATACTGGTAGGGTAATGTCTACGGAATCTAATATCTTAGTTGTTATTCTGAATTTTAACGGCTGGCAGGAAACACTAACCTGTGTTGATGCGGTTTTAAAGCAAACGTATGCAAATTTTCATATTTACCTCATTGATAACGGCTCGAAAGACGACTCTCTTGAGAAGCTGAAAGTATATGATAACCACCAAAAAATTACATTCTTTAAGAACCCTGTTAATGACGGATTTTCCGGGGGTGTAAATATTGGTATCCGCCATGCAATTGAAAGCGGCTATGAGTACGTGGCGCTTTTGAATAATGATGCGATTATCACCGACACCTGGCTCGAAACGCTGCTCGAAGCGAGCAGAAAAGTTGGTAGCTCGGCTACGACAGGATTACTGCTAAATGGCGACGGTTCGAAGATCGAAAGCACCGGTGACTCGTACTCTGCGTGGGGACTACCGTTTCCACGCCAACGCGACGAACTAGTCGACGCAGCTCGTGACTCAGAGTTTGTGTTTGGTGGTACTGCGGGCGCAACACTTTATAAGACTGAATTATTCAAAGATATTGGTTTGTTCGACGAAACATTCTTTGCCTATTTTGAAGATACCGACATAAGCTTTCGGGCTCAGTTAGCGGGACACAGAGCCTACTATGAAAAATCTGCCATTGCGTATCACGACCACGGCACAACCAGTAGTAAGATGCCTGGCTTTACCGTTCAGCAGACGTTTAAAAACTTGCCGTTATTCTTCTGGAAAGATGTGCCGCTGGCCATGCTACCCCTAACTGGTATACGATTTTTCGCTTGTTTCGGATTAATGTATGTGCGTGCTCTGCTGCGTGGTCAATTCAAACCAGCAACCATTGGGCTCCTAAAAGGGGTGGGGTTACTCCCACATGCGTTTAAAGAACGTAGGCGTATTCAAAAAAATAAGCGCGTTACCAATGAGTATTTGAATACTGTTATATACCCTGATCTCCCCCCAAATAACCAACGAACTGCTCGAAGGATATTTCACCGGTAAGCACAATGGCTCATATTGCGATCGATGCACGAATCATCAACTCATCTACCGGTACGTATATTGAGCGCCTCCTGCATTACCTTGAGAAGATAGATACCGTAAATCACTACACGGTCTTAGTTCGCGAAAAAGACGAGACATACTGGACACCAACAAATGACAACTTTACGGTGCGCGTCGCTGATTTTACGAATTACTCGTTTGATGAACAGCTTGGATTCAATAAATTATTAAACGACTTAGTGCCAGATCTCGTTCACTTTTGTATGCCGCAGCAACCCGTACTGTATAAAGGTAAAAAAGTAACAACCTTTCATGATCTGACGCTGCTCAATACTGTGAATTCTGATATTAACCCGATTGAATTTAGATTTAAGCAGCTAATCGGGCGATTTGTATATATAAACGTTGCGCGAAATAGTGAATATATACTTACTCCAACAGAGTTTACCAAACAAGCAGTCCTAGAACTATCGGGGGTTCCGGGTGAAAAAATTATTGTCACCCATGAAGCCGCTGAGACAAAAATTGAGCAAGCTACAAAATATGAGATGCCGTTTAAAAAATTCATTCTGTACGTTGGCCAGCAGCCAGACTACAAGAATATTCGAAGACTTGGCGAGGCGCATCAAAAACTTCTTGATAAGCATCCGGACTTAGGCTTGGTACTAGTAGGGAAGAAGGCTGCGGATACTGAAGCCAACGAGGTCTACTTTGAAAAACATGGCTACAAGAATATTCACTTCACTGATTTTATTCCTAATGAGCAGCGTGACTGGCTCATGCAACACTGCGAAGCCTATGTGTTCCCGTCGCTTATGGAGGGCTTTGGGCTACCCGGGCTTGAGGCTATGGCTGCTGGTGCTCCGGTTATTAGCAGTAACACAACCTGCTTACCTGAAGTATATGGTGATGCGGCTGAATACTTTAATCCGTTAATTGTGGATGATATGGCGGCGACAATCGAGCGGGTAATTACGGATAAAGATCTACGAAACAAATTAATTGAAGCTGGGTCCAAACAAGTCAAAAAGTATTCATGGCGACGCATGGCTGAACAAACCCACAACGTATACCTAGATGCATTGAAATAGTTGTTTAGAACTATATATTTAACTTTTTGGTTAAATATTGTTTTGACATAATCTGTATTTGATTTTTTTGTATTTTTAGTATGAAAAAAGTTCGTAGGAGTTTACGAACTTTTTTGGGCGATGATGATGCGGCGATCCCGCCCCTCCCCTTCCGAGAAGGTTTCGATGTCTTCATATTCCTTAGCAACCTGGTGTACAACGCGGCGGTCAGCGGCGTTTAAGTTTGCGATATGACTATCGCCGCTTTTACGAACTTCTTCGATCCAACCGCGGGCCTTATCGGCGACCTTTTCGGCGCGTTGCTTCTTATAGTCGGCGATGTCGATATTTACACGTACCAGTGCTGCATCTTGATTCCGCAGTGTCGTAGAAACGGTGTATTGCAGACTCCGAAGTGTTTCGGCGTTACGACCGATGAGAATACTATTACTTTCGGTAGACGGAACGCTCAGTTCGATTACGTCATCTTCAACACTTGCTTCGACTTCTATGTTGACACCGAAGAAGCTTAAGAGATCTTCGAGGTACTTCTTAGCGTATTCGATACTAGCTGCGTGATCCATACCTATTTCCTCCCCGTATCTTTGGCGACAATTCGCGTAACGGTAGCACCGCTCTTGTTCGAATTAGCTGGTTTGGATGATTTTGATTTTGCGCGTGCAGCCTGCTTCTCCTGCTTTTCGATACCCTTATCGGCTTCCTCTTCAAGCTCTTCTTCGTCCTGACGAAGAAGGTATGCCTGCTGGCCAACCGCAACCATGTTCGAAACGGCATAGTAGAGTGCCAACGCCCCAGGCACGCTTATCATGACGAAGAACATGAAGAATGGGAGTAATTTACTCATACGCTGCATGACAATGGCATTCATTTCACTCTGATCAGCTTGCTTGCCCTCGGCTGCCTCTGCCATAATGTCGCGAATTCGACGCTTACTTTGGTTCTTTGGCATAGTCTGCTTGCTCATGACGTACTGCGTAATACCGGCTACGACCGCAAGAACGACCAGGAACACATCGACGCCGTTGTTTGTTATAGCCGCCTTCGTGAGATCGATAATACCGAATAGTTTTTCATTGAACGCATCAGGGCTCGTAATGAGGTCACGAATCGGTGTAACACCTTCAAGGAAGTCGTATGTGAACTTTGCAATCTGGTCGCGGTGGTTTGTAAATATCTGAATAACCTGGAAAAGTGCGAAGAAAATTGGGAGCTGGATAAGCAAAATACCAATAGAACGAAACGGACTAACACCGTGCTTCTTATAAAGCTCCATCATGGCCATAGTTTCAGCCTGTTTGTTACCTTTTGATTGCTTCTTAATTCGAGCTAACTCCGGCTGAAGCTTCCGCATTGCCTTGGTTTGGTGAAGCATACTCCGCGTTAGTGGATACAGCGCAAATCGCACGATCACCGTAAATATAATGATCGCAACGCCAAAATCACGGCCTGGTACGACCGCATAAAGTCCCATTAAAAGGTTGAATATAGGCTGAACGACGACAAGCTCGAAAATGTTCACACGGTGCCTTTACTAAAGTTATGTTAGGTGGATATCACGTAGTAGTATATCAGCTTTCAGGCTGGTTGTAGAGGTCAGCACTCGCCAAACAACTCGTAAGCGCCGCCTTGAGATTTTCTGGTGTGGCAGTCAGAAGTTCCGGTGATATTACAATAAATACAATGTCGCACGATGGGTTAATAACAGGCAGCTCCAAACGGATTGCTTCGTACATTCGTCGACGCACGCGGTTTCGCTTCACAGCAGATTTAAGTATCTTCTTACTAATGACCACAGCAACACGCGGTTCATTTCGGCGACGATTCGAAGTGGTTTTACATAGGAAATACTTCGAACGCGTAACCGTACCTTTGGCATACACATACCGCAAGCTGCCGTGACCATGAAACCGATATTTATTCGCAAGCATATAGAAGTAGTATATAAAAATCCCGCGTTTATAGCGGGATTTTTACCATATCAGCGGTTAAATGGTTATACCGCTAAGCGAGCGCGCCCTTTTGCGCGGCGGCGCTTCAGCACTGCGCGACCAGCTTTGGTCGAAACACGAGCACGGAACCCATGAGTACGAGCGCGGTGACGTGTATGTGGTTGGTGAGTTCGTTTTGGCATATCAGTGGTCGATTATACTCTAAATTCGCCTTCTTCTCAAGGGGTATGGTTGAATATACGAATAGATTGTTGTGTAGTACCTATGTGGTTGTCCACATTTACCCTAGAGTTATCCACACATTAACAGATGAAATGGCGACCTGTGGAAAACTTGTGACCTGTATCCCTACTCCCCACGATGCACTCTTAAGCAAATATCAGATTGTGGAAAACTTTTTTGTTGGCTACAATATAAGGAGTAATCAACGCCGGATAATACCGGGTTAGGGAGTTAGGTTGAGTCAGTCATTGTGGCAAAGTGTTTTAGGTGAGATCGAGGTATCGGTCTCCCATGCCACGTTTATGACATGGTTTAAAAATACCGAGCTGCTTGAAAACACGAACGACAGCGTAACAATTGCGGTACCGAATATTTTTGCCCAGCGCCAATTTGAAGTGAAGTTTAATGATCAAATTAAGTCGATCCTCGAAAAAAACGGTGTCACGCCATCGTCGATCAACTACATTGTAAAAACAAATCAAAAACGACAAAGTACTTCAAGAGAGACGACTCGTTCGGCGCCTATAACCAGCGCAGCTGATCGATTAGTAGCGCCTATAAAAACAAAGGTTATCACGAACGGGCTTAACCCGCGGTATACGTTTAAGAACTTTATTGTGGGTTCTAGTAATGACCTTGCGTACAGCGCATGCCAAGCGGTTGCCAAGAATCCAGGCTCAAAATATAACCCACTATTCCTTTACGGAGGTGTTGGGCTTGGTAAAACACACTTAATCCAGGCGGTTGGTAATGAAATTACCACTCGGGACCCTGATACAACGGTGTTATATATCAGTTCAGAAACATTCGTGAATGATTTCTTGGAGAGTATACGATTTAAGAAAAAGGGGTTTGCTGATAAATATCGTAATGTTGACGTTTTAATTGTCGACGATATGCAGTTTATCGCCGGCAAAGAAAAAACCCAGGAAGAATTCTTTCACACGTTTAACGCCCTGCACCAGACAAATAAGCAGATTATCATAAGTAGTGACAAGCCGCCGCGTAATATACCGACGCTCACCGAACGTCTAAGAAGCAGGTTTGAATGGGGTATGTCGATTGACATCCAAATGCCAGACTTCGAAACACGCTGCGCAATTTTGGAAGCAAAAGCCGCCGCTTCATCTGCCGAAATAGACCGAGCAACCGTTGAATACCTTGCGAATAGTATAAAAACAAATATTCGCGAGCTAGAGGGCGCTCTAAATCAGCTACTAGCGTATTCCGAAATGCGCGGTGTACCAGCTGATATTGCAATGGCTGAAGGGTTGATTGGAAATGTTAGGCGAACTCGCCCACAGCACCTTACTTCAAAACAGATCATTGATCGCACTGCGAAACACTTCCAACTCACCTCGGCAGAGATTTGCAGCGCGAAGCGTGATAAGCATATTGTTACACCGCGTCAGATTGCAATGTATCTTCTTAGAAGCGAACTCCATTTGAGCTTCCCTAAAATTGCTCAGGAACTTGGCCGCAAAGACCATACGACCGCGATCCATTCTGTCGAAAAGATCGAGAAAGCCGTAAAGCTCGATGTACTTATTCGTGAACAAGTCGCTGAACTGCGAGAGAAGTTATATGTTTAACCTGCAAACAGCCTGGGGATACACTGTGGGAAACCTGCCAATAAGCGGTCGGATAACCTGTCAGAGTGTTTCCACACACAGTGCCTATGCAACGTATACGTCCGCATCTGTCCGTGGAAAGTTGGGAGTTTTCCGAAAAGTTACCGACCGTTTTCCAAACTATTTTACACAGGCAAAATCATCGTTTTTCTATCTTATAGACCAACTGACTATCCACATTTCCACAGACCCTATTACTACTACGAAGAAGAAAGGATTTTTAAAATAATGGAAGTAACAGTAACCCAGGAAAACTTGAGCTTCGCACTAAGTAACGCAAGTCGAGTAGCGAGCAGTAAAGCAGGACTCCCTATCCTTTCGAACATACTTCTTCGTACAGATGGATCGAGACTTCTTGTGGCTGCAACAAACCTAGAAGTCGCATCGAGTCACAAGATTGGTGCTAAAGTCATTAAACCCGGTTCCCTCACCGTCCCTGCAAAACTGCTGAGTGACTTTCTACAGAACCTACCAAAGGGTCAAATAACGCTAACTACTAATGGCGCAAAGCTTCATATTAAAGCTGATACATCATCCTCGACTATTAACGGAGTGGATGATGAGGAATTTCCTGAACTTCCAGTTATCGACGATAAAAAAGCTGTTAGTTACAGTATTGCATCGGACGATTTCAAACAATCTGTAGCCCAGACAGTCATAGCCGCAAGTAGCGATTCAACTCGTCCGATCCTCACTGGCGTATACTGGCACTCGTTTGAAAATAATTTATATCTTGCTGCGACTGACGGGTATAGGTTAACTGAACGGCGCATCGTCGACACAGCGAGCGATGTAATAGCAGTTATTCCAACCACTACCCTGCAAGAAGTTATTCGCACACTTCGTGATGACACAAGTGAAGTCGAGATCTTGTTCGATGAAACCCAGGTTACTTTTAGGCTCGCAGAAGTGGAAATAACCAGTAGATTGATAGATGGCAACTTCCCTGACTACAGGCAATTAATTCCAGCCACATCGGATTCATCGTTCACGATTAACAGATCAGAGCTCATGCGTACTATTAAGATCGCAAGCCTCTTTGCTCGTGAATCTGGCGGCGGCATCACTCTTACACTCGACACGGACGCTGCAAAGCTAACAATTCACTCTATTGCTTCCGAAGTCGGCGAGAATTCCTCAGAAGTAAATGTCACTTCTACCGGCGTATCGGCATCAGTAAGCCTTAACTCACGTTACTTGATAGACGCTCTAAACGCGGTGACATCGAATGAAGTGAATTTTGGTTTCTCGGGTAAACTCGCACCATGTGTTCTTACGGAGGCTGTAAAAGACCCAGTGTATAAGCATATTATTATGCCGCTCAAGAGCTAATTAGGCTCAGCGACGGTAAATGTCTTCTTGAGGGTTTTTTCACCGTTCAGCGGCTTGATACTAATTGTTTTACTCTTCGTAACAACATTCGACGCGAGTGAAACTTCAGCATCTTTACTATCATTAATACCAATTGTAAAAACGTACGTCATATCAAGACCATTTATCTTTGGGCCCGTAAGTGAGCCGTCGACATAACTAACCTTGGCGTACACCTTTTCTTTCTCGTACAGTACATAATTGGTTATAAGATCTTTAATATATAGTTGGTTTTCGTTGGTTATGCCAGACTCCCTAAGATGTTCGAAACCTACAAAGTATGGTGCGAGTGGATTAATACTTCGATCCGAGTTTACCGCTGTCTTGTTATAACTCGCGCCTGACAAATTGTCGCTTTGCATGCCCGTGTTGCGATCGGTTGCGACTACACCTGAAAATATCGAATACCATAAGCCAATACTTAAGAGGAATAATAGGGCGACTATAACTACTCTTCCTTTTATGAGATATTCGTAGAGCATTACTTATCCTCCTTTACGGAATTGAACCGCGTAATGAGCTCATACGGGATTCCCATACTTTCTGATATGTCAGGGTACTGAAGGCTGCCACCCGGAGGAACAACGAGTGTGAGTTTATCTGGATTATTCCTGAAATCACCGACTATAGCTGGAGATGTCTCTTCGTTCGATGCGGAGTTACCTCCGTCTTTTTGCTTTATTATCACAAGATACCATAGGTCGTTAAACCGCTTACTCGAAACGAGGCTCATATCACCAGATGATTGCATATCGAATTCCTTAAGGCCTTGTTCTACGCCGGTAAGTAACTGTTCGTTTGAGCGTGGTTCAGGGTGAAGTGTGGCTTCCTCTGTTTGCGAAGTAAATACCGACGCGAGTATGAAACCTAGCACGGGAGCCACGATGACGAGTAAAAATACCGATCCAACCACGAAGTTTCTTGAAAATGAATTATTCATCGAATCGCCCCATTACTGTTCTTATATATGTATCAGTCGCCTCTTTTGTGGTCCAGCCTAAGTCGTTGGGATCGATCCAGCCAAGGTAGAGTAATCCCCAACCGCCTTCCTCGAGGTACGATGCGTCGCGAACTTTTCCGTCGTTTAATACCTTATTATCACCGAGGTAGATCACGACGTGTCCTGCTGGCTGGTTGTTGGAGTCGTAGATGAGAATCGCACCTTTCTTTGGAGATCGATCAGCGTGTCCAATGCCGTTATCTTGGTTTACATACCAAAGTGTCCGAGCGTAGTTTACTCCATACCCGATATCCTGGCCGCGCCATGTTCGCGAAACGATAGATGCACACCAGCCGTCGCCCTCTAAGGCTGATCCGAATATACGGTCGACGGCGAGTGAGTTTTTGCGGACAGTCGCCCAGCCAGCCACTTCGCCGTTATCAGTAAAATTACCCTCCCCTACGCCAATTGATCTAGTGTCGTTCGTGCTTTGGCCTGAGTCACAGCTACCTAGTGAGGGGTTATAAGCCTCGATCGAGGTGTCGCCAGTATCGGTAGCGATCGTTACTCCCGTTCCGTCGGTAATCGTATCTTGGTACGACGCATAGAATGATGCCGATGCGCCGCCACGATTTTGAATTACTTCATTTGAAGAGTCACCTGAACGTTCGTACCCAAGCTTTGCTCCGGATGCGGCAAACCTTGGGTTTATAGCTGAACCTTCTGCTTCTATATTCGGTGTCAGGCCATGGAACACGGCAGCTGCAGCGACTGGATCGTTCGTGTTCGTGTTAAGTCTAGTAATCATGTACGAATACCCGCTCGCACTCATCTCTTGCCACATAAAGTCGAGTTGCATATTCAAATTAATGATCGATTTGCCTTGCTTTTTCGCGAAATTGACCAAGTTTTGCTTGCGGCCAGCATCAGTCCACTGTGCAAGACCAAATCCTCTATGCTCGCCGTTACTGAATTTGAGAGTCATTATGTTAGTTGATGCGGTCGCATTAGCTCCACCTTGGATGATAGCTGGGTTGAAACCAGACTCCTGCATGATATTGCCGGCAATTCCAGCCGCCGCCGCAAGGCTAAAACCCTTACCCGTAAAGTAGCGCAGTAATGTTTCAAGGTTGTCGCTCACTGGCACGCTCGGAGTTGCGGTTGTTGATTCGGTTACATTGTCACAATAGGCTGCATCGGGATCGTAGTAGTAAATGTCATTCGATGAGTAGAACTGCTGATCAAACGCTAGTGTTACAGCAGAGTTGCTAAGCGCCAGCGCGCTACTGATAAGTACGCTAATTACTAATTGTTTCATACGAAATATTCGGCTCATAGCCCGTCTCCGTTTGCGGTGGTAGTGCTCTCAGCGGCGATTGTAATATCAACAAATATTGTGTCGTGACTGTCTGAGCCGTTGTTTTGGAAGCCCATGGGCGATACTGAGAAGTTTGAGACGGTTGATTTGGAATCTTTACCACCAAAGATATAGTCAACAGCATGATCCG
>DJJF01000044.1:15873-16156 GCA_002434005.1 Candidatus Saccharibacteria bacterium UBA6575 | reverse complement strand
TCACATCGACTTCACCGCCGAAGTTGAACGAAGCCTGCGTGTGCTAGACGGTGCGGTAACAATCTTTGACGGTAAAATGGGTGTCGAAGCGCAGTCTGAAACCGTGTGGCGCCAGGCAAACAAGTACGGCGTGCCACGTATCTGTTTCATCAACAAGATTAACCAGACTGGTGGAGACTTCTACAAATCTCTGCAGAGCATCCACACTCGTTTGTCGAAGAATGCATTACCTGTTCACCTTCCGATCGGTTTTGAAAAGGAAATCAACGGTCTTGTTGACCTG
>DJJF01000044.1:15497-15666 GCA_002434005.1 Candidatus Saccharibacteria bacterium UBA6575 | reverse complement strand
TGACCTGGTTGAGATGAAGGCATACACCTACAGTGACTATACTGACAAGCAGCTGGTCGAAGGTGAAATTCCAGCCGATATGCTTGAAAAGGCAACCAATGCACGCGCACTTCTCGTCGAAGCAGCCGTTGAAGCTGAAGATGAGCTAATGGACAAGTTCTTCGAAGGC
>DJJF01000044.1:14941-15211 GCA_002434005.1 Candidatus Saccharibacteria bacterium UBA6575 | reverse complement strand
TACTTGCCAAGTCCACTCGATGTTGATGCAATCTGGGGTGCAAACCCTAAGACCGGTGACCAAGTGTCACGTAAGCCAGATGAAAAAGAACCAATGGCCGCTCTGGCCTTCAAGCTCGCTACTGACCCATTCGTAGGTAAGCTGATCTTCGTTCGTGTTTATTCAGGTAAATTGACCGCTGGAAGCTACGTGCTGAACACCACAACTGGTGAAAAAGAACGCGTTGGACGTATCGTTCGAATGCACGCAGACAAGCGTGAAGAAATCGAT
>DJJF01000044.1:14554-14738 GCA_002434005.1 Candidatus Saccharibacteria bacterium UBA6575 | reverse complement strand
GCGTGAAGAAATCGATTCAGTGAGCGCAGGTGATATAGCGGCAGTCGTGGGGCTCAAAGGCACCTTTACCGGTCATACCTTAACTGATCCAGCGCACCCAATTGCGCTAGAGTCGATTGTGTTCCCAGATCCACCAGTATCAATTGCCGTTGAACCTAAAACAAAGGCTGACCAGGAAAAGATG
>DJJF01000044.1:13930-14237 GCA_002434005.1 Candidatus Saccharibacteria bacterium UBA6575 | reverse complement strand
ACACGCCAAGCAGTCTGGTGGACGTGGTCAGTATGGTGACGTTTGGATTCGTTTCGAACCGAATGAGACAGGTAAGGGCTTCGAGTTCTTCGACGAGATTAAGGGTGGTGTCGTACCGCAGGAATACCGTAAGCCTGTCGAGCAAGGTGTGAAAGAAACACTGGACGGTGGTGTTATCGCTGGCTATCCAGTCGTCGACGTCAAGGCGACGCTTTACGACGGAAGTTATCACGACGTGGACTCAAGCGAACTTGCTTTCAAGCTTGCAGGTAGCCTCGCAACACGTGAAGGTATTAAGCAGGCAAAA
>DJJF01000044.1:290-13764 GCA_002434005.1 Candidatus Saccharibacteria bacterium UBA6575 | reverse complement strand
GGTATTAAGCAGGCAAAACCAATCTTGCTTGAACCAGTCATGAAAGTAGAAGTTACGACTCCAGAAGATTTCATGGGCGATATCATCGGTGACCTCAACTCTCGCCGTGGCCGAATTGACGCCATGGAAGATCTAATGGGCGGCGCTAAACTGATCAAAGCATATGTTCCGCTTGCTAGTATGTTTGGCTACACGGGTGATATCCGTTCAATGAGCCAAGGCCGTGCTGCAAGTACTATGGAACTCGCGCAGTACGAAGAAGTACCACCGAACGTTGCGCAGGAAATCATCGAGAAGCGCGCGAGCAAGTAGCCAGAGCTTAACGATACGAAAATCCGCCGATTACATTGGCGGATTTTCGTATATAACTTGCTAATGGTATAATCTTACTCAAACGTAACGGAGGAAACAGAGATCGTGAAGAAAAGTATCGCCTTGGGAGTCTTGGCTATCGCCTTTTCACTCGCAAGCACTTCTTCTACGTACGCGCTTATCGGTCTTGGAGAGACGACGCGGAGTGTCACCAATGAAGTCACTAAGACAGTCGAGAGTACTGTTGATCAAACGACAAAATCTGTTCGTAAAACAGTCGAAGATGGTACATCGAAGTTGAATGACCAAATTACTTCTCAAAAAGGTCAAGTTGAGCAGCGCCGAGCGGAACTTCAAGAGAAGCTTGAGATGAAGGCTGAGAACCGCCGTGAAATGCTTGAGGGCAAACGGCTGGCAAAATGTGAATCGAAGCAAAATGACATTAATCGGCTCCTTGATGCAAGTACTGCTGTTGGTAATCGACATCTTGAAAACCTGCAGCGCCTCGAAAGTAAGGTTACCGATTTTGCCACTAAGAAATCTATTGCAAGTGAAGCATATACCGCAGCTGCCGCGACAGCCAATGAGAAAGAATCTGCCGCAATCGCTGCATTAGAAGTTATGGAAAATCAGCAATTCGACTGCAGCTCAGTCGATGGTAGCGATCCGTCAAGCGGTGTGAAAGAAATTCGTGAAGCAAAGCGAGCCTCACTTCGTGAATATCGTGACAGTATCATTGCTTTGATTCATGTAGTTAAGCAGGAATTCGTAAATCAGCAACAAGCAAGTGAGGCGCAGGAATAGTCATGAAGCGCCCAAACGGATTCTCAGTCGTAGAAGGATTTATCCTTCTTGGCGTCGTACTGCTACTCGCAGGCGTTGGATATGTTGGCTGGAAAGCCTTCACCAAAGCAGATGTGACCGCGCAGTCTTCCTCACTATCATCGGGTAAGACCGTAGAGGTTATTACCACCAAAGCCGATCTTGAGCAGGCAGAAAAGGCTCTTAGTGAACTCGATTTCGACGATGCAGATGCGGCTGAGGCAGAATCGCAAGCCAGCCTCTAGCTGCATAGCTTGTCACGCATAACCATTAGCGATATCATGTAGACACATATGAAGCGGGTCGTGAGTATTGTTGCAGCTGTCCTGGTCGCGATCAGCATTGTCGCATGGTTTTGGTTTCTTGCGAGCACCAGACAAATTGATGTCTTGCAGCCTACGGGAGAGGTTGCAACTGCTCAGCACGGTATTCTCATGTTTGCGCTCTTTCTCAGTGCATTGGTAGTTGTGCCAGTTTTTACTATGCTTGTTTATTTTTCTGTGCGATACAGAGCTCGAAACGTAAAAGCCGATTATCGACCAGATTGGGGCGAAAGTAAGATTCTAGAAGGGTTATGGTGGGGAATACCAATTGCCATTATTGGCGTACTCGGAGTTCTCACATACACGACAAGTCATAGCCTCGATCCGTACAAGCCTCTATCAGGTGGAGAGCCACTTGAAGTGCAGGTAGTCGCCTTACGCTGGAAGTGGCTATTTATTTATCCAGAGCAGCAAGTTGCAACCCTAAACTACTTACCGCTACCAGTAGACAGACCAATCAAGTTCTCGATGACTGCCGATGCGCCTATGAGTGCCTTCTGGATACCGTCGTTGGGTTCACAGGTCTATGCGATGAACGGGATGCAGTCACAATTAAATCTCAAGGCGAATAAACTTGGCGAATATACCGGCTACACAACCAATATTAACGGCGAAGGTTATGCTAAGATGACTTTTAGGACAAAGGTGATTAGTCAAACGGACTTCGGTGCTTGGGCTATACAAGCGAGTGCATCTCCTGAAAAAATGAATATGAAACAATACGAATCACTTGAACAACCGGAGAGTGTGACAGCTGAAAAAACGTACGAAGTTACGAATTCGAAGCTGTTTAATACAATCATGAACAAATATGGTCATTCGCACCACATGGAGGGTGCATCATGAGCGAACTATTCGACTTTCTGGTAGGGCGTTTGTCGCTTGAGTACTTCCCGAAAGATCCAGTCACAATTGGAGCGGCTATCGGCATGCCTCTCACAGTCCTTGGACTGGTTGCATTGATCACGTACCTAAAGCGGTGGCGCTGGCTTTGGGAAAATTGGCTGACAAGTCTGGATGCAAAGAAGATCGGGGTCATGTATATGATCGTCGCAATCGTTATGCTACTACGTGGTGTGGCGGACGCAGCGATGTTGAGATTGCAAACGGCGCTCGCCGTGAACGGTGCCGAGGGACCATTCACAACAGATACATTCCAGCAAGTATTTACGGCACACGGCACGATAATGATATTTTTCGTGGCTATGGGTCTAGCGTTCGGACTCATTAACTGTGTGCTACCGCTCATGATTGGTGCACGCGACATGGCGTTTCCGATGATGAACTCGATCAGCTTGTGGCTCTTTATAGCCGGTATGGTGCTGATAAACCTGTCTCTCGTTTTCGGTGGCTTCTCAAACGGAGGATGGCTAGGGTACCCACCGTTGACGGGGCTTGAGTACAACCCGGGACCAGGCGTTGATTACTGGATATGGTCACTGCAGATAGCCGGTATCGGAAGTCTTCTGTCGGGAATTAATTTCTTCACGACAATCATTAAGCATCGTGCTCCAGGTATGACCTTGTGGAAGATGCCAGTATTTTCCTGGAGCGTTCTGGTAACGAGCGTGCTGATCATGCTAGCGTTTCCGATTCTCACCGTAACACTGGCGCTACTTGGTCTCGATCGAACAATGGGCATGCACTTCTTTACCTCAGACGCAGGTGGTAACCCAATGCTCTACATTAATCTTATTTGGGCATGGGGCCACCCGGAAGTGTATATTCTAGTGATACCGGCATTCGGAGTGTTCTCTGAAGTTGTAGCGACGTACTCAAAGAAAAAACTATTTGGATACAAAACTATGGTGTATGCGTTGATTGCAATTATGTTCCTTTCATTTATCGTTTGGCAGCATCATTTCTTCACCATGGGAGCGGGTGCAAACGTGAACGCGTTCTTTGGCATTATGACGATGGTTATTGCGATTCCAACAGGGGTAAAAATCTTCAACTGGCTGTTTACTATGTATAAAGGGCGCATTGAGTTCAAGGCACCAATGGTCTGGTTCTTAGCATTCGTGGTTACCTTCACACTTGGTGGAGTATCGGGTGTGCTTATGGCTGTACCTGCACTTGATTTCCAGGTACATAACACTATGTTCCTGGTGGCTCATTTCCATAACGTCATTATTGGCGGCGTGGTGTTCGGATTTTTCGCGGGTATTACACACTGGTTCCCAAAGATATTTGGATTTAAATTGCACGACGGATTAGGGCGATGGTCAGCGATCCTTTGGCAGGTCGGATTTATTCTCGCATTTATTCCTCTATACATTCTTGGTCTTATGGGAGCTGTTCGACGTCTCGATAGCTACAGTGATCCAACCTGGCAGCCACTATTTATTACCAGTGGGATCGGAGTGCTCGTCATCGCAGGAGGCATAGGGTTATTCTTACTGCAACTCGCCTACAGCGTATGGAAGCGAAAAGAACTTCGTGACGATAATGGGGACCCATGGGACGGTAGAACACTCGAATGGTCGGTGCCTTCGCCTGCGCCTCATTACAACTTTGCGGTTATCCCACGCGTTACACGCAGAGATGATTGGTGGCATATGAAACAGGCTGGTAAGACCGGAATTAAGCAAAAAGAATTTAAAGACATTTGGCTACCTAAAAATACAGGCATCGGTGTATATATCGGAGTTATTGCGGGTATATTCGGTTTCGGCATTATCTGGCACCTATGGTGGCTAGCGCTACTTTGCATCATTGCCATTATCGCTATAGTATTGCAGCGCACACTTAGCATTCAGGATAGCGAGTATCATGTCAGTGCCAATGAACTGTTCCACGAATCTGCGAGGGCAATGAAATGAGTCAACGATCTACGAAACATGTGATTGAAAAATACGATAAGGCTGAATTCGGATTCTGGTTGTACCTTATGACGGATATCATTTTGTTCGCGAGTCTCTTTGCAACGTATATGATACTGCGACCAAACAATGCCGATGGACCGACTGCAGCGGAGCTACTCGACCCAAGCTACGCTCTTATCGAAACAATCGTTCTGCTCGCCAGTAGCTTCACATGCGGCATTGCTGTCTTAGCACTCCGATTTGGTAAGAAGACACTTTCTATCGCTTCGCTTATATTCACTCTTCTACTTGGAGCGACATTCCTTGTCTTAGAATTAAGCGAGTTCACCGAGCTAGTTCATGAAGGTCATACATGGCAGGTAAGCGCATTCTTGAGTGGATTCTTCACCCTTGTCGCGACGCATGGGTTGCACATTTTCATTGGATTAATCTGGGGCAGTGCAATGCTCACTTATGTACTCAAGTTTGGCCGCACAGACGATTCCATGCGTAAATTAACGCTATTCTCGCTGTTCTGGCACTTCCTCGACCTCGTATGGATATTCATATTTAGTATTGTCTACCTGGGGGCTGCGTTATGAGTCAAGATTCGTTCAGCACACTGGTCGTTAGATACGTCATCGGCTTCGCTTCGGCACTGCTACTTAGTGTGGCGAGCTACCTACTGGTAACGGCTCATATTTTCACATCGGCGCACGCAACTATGATTGTTGTTCTAATCTTCGCTGCAGTACAGCTAGCTGTGCAACTCGTATGCTTTTTACATCTACGGATTACGGGCCACTCACGTGATCGGTCTGTAACATTCGGCTTTACCATACTCATGATGCTGGTAATCGTCATAGGTTCTCTGTGGATCATGCAGAATTTAGACTACCGCATGGGTATGAGCGGTGAAGCGATGAATGAATACATGAAAGAACAGAATAAAAAAGGATTCTAATGGGCTACTTTAAAGACCTCTATACTCTTACGAAGCCCGGAATTATTCGGGGCAATGCCCTTCATACGCTGGCAGGCGCCTTATTTGCTTCAACCGCGGGCATCATGTGGAACCCAGTCCTCGGAGTACTCGTGGGAACATGCTTAGTCATTGCATCGGCGTGTGTGGCGAATAACTACATGGACCGAAAAATGGATGCTCGAATGGATCGAACCAAATCTCGTGCATCGGTGACAGGTTCGATCCCGGTACATGTAGGTATGGCATTCATGGCTATTCTTCTCATTCTTGGATTTTTTGTACTTGCAGCATATACGAATGTTTGGGTAGTTTTAATCGGCGCGGTCGCCTATATTTTTTATGTTTTTATATATGGCTGGGCCAAGCGAAACACAGTGCACAGTACTTTGGTGGGTGCGATACCTGGTGCATTACCCGCTATGGCGGGATACGTTGCGGTCAGTGGGGAAGTATCGCTTGCTGCTATTCTCATATTCCTTGTGATATTCACTTGGCAGATGCCACATTTTTACGCAATATCGGTATTTCGCAAAAAAGAATATGCCAAGGCTGGTGTACCGGTATTGGCAGTCGTTAAGCCATTCAATGTAGTGCGCAGGCATATTCTCATGTATATGTGTCTATACCTGCTTACAATTGTCGGTCTTATAACATTCCAGGTTGTTGGGCCGCCCTCCGGATTGTTGCTACTCGCCGGATCGGCCTACTGGATGAGCGTATTCAAGCGAACGCCTGATACGAACGAATCAAAATGGGCTAGGGGTATATTTGGTGCATCGCTTGTGCTGAGTTTGGTGTTCGTTATCGCATCGATTCTGAACGTATTTGTTCCGCCAGCGGTATAGGGTACAATGAAAGCAATTTAAGAGGGAAGAATGATATAAATATGAAGAAAAGTTTGGATGTGACAATAGTGGGTGGTGGTTTTGGAGGAGTGAAGACTGCACTCGAACTTGCACACGATCCTGCAAACCGCATTACATTAATCTCGGACAAAGATCATTTCCAGTACTATCCTGCATTGTTTTCAACCGCAACTGGGCATGACCACCGCGAGTCGTTCGTACCGCTTCATGCAATGGTTGGTCATCACCCAAATATTCAAGTTGTGAATGACACAATCACTTCGATCGATACATCAGCGCAGCTACTTAACGGTAGCAAATCGTATCATTATGATACTGCGGTGTTGGCACTCGGCAGCGTTACGACCTATTTCGGTATTGAGGGACTCGATACGTTTGCATACGGCATTAAATCGCAAAAAGAAATCCTCCGGTTGCAAGAGCATTTATGGAAAGAAATGAGCGACGGTAGTGACGACGAAAAGCACTACGTGATCATTGGTGCCGGTCCAACTGGGGTTGAACTCGCCGGTGCGCTCGGCCACTATGTACGTTCACTCCGAAAAGAATTTGGTATTAAGAAAAAGCGCGTCACAATTAATCTTATTGAGGCTGCCCCGCGTGTATTACCGCGACTATCTGAAGCAACCAGTAAAAAAGCATTTCGTAGGCTTAGGTCGCTCGGTGTTCATGTAGAAGTAAATAAGAAAGTTGAGCGTCAGACTGCCGATGCATTGATTGTGAACGGGCGCCCACTTACGACGCAAACCGTCATATGGACTTCAGGGGTTGCCAATGCGCCATTCTTCAAAGCCAATGAATCCCAGTTCGAGATGAATGAGCGAGGCAAGGTAAAAGTCGATAAATTCATGCGCTCGAGCGATCATGTGTACGTGATCGGTGACAACGCCGATACTCCCTATGCCGGGTTGGCACAAACAGCACTTCACGATGCAATCTTTGTCGCCAAGCACCTAAAGGGTAACACTTCACCATATAAAGTTAAGCTGCCGCCGTGTGTCATACCGATTGGTGAGAACTGGGCGCTATTTGAGTGGGGTAGGCTTCGTTTTTATGGCTGGCCGGCTGCCATACTTCGCTCATTTGCAGATGTGATTGGATATCACGATGTGCTGCCGATTGGCTGGGCAATGAAGGCTTGGCGTGCGCAAAGCAAGAAGCAGCTGCGTATGCCCGAAACAATAGAGTCATAAAATACATCATTGCGCTTTACTAACCCCTGATGTCTATGTATAATATGACCTATACGCTGCGAGGTCTTTATTGATTGCCGCTAGCTAATAACTAATTAAAGGAGAAATAACCTCAATGGCCGATTTCGATCGAAGCAAGCCGCACGTCAACGTTGGTACCATGGGTCACGTTGACCACGGTAAGACAACTCTAACCGCTGCTATTACGCACGTTCTGGCAAAGAAGCTACCTAGCCCAGTTAACCAGCCACGTAATTACGACGACATCGACAATGCTCCTGAAGAAAAGGCTCGTGGTATCACCATTGCTTCTTCTCACCAGGAATACGAGTCTGAAAAGCGTCACTACGCTCACGTGGACATGCCAGGACACGCAGACTACGTAAAGAACATGATTACTGGTGCTGCTCAGGTTGATGGTGCAATTCTTGTAGTTGCTGCAACTGACGGTCCATTGCCACAGACTCGTGAGCACGTACTACTTGCGAAGCAGGTTGGTGTGCCTAAAATCGTTGTGTTCCTCAACAAGATGGACATTGCTGATCCTGAACTTGTTGAACTCGTAGAAATGGACATCCGCGAACTACTTGCGAAGAACGGCTTCGACGAAGACGCTCCAATCATCAAGGGTTCTGCTACCAAGGCCCTAGAAGGTGACGAAGCGTACGAAGGCGCGATTATGGAACTGGTTCAAGCGCTTGACGACTACGTACCAGAACCACCACGCGACATGGACAAGCCATTCCTTATGCCAATTGAAGACGTATTCTCGATCAAGGGTCGTGGTACGGTAGCAACTGGTCGTATCGAACAAGGTGTCATTAAATTGAACGAAGCTGTTGAGATCGTTGGTGTGAAGGCAACTCAAACTTCTACCGTTACCGGTATTGAAGCCTTTAAGAAGAACCTTGACCAAGGTCAAGCTGGTGACAACGCTGGTCTACTACTTCGTGGTATTGAGCGTGAGCAAATTGAGCGTGGTCAGGTTATCGCTAAGCCAGGTTCAATCACTCCACACACCGAATTTGACGCAGAGGTTTACATCCTGAAGAAGGAAGAAGGCGGTCGCCACACTCCATTCGCTAAGGGTTACAAGCCACAGTTCTACTTCCGTACGACTGACGTTACTGGTGAAGTCGAACTTCCAGCTGACAAAGAAATGGTTATGCCAGGTGACACTGTTACCTTTAAGGTAAAGCTACTCGCTCCTATCGCTATGGAGCAAGGTCTTAACTTCGCTATTCGTGAAGGTGGTAAGACCGTTGGCGCAGGTGTCGTAACTGCGATTACTAAGTAACTGAGGCTTACCTATTCAAAAATACCTTCGAGAAATCGGAGGTATTTTTGAATTGAAATGCGAAACCCCGCCTGACCCGAAGGCCAGAAGAGGCCTCGACGGATCACGCGGGGTGGGTGCTTGGCATCGGTGTCATCTCGCAGATCCTCGACCTGTCGCCGATGACAATGACGATGTCTTCATTGGCGAGCAGGACTTCCTTGACAGGAAATCGCACTCCACCAGTGGTGTCCAGGCCGTTGAAGTGATCTGTGACGGCTTGGACGAGGTGGGTGTAGTTGGCGTGATCGAGCAAGCCTGGCATTCTCGTTGCGATGGTGTCGCGCGCTGGCCACCACTGGTCGAGACCTTCGTCGACAGTCACTCGAAGCATGTCCTCGGTGAGGGCGTAGATCGCAGACTGAGGGCTTGTGTACCGAGCGCTGTCTACCGCCACTGCGGATAGGCCATCTTCGGAATCCACCCAATGACAATCGTCAATGCCTTCTACTGTTCTGATGCGCATAAGGTGCTCCTACGGGATAGGTTATTATTTATATATTACTATATTTTAACAATAAAGTCAATAACATGTCTTGTGTCTATTTCGAAAATTTGATAGGGTTAAAGAGTAATAAATTGTATCGACAACTCGGCCAGACGACGACTCTATACCGATTCGAGCCTGAGGTTACGGTATGTAAACGACCATAAGGAGTATTTACTATGGTAAAAGAAGAAGGCCTACGGATTCGAATCCGTCTAAAAGCATATGACCACAAGGTCATCGACCAGTCAGCAAAGCAAATTATTGACACGGCTGTACGAACCGGTGCGAGCATTGCTGGTCCTGTACCGCTGCCGACTCGTAAAAGTACATTCACTGTCATCAAGAGTCCACACGTCTACAAGACTGGTGGTGAGAGCTTCGAAATGCGCGTTCATAAACGTCTTATCGACATCACCAACGCAACCCCCAAGACAATTGATAGCCTGCAAAACCTCAGCTTACCAGCTGGTGTCGACGCAGAAATCCGTATGTAAGATTTCAAATAAAAATGACTCCCTAGTATGGGAGTCATTTTTATTTTGAGCAGTGATTACATTGTAGACGATTCAATACTGCTTGCATCGATCTGATCGTACAGAGTCTGAATGTCAGACTGAAGTTTTGATAGCCATAGTGTGAACATGATAACGACCGCACCGAGAACTACCCAATAGAGAGTCTGCTTAGTAATTTGGAATGTCATAAATTCAGATTCTTCGCTACGAAGCCCTACGTGGGAACGAAGTGAAAGTCGTTTAGGGCTACTTTTTTTCGCAGCAGATTTGCGAGCAGCCGGTTTTTTTGTTGCAGGAGTCTTCTTGGTAGATGATTTCTTAGTAGCCATGTATGTAGTATACACCGCTTGTGCTTGAGCGGAACATTATTTACAATGGTTTTTACTGCTATGCCAAAACAAATAAAATCAAGAAAAAAATCCACTTCGAAGCGCTTTCATGAGCGTGTCTTCGAAAGTGACAGTACATACTTTTTGAAGCTAGTTGTCGTAGTGCTACTTGGAACAATGTGGCTTAAATTTGCTGAGCCACTTACCTTAGCAAGCTTTCACTTTACGGCCATTCCGCTGGGTATTATCCTCGGATTTCTCATAGTACGGGCATTCGAGCATCACCAGGAAGATCGTAAGATTTGGTACGCTGTGCTACTTGTTGTCGGCGTAATTAGTTACTTTGTGCCTGCCGGTATCGTAGTTTAATCAAATAAAATAGCCCGCAACTCCAGCGGGACGCCTAGCATGTTCCAGGCGTCCCGCGAATCGCGGGCATTGTGACTAGCTCGAAACCTAGCTGGTGTTTTGGGCAGAACGTCGCACCTCCTCATATTTTCCGTTGCGAATGAGCTGGAGAGGAGACTCCGAAGCGCTCGGGGCGCTGACGCCCTCCAGCCACTGACGAGCCTTTGCTTGCCCGATTCTTGCAATGACGATGTCCATGACCTCCTTGAGGACACAGAGCTTCACCATCTGCTTACGAGAGGGGCTCTTGCTCCCGGTAGCCCAGTCGATCGGATTGACCCGGACCTCACTCTTGGTCGCGTCTGCAACAAGCGTGTAGGCCCCGATCTGATTGATCAGTTTGTCGATTTCTTGCGGTGAAAGGTGCTGCATTGCTTTCTCCTTCACGAGATGTTGCGAGCGTATGACTCAAGCTTTACTCACGGTGTAGACATCACCAGTTCGATTCGAATCGGTTCGTCATTGGTGTTGCTGCCTGCGTACAAGCGAGCGTAAACGCCTTCGATTCGATCATTAAATTGGCTGTGGGAGAGTATGTCTCGGACATCCTTACAGAATTTCTCGAAGACATCCATGCTTACCACCTCCGGTTTTGAGACTGAGGCATAGTAGGTGTTCCATGAGTCATCCCTGGCGAGCTCGGCTTGAAAGTGCTCCGCAACTTTCGTAGGGTCCATGTCAAATATCACGATGACCTCATTTTCCTATGTCGGAAGACGACATATCGGACGGATGCGTGACGATATTATTGCATATTTAAAATAGACAGTCAATCCGTTTGAGACATCTTAAATGCGGGTATTAGCACTTGACTGACCACTATAAAATGTGCTATATTCAATTGGTAACTTATTACGTAATAACAACTTGTTTCCGCGTGAATGAGAAGGTCGGGTAACCGATACCGCTCGCCACCGGGGATTTTAAATGGGAGAAAGAAGGCATGAAAGCACTTCTCGGCACCAAGATTGGTATGACCCAGATTCTGTCTGAAGATGGTACGGCTACGCCCGTAACATTAATTCAGGCCGGTCCTGTCACCGTGACTCAGGTGAAGTCGTTAGAAAAAGACGGCTACAACGCGGTACAGGTCGCATTCGGATCGGGTAAGAACCTGAGCAAGGCCGTAGCTGGACACGTTAAAGCCAGCAAAACTTCGCCGAAGTATATTCGGGAATTCCGCGTCGAAGAATTGACCGACGATCTAAGTATCGGTAGTCAGATCGACGTAAGTGCATTCGCACTCGGTGACGTCGTAGATGCGACGGGCACCAGCAAAGGTAAGGGTTTCGCAGGTACTGTGAAACGACACAACTTCAACACATCTAAGAAAACTCATGGTGGAAACGGTAACGTTCGTAAGCCTGGTTCTATCGGGTCTATGTACCCACAGAAGGTTTTCAAGGGTAAGCGCATGGCCGGCCGTATGGGCGGTGAGCGCGTAACTGTGAAGAATTTGGAAGTGGCTTACCTTGATGTCACAAACAACTTGATCGGGCTTAAAGGCGCTGTCCCAGGACCTCGCAAGAGTCTGATCATCGTAAATGGAGGTAACGCGTAATGGCTGATACTACTCCAAAGACAGTGGCTCTACCTAAGTCGACATTCGGCGTAGAGGTAGAAAACCACGAACTCCTGAAAGTTGCGTATGACGCGTATCTCTCAAACGCTCGCCAGGCGAGTGCAACCACACTAAAGCGTGGTGAAGTAAGCGGTGGTGGTAAGAAGCCATGGAAGCAAAAAGGTACTGGACGTGCGCGTTTTGGTTCCAGCCGTAACCCAATTTGGCGCGGTGGTGGTATCGTTTTCGGACCTTCTGGTAACGAAAACTACACCAAGAAGCTTTCAACCACTTCAAAGCGAGTTGCTGTAAAGCAGGCGCTTAGCCTTGCGAACAAGGCAAAGAAGATCACTGTCGCAGATGTAAAGACAACTGGCAAGACCGCTGAAGTCGTCAAGTACTTAGCTGACAACAAGTTTGCTCGTAAGACTCTGATCGTCGTAGACGAAAAGTCGCCAGAGCTGCTCCGCGCAACTAACAATCTTCAGAACGTTCAGTTGATCCGTAGTACCTACCTCAGCGTATTCCACGTCTTAAATGCTGACCACATCGTTATTTCACCAGTCAGTGTGAAGACAATCGATGCATGGCTGAACGGAGGTACAAAGTAATGAGTATCATCGTAACGCCACGCGCAACTGAAAAAGCCTACGGTCTGAGCGCACAAAACACGTATGTGTTTAACGTGCCACTGACTGCGAATAAGCAGCAGATCGCCGAAGCTGTTGCTGCACAATATGACGTGACAGTTAAAAACGTCAGCGTCGCGGTACAAGCTGGTAAAGCTGTCAGGTTCTCACGCGGAAAAAACCGCTACCCTGGCACAACAAACCGCAAGGACAGCAAGAAGGCATATGTAACATTAGCCGAAGGCAGCTCGATTCAAATCTTTGAACAGCCTGAAGTTGAGGAGAAGAAGTAATGCCGATTAAAGCATATAACCCAACTACTCCTGCCCGTCGTGGCATGACAAGTGAGGATTACTCACAAATCACGACTCGTAAGCCGCTGAAGAGTCTCTTAAAGAGCAAGAAACAGAATGCTGGTCGTAACAACAAGGGTCGTATTACCGTCCGTCACCGTGGTGGCGGTGTTAAGCGCCATTACCGTTTGATGAATCATAACCTTGCAGACGGCCTTAAGCTGACTGTCGAGGAAATCGAGTACGATCCTAACCGATCAGCTCGTATCGCCCGAGTCAAAGACCAGCACGGCTTGTATCACTACATCCTAGCTGACACGAGCATGACCAAAGGTAAGACGATCGAAAGTGGCGTTAGCGCTCCAATCGAATCATCAAACCGCATGCCACTCGCTAAGATTCCAGTTGGTACACAAATTTACGCCATTGAAATCAACCCGGGTAAGGGTGCACAAATGGTACGAAGCGCTGGTACCAAAGCTCAGCTTATGGCAAAAGAAGGTGACTACGCCCAGGTTCGTTTACCAAGTGGTGAAGTCCGCCGCTTCCGCCTGGAAGCAACGGCTGCTATCGGTACCGTTGGTAACGTTCAGCACCAGAACATCAAA
>DJJF01000044.1:0-120 GCA_002434005.1 Candidatus Saccharibacteria bacterium UBA6575 | reverse complement strand
GTTCAGCACCAGAACATCAAAGTTGGTAGCGCTGGTCGTAACCGACGTAAAGGTATCCGCCCAACTGTCCGTGGCGTCGTTATGAACGCTGCAGATCACCCACATGGTGGTGGTGACGGT
>DJJF01000043.1:13210-19160 GCA_002434005.1 Candidatus Saccharibacteria bacterium UBA6575 | reverse complement strand
GCCCACAGGTGCTGATATGTCGTCGGATTGTAGAGGCGATGCACAACTACAGCGTACGGCGATGCACCATTTGTTTGGTATAGCAAAGCACCTTCTATTCGATAACCTTGCTTTTGGGCTAGTGTACGTGCCTCGCAGTCGTAGCCTGTATAAAAATGCTTGTAGGTAGTTGGATTGTAAAGCCTCGTGATTCCCGACGAAGCGCTCTCACCTGTCTTACAGTCGAATGTCGGCCTTCCAAACCAATCCGAGAACATACGCCAGAAGTTACGATTGCCGTACGCACTGCAACTATCGCCAGTGCCATAAAGATTATTCAACGCAGCAGCATTAGGCTGGTAAGGCGTGTAATTATATAGCGCAGCCGTGGCGCTATTCTGGATATAAACCACTCCAGCACCGCATGAATATGTGGGACTATATTGAATCGAGTTGGTCTGATTCGCCTTGTAGCGATAGTCCTGGGGGCGGTTTGCGTAAAGACGGAATTGTCGAGCAGCGTTCATTACCTGATTGTAAAATCCATAGTATGACGCATCACAGTTCGCAGAGTTATTTGGGCCGGTATCAGGGCATCCGTATCCCATAATTGCATTGTATTGCACTCGAAGTGGCCAGTCATCGGTTATCATTGAAGACTCTTTTTGAATGAGCACAAGCAGTACTTTAGGACTGATTGAGTATGTGTCGGCTGCATTCTTAATTATTTGTGCAGCACTGATACCGCCGGGTACATTTTGGGAGCCTGTCGACAAGTTATTCTCTTTAGTTGTTGGATTCTCCATGTAGTCACGTACACAAACAAATGGTGCCGGGTAGCCTCGCGATGCGCCGTACTGTGCGCGTGACCCTCCGCCAAGCTCGGAAGGTTTAGTTCCTGATGTATCACAAACCGGTACCATTGAATTTAAAAAGGCCTGGATTTGCGCAGTATCCATAGATGAATTGTCATAGAAAATAGCATCATCAATTATGTAGCCTGCATTCCAATCAGCACCATTGGCTGCATGGGTGGGCATAGATAGTCCCGTAGTAGATAGTATTGCCGAAAGCAAAATTAGGACAAAACGCTTACTAATTGATAGTGATTGCATCGTCAGATTCCGTGATTGTTTTGCTGCCACTGCTATAGTCGGTGTGAACTTTCCATACGCCCAATTTTTCAAATTCAACTTCAGGTATTTCGATAGTACAATTTGAACTCATTACCTTTGTGGACCGCACAATTGGCTTAGCACCCTCTGAGCTGAAACTATAGGTACAAGTTCCATCGCTGATTGATGAGGAGACTCGACTAACTAGTGTCAGATTCCCATTCTTCTGTTGGTAGGAGATTAGCTGAACGGATGAGCCGGAAGCGTTAGGCTGATCGATGTCAGGGTCATCGGTGTCATTTTTGGGTGGAATTGATGCTTTTTGGCTATCGGGCGTCTCCCCGTTATCTGACGTAACCGTGGTTTTTCTGCTGTCAGTTTTGGTTTTTGATCCAGAAGAACCATTATCCGATGACATAAAGTAGTATGTCGATACACCCAGGGCTGCAAATACTACTATTAATACAATAGACGAGATGAGGTACTTGCGTCGATTTGATGACTTGTTTATTTTCATAATTTTGCAATTTCTACTAACTATAATTATATACCGTAACAGCGGTTAGCACAAGCGACATGAAGTATAATAGTAAGTATGCAAATTAATCGAAAATTTAGACATCACATTAAAAGGACATATGTCTATATGTACGCGTTCTCTCTTGTAGGAGCGCTGATCATTGGCCTCGTTTACATTAAATCATCATATGCTGCCGAAGATGTACCTTACTTCCCCGTAATCGGAAGTGTACGGTTCTCGAATGATTTTTATGCTGGCAGATCAAACGGACTTCACCACGCAACGGACATTATTGCGGCCAAGCACTCGCCGATTATTGCGCCTGTTGCCGGGACTGTAATCTATGTTAATTCGCCGGAAGCGTCATGGGGCTACAGCGTGGGTATACGTGACGCAGGAGGCACTAAGTATAATTTTATCCATATGAATAACGATACGCCCGGCAGTGACGATGGCAGGGGTGGCGAGATGAATGCCTACGCACCTGATATGAAGGTCGGAAACGAGGTAGTTAAAGGACAGCTCCTGGGCTATGTTGGCGACTCTGGTAATGCCGAAACGACCGTATCGCACTTACATTTTGAAATCGTAGATCCGAGTGGCAATCCGATTAACCCATATGATCATCTTTTGCGGTGGACAACAGTACCCTCTCCTAGTCTGTATCCGCCATTGAGCGGAGAAACACTCCCGTACTGGGTGCAATACAACGGCGGAGTTAATGTTGCAACTGGCGATTTCAATCGGGATAGCACGTCTGAAATAGTCACATCAACTACGTACGGATACGCGCCAAGAGTGAATATATACAAAGCGAGCGATAAAAGCCTACTCAGTAGCTTTGACGCCTTTGACCCGAGTACGAGGAGTGGGGCTGACGTAGCTGCAGGCGATATGGAGGGTGACGGAATAGACGAAGTGGTCGTAGTACCAGGACCTTCCGAAGGTCCACTCGTCCGCATATTCAATGCGCAGGCTCAGCTTCTCGGTCAGTTCTATGCGTATGACTCTGGTTTTAAGGGAGGTGTCCGTGTAGCAGTAGGTGATGTGAATGGGGATAGTAAGGACGAGATAGTAACTGTTCCTGAAAGCTCGGGGGGTCCTTGGGTCCGTGTTTATAATGTCTTTGGGCAAAAGTTGAACGAATTCCCGGCATTCGACCCGGAATTCAGAGGCGGTGCTGATGTGGGTGTTGCCGATACGGTAGATGATAGTGCTAAAGAGATAATTGCTGGCCCGGGAAATGGCGGTGGTCCATGGTTACGTATTTTCAAGCGGGAAGGTACTTTAGTAAAAGAGTTCCCGGTGTATGACCTGGGATATACTGGCGGCATCAGGGTGAGTGGCGGTAATGTACGCACCAATTCCGCCAAGGACGAGTTGATGACCATACCAGCCAACTATGGCGAATCGCGAGTTAGACTAATGAAAAATACAGGCGAGAATATTACGGACTATGCGTATCTTGAGAAATGGTGGAAGGGATACTATGACGTCGCCGCTGGTGAAAGCGCGAGCTGGTTGACTGCCGGCGGAAACCGACGTGGCACTCTGCAAGCGGGTCCGCGATAAGCGGAGCTCGTCTTGCCGCATGGCGTCTTTACGATATAGAATAGACAACTAATGGACAGAATCAAACCCTTGCTTGAAAGACCCGAACTGTTCTTTCTTGTAGTGGCAACGATGTTCGGCCTACTATTCGCCACACTTATTCCACCTTTCCAGACACCAGACGAATATATTCATTTCTACCGTGCGTATGAAACCTCCGAATTGAAGGTACCGGCATATCATAATGAGCTCAAAGGTGCCGGGAGCTACATGCCGAAAAGCATCAAGGAAACAGAGGATGCGACACGGGGAGGTCCCGAGCAGATCCGTTTCAACCCGCGTGAAAAGTACGATCAACGACTAACAAAGTATGCTTTGATCGACGTACCGCTCAATCAGGATGAAAAAATCTTCTACAACACTGTGCCCGTAGGGCCTCAATACCTACCGCTCTCTTACGCACCCCAGGCGGCAGTGATAGCCATGGCGAAGCTCTTTGATAGCCCAATTATTGTCATGATCTATCTGCTGAGGCTCGCAAACCTGGCTATATGGGTAGCGATCTGCTTCTTTGCTATCAAGATTTTTCCATGGAAGAAGTGGGCTCTCGTCCTTGTGCTTCTCATACCTACGGCCGTATCCCAAAGTATTTCTATGGGCTTGGATGTAACGGTGTATGCATCGGCCATCTTGTTTATTGCCATCCTGTTCCGGGCATTAGCGGAGCGCAGCCGCACGATCACGCTCTCGGAGTTGGCGGTATTGATATTGACGGCGGTCATCATGGTGTTCGGTAAGGTGACATTCATCGCATTACTTCCGATGATACTGTTAGTACGCAGCAAACAATTGCCAATGAGAGGTTGGGGTTCGAAGCTTCTGGTGGCGTTGACTCCGATTTTTCTATATGTAATATGGTCATTCATCACGAAAGACTTCAATCCAGCAGGTGAAATACCTACGTCAGCCGACCAGATACGCTCCATATTGACCAATCCATTCATATTCCCGATTGAGTTGATGAGTACGTTTTTCTTCGTTTGGGGTGATTCGATCGCACAGTCTCTCATCGGAAACTTCGGATGGCTGGACACGCCACTATCTGCTCCGTTCGTTATCTTCGGCTTCATCATGCTACTTGCGGCCTTCCTCTCGACCGATGAAAAACAGAGAAGACCGCTTCTCGACCGGAGACAGACTCTCGTATTGTACGCGCTCGCAGCAATATACTTCGTTGGAGTATGCTTGGCGATGTATATCTACACATCTCCCCTTGAACAGCGTTATATTACCGGCGTGCAAGGCAGGTATATGATTCCAATACTCGTAATGCTCGCTCCCGTCGTCTATTCATCATCTATCTCAATCCGTTCAGGCGCCTTCACTAGATTCGTGCAATATTCAAGCGTATCACTACTGCTTATCAGTGCGATTGCAATCATTTTCAGGTACTACATAGTGTATTACCCGATGGCTTAAGGCTATTTATTCAGATTAAGCAGGACTAGGCCGCCAAATATAAGACAAATTCCGACAACCTTCGCTACAGTGAAGGCCTCTTTGAATATGAGGAATGATGCGAGAAATATGAAGACATAGACTAGTGCGGTAGAGACCGGGATGATATAGCCGAGATCATTTTTAGAAACCAAGTATGTATATACCCCAAAACTCAATGCGTATAGTGCGACACCACTTAGTACGAGAACTCCAAGGTTAAGCTGAAGCTTTCCCTCGTCTAAAGAAACTGGCGCACCACTGGCGCTGCCTAATTTTAGTAACACCAGTGCGGCTGATGTGAGCACCGCGTATATAAGGAGAATAACAGTGTTGATCACTTCTTTACGACTCCATTTTTGGCAATATTTTTGAGATACCAGTCATACGTTTTTTTGATTCCAGTGTCGAAACTGATGCTATGATGCCAGCCAGCGTTATGAAGCCGCGATACATCTAGTAGTTTTTTCGGCATGCCGTCTGGCTTAGTCGCGTCAAATACAAGTTCGCCTTTGTAGCCCACTAATTCTTTTATCATAAGAGCCAACTCCCTGATAGAGATATCCTCACCAGTTCCGATATTGAGAAATTGCTTATCACTGTATTTACTCAGTTGCCATACGATCGCATCCGCTAAGTCGTCTACATGGAGGAATTCTCGCCTGCTTACACCAGTCCCCCATATTACGACCTCTGCTGAGCCCGCCACTTTTGCTTCATGCATGCGGCGTATGAGTGAAGGGATGACGTGTGAAGTTTCTGGATTAAAATCATCATTCTCGCCGTAGATATTGGTGGGCATGCAAGATGTGTAATTCAAACCGTATTCGTCGTAGATGTATTCACATAGCTTCATTCCGGCAATCTTGGCATAGGCATATGCCTCGTTTGTGGGCTCTGGTGCACCGTTACTGAAGTATTCTTCTTTCATGGGTTGTGGGGAATCTCTCGGGTATATACATGAGCTACCGAGGAAGAGAAAATTCTTGACACCCGAGTTCTTAGCCTCCCATATCAAATTATTCTGAATAACTAGGTTCTCATATAGGAATTCCGCAGGATACGTCATATTAGCCTTTATGCCCCCAACGCGTGCGGCGCTGTCAATCACGTAGTCGGGTTTTTCGCTCTGAAAAAAATCTTTTACAGCGACTGTATCAAAAAGGTCGAGCTCTTGGCGTGTTCTTAAAATGAGGTTTGAATACCCACTATCTTTGAGCTTTCGAACGACTGCCGAGCCGACAAGGCCTTTGTGTCCCGCAATAAATATTTTCGCATCTGTCTGCAT
>DJJF01000043.1:1225-13096 GCA_002434005.1 Candidatus Saccharibacteria bacterium UBA6575 | reverse complement strand
GTCTGCATCGTGCTATTTACCGAGTAATCCACAAAGTAGCGCGATTTCTTCATCGGTCAGCTCCGGATTGTTGCCGAAGTAGAAACCGTTTGCATGTACGAGGTCAGAATTCGGTCGTGCCTCCCTATCATCCACGTATTTTTGGTAAAATGGTTGTTTCGTCATATTACCTGCAATTACTGGTCTGATCTCAACTCCTGCATCGGCAAAGCGTTGCCTGTATAGGGTGGCGAGTTCAGGTGTTTTACAGATAATTGGCATCGAGAAATTTGAAACAATTTCCATGTGTGAAAGATCGTATTGGTAGAAGTCCTGATTGGCGCTCATAGCTTCACTATACTTCCTGAAGTTGTCGGCTCGCTTACCTACAATTTCATCCCAGTAAGGCATCTGTGTGTTGCCTATAAATCCATTTATCTCGGTTGGCCTGAAATTGGAAGCGATATCGTAGAACGTGTATTTAGCGTAGAAGTCGTCTACTTTGGCGCCTGAACGAAGCCGTTGCTGAGCGTCTGGCGAAAGATTCCGGTCCCAGCCGTGAGCACGCCCCATTACGAGGTATTCGTGTAGTTCGTCGTCATCGGTAACAATCATCCCTCCTTCGATAGTGGACATGTGATGGCCTACGAAGAATGAGAACGTTGCAGCGAGGCTGAAGTTTCCAAGTAATGTGTCGCCGACTTTTGACCCAAGGGACTCACAGTTGTCTTCTATAAGAACGACGCCGTATTGCTCACAGAGCGCCCGGATACCGCTAATGTCATCTGAGAATCCTAATACATTGGTCAGGAACAATCCTTTCAGATCTGATATGTATTCGCTTAGCTTTTGGGGTGAGACGTTCAACGTATCAAGTTCACAGTCGATCGCGACAGGGATAAGACCCAATTGAATGAGCGGCATGACATTGGTAGGCCAGGTGAGTGCCGAGAACCCGATTTTGTCGCCTTTTTTAAAAACGCCTTGATTCATCAGGGACTGAACGAGCAAGAAGTCGGCGACGCTACCATTCGAAACGTACACGGCATGCTTACGTCCCTGTTTGGCTGCGAATGATGCCTCAAATCTAGCGCACTCCTTATTCATACTAAGGATTTCCTCGTTGAGAATGAAATCGGCTAGCGCCTGCTTGGTTTCTTTTTCATTATAGAAACTTGATTTTATCAGCTTAAGCATTTGATTCGCCTTTTCTTGAAGACTCTGATTCAAGGTCTGCATCCACCATAATCTCTACGAGTTCCTTGAATTTTACCTTGGGCTCCCAGCCCATGATTTTCTTTGCTTTAGCAGGATCACCGATCAGCAGATCGACCTCCGCTGGTCGGAAGTAGCGCGGGTCAATCTTGATAATGACATTTCCTGTATTAGTATCAACTCCTTCTTCTTTAACTCCTTCGCCGCGCCACTCGAGCTTAAACCCAAGCCTGTCTGAAGCGATTTCGATAAATTCACGTACTGTATGAGTTTCATTGGTGGCTAATACGTAGTCGTCGGGTTTTTCCTGCTGAAGCATTCTCCACATTCCTTCGACATAATCCTTCGCATATCCCCAATCTCGCTTGGCATCCAGATTGCCCATATAAAGGGCTTCGTCCAACCCAAGCTTGATGCGAGCAAGTCCACGGGTTACTTTTCTTGTGACAAAAGTTTCACCGCGACGTGGCGACTCATGATTGAATAAGATGCCGTTGCATGCGAATAAGTCATAACTCTCGCGGTAATTTTTCGTAATCCAATAACCGTATACTTTAGCAACACCATACGGAGAGCGCGGATAAAAAGGTGTTTCCTCAGTTTGTGGTACATGCTGCACTAAACCAAACATCTCCGACGACGATGCTTGATAGAACTTCGTTTTGACTCCTGACTCTCGGATCGCGTCAAGAATACGAAGTGTACCCATAGCGGTCACGTCACCGGTGTACTCAGGCATGTCGAAGCTCACTCGCACATGACTTTGTGCTGCAAGGTGATAGATTTCATCTGGCTGGATCTTTTCGATCAGTCTGGATATATTACTGGCATCAGACATGTCCCCAAAGTGCAGGAATAGTCGAGCGTTGTCCTCGTGGAAGTCCTGAAAGAGATGGTCGATTCGACTTGTATTGAACGTAGATGATCGTCTAACAATTCCATGGACCTCATATCCTTTTTCAAGCAGTAGTTCAGTTAGATATGAGCCATCTTGGCCAGTGATGCCCGTAATAAGAGCTTTCTTCATGCGCTATAGTCCCCTCGCTTTTTGTACAGAATACTTCAATAATAAACTATTCTCGCAAGGTTGGCCATCTCACCCCTCTAGTGAACGCTCGGCTATATGGTTAACACGACGGGCTGCGAACGTAGTCGCAACTCTTACCGGATAGTTCCATAGTGGCGTGAATGGACGCAAGAATTTTGGCAGATGTTTGCGTTTAACTGCTTCTGTTTCTTTGACAACTTTTGCACGGTTAGCAACAGTTGTAGAGGTTGGATGCCAACGGAAGGCAGCCTGAACGCGTTTAGTGTTTATGAATTTACCGATCTTTCTAAGTCGGAGGAACATGTCAAGGTCCATTGAGTATTTGTTGGTTTCATCAAATGCTCCGACTGAACGTATGGCGCTTAGCCTGAAAACTGCACCTGGACACGGTACCAGGTTTGGCCCCCAGGTCATCAGCCACGGTGCCAAATTACCGGCTCGGCTTGTAAATAATTTATTACCCTCGCTATCGATGTAGTCACAATATCCGAATGCGACGACTGCCTTCGGCGCTTGATCGAGGAGTTTCATTGCGACACTGAACGAATTTTCGGTGACAATATCATCATCGCCGATCCATGTGACGTAATCATGACTCCGTTTTGCTTGTGCTATACCTGCATTGACGGCTGCGGAAATACCCCCGGGGTCGTCGACACTAATGGCGCCGTACTCTTTTGCCAGTGCAGCGGTATCCGTACTTTTGAGTGGATAAATCATAACGACGTCGTACATTACCGGAGATTGCATTTTAATCGAATCGAGAGTCTTGCGTAGTAGATCCGTTCGCTCACCAAGAGTAGGGAGCACTACTAGCATTCTTGCGGTTTTCTCAAGTCTCCTATTTTTGCGCTGCGTACCCATATTAATGAGTCCAATGATAGCAGAGTCGTCAGGCTTTTGCTTCCGTACTAGACTTGCTAGAATTGGTTCATATGACAAAAAGCGTCAATGATGAGGTGGCAATAATCATTCCGGTGTACAACGAAGCCTCTGTAATACGCCATGTGCTCGAGAACGTTCAGAAACGATTCAAGTACATTATTTGCATTGATGACGGCAGTAGGGATGATTCCGTCGGTGAGATCATAAAAACAAAGGCAATGTTGGTACAGCATCCGATCAACATGGGACAGGGGGCTGCACTTCAGACCGGTATCGAATTCGCGCGTCAGCTTCCGGTCAAGTTTTTCGTGACATTCGATGCCGATGGGCAGCATAGGCTGGAAGATGCTATGGCAATGCTGACCGAACTTAAGACTGACAAATTTGATATTATCCTAGGCTCGCGTTTTCTTGGGTCGTCCATAGGAATGAAAAAGAATAAGGAGCGGATACTCAAACTGGCAATCGGATTCAGCAACCTCACGTCAGGCGTAAAGCTAACTGATACTCATAATGGCCTGCGTGCTTTTAATCGCAACGTAGCGGAGACGATGCAGATTACGATGCCAGATATGGCACATGCCTCAGAAATACTTGAGATAATCGCGTCACAGAAGTATCGCTATAAAGAAATTCCAGTCACGATCGAGTACACGGATTACTCTAAGGCGAAGGGGCAGTCCCTAATCAATGCCGTGAATATCGGTTTCGATATGCTGCTCAGAAAGGTATCGAAATGATTTTTTTGTTTCAGTTAGTCGTTGTTCTCGTTGCAATATCAATCGTTATCGTTACGCTAGGGAGTAGGAGCACCCATTCTGGCAGGGCGTGGAAGAAGATTGCCCTTGTCTTGCTTGCTGTTGGAATGGTTGCCGGTGTGCTGTTTCCTGAGTTAACAAACACATTTGCAAAGATTTTTGGGGTAGGACGTGGGGCTGATTTGCTACTTTATGCCACTAGTATCGCTTTTATTGGTTATGTCTTGAATGGCTACCTCCGACAACAGGATCAGAGGGATACGTTATTTCGACTTGCAAGAAAAATAGCTATTCTCGAAGCTAACGATAGATACAATGTCAAGAAATAGGCCTCAGTGATGAGGCTTGCAGTTATCACGTGCTACAATCAACCGAACTATATTCGGACTAAATCCTTATTGGCTGCTTTAAGGTGTATCGATGCAGTTGAGGTGATTGATATAAGAAATCGGCGTATCGGTCTACTGCGTTATCCCGAAGTTTTTTTAAAAATATTACGAGCAAGAATTAATCAGCGCCCCGATGCGTACTTGTTGGCTTTTCGCGGGTACGAAATGCTACTACCTGTTAGATTACTTACGCTAGGCAAGCCGTTGGCGTACGATGAGTTTATTAATCCAATTGAATGGGTAGTAAAAGAAAAACGCCAAGTCGAAGCGAAACAAACCTCAGCCGCTCTGTATAGAACATTAGTGGCTATGATGAGCCGCATTATTGTAGCCGTGGTGGCTTCGCGACTATTCAAGTGGATATATCGCCGAATGGTCCAGTCGACAGGTATCGTGCTCACTGATACCAATTCACATGCCGATATATCTGCAGAACTTACAGGTGCACGCAGGAGCATTTTTTTAGATGTTCCAGTTGGTGCTGACGAGTCAGTAATTGAGAAGCAGGGCGAGCGGGTAGAGAATGATGTATTCACAGTGATCTATTATGGCAGTATGCTCCCACTGCATGGTCTGCAATATGTGATTGATGCAGCTGTGAAAATGAATCATGACAACGTAAAGTTCGTAGTAATCGGTGGTAATGCCAAAGTTGCTCACGACGTAGCGTATGCGGTAGGGAATGGTGCAAATATCGACTATAAAGCATGGGTGGAATTCGACCAGCTACCAAAGCTGATCGAACAAGCAGACCTGTGTTTGGCGGGACCGTTCGGTAACACATTCCAAGCGCGGTATGTAATAACGGGTAAGGCATATCAATATTTAGCGATGGGGAAACCGACTATTATTGGTATAAACGAGGAGAGCCACATTTTTACTGATAAGAAAGATGCGCTCCTTATTCCGCAGGCCGATAGTGACGCACTTGTTGATGCAATCCGCTGGGCAATTGATCACCCTACAGAGTTGGATAAAATTGGAACGGCTGGGAAGTCACTATATGAAAATGAACTTTCAGTTGCGGTGATTGCCGGACGGCTCAAAGAAATGTTATTGAAGCTTGGCCTTACGGAACCGGCTACCGGTAATCAAAAGTAGAACTACAAAAAGTACTAGCAGGAATACGACATAGAATGCACGGTCGATGATACTTGCGGCCAATATTGTATCGTTTGAAATTTGGTGTAGCTGCTGCGTGAGGAATAAGAACGATTCGCGAAAACCGATTGCTCCTGGCGTAAGCGACACAAAAAGCGCGAGATTCGCTGCTGCTGCGTACACAACTGTCTGCATAAAGGTCGTGGCTGGTTCCACATGCTGAAGCTCAACAAAATACGCCAGGGAAGTACAAAGCGATAGGGCGGCGGCGCCGATTCCAATAAACCAGAAGTTGCGATCAGTAAGCTTAACTGATTTTGCCAACAAACGAGCGCGAACAGAAAGGTTCAATATCAAGGCGACGGCGGATATAGACATAAGTAAAACACTAAAAATGAGAAGGGTGGCTAGGTTGCCTGGGGTCCTCAGTACGAGGGCAGTAAGGAGAATTAAAGCGTTGATAAACGCAAAAAAACCATAGAAAACGACCGTTGCGTACAAGAATTTCCGAACCGCAACGCCGTGACGCTGCTTAAGATAGGCCGCTCTGACTCCCGGCCCGGACTGTAGCGGTCCGAAAAAATTAATAACCGATGAGTAGCCGGTTAAACTTGCATTTTCTAAGAAACCAACCCGCTTACCAATCATTCGCAGTGACACACTCAGTACGTAAGCATTGGCGAGAATCGTTCCGATATATGCCAGGGTGAGTAAAAGCAGGCTTGTAGGGCTAAGGCTAACAAGCTGATCAATAACCTCAGGATGAGTAGCAAGATAATTGCCGAAGATACCGAAGGTGGTGCCTACAATCAGAATAATGAGTATCAACCGGATCCATTTGTTTTGAAGGAGCCGCCTGAGAGTATTCATCACTTGTATTGCTGTTCCTTTAGACGCTCAAGTTGATCTTCAAGCAGTATCCGATTCGTCTTTTGCAGATCTGCGATAACTAACAGGGCAAATGATACGAATGAGGCGACTAGCAGAGCGCTACCAAATATTAATGACTGCAAATGGCCACTGCCTTCACCTATGGCTGCGAATACGAGAAAACGGGCGAATGGAACGAGACCAAGGGCTAGCAGAGTAATACCAAGTGTTAGGAAAATAACATGCGGTTTAAACATAATGTAACTACGCAAAATCGCTTGACCCGACTTCGCCATATGCTGCCAAATATTCTTGAACAAGCGGGATTCACGCGTTTTAGCGTTTGTTTCGATTGGAATACTGACAATTGCCAAGCGCTTATTACCCGCTTGAATAATCGTTTCCATACAGTAGCTGAACTGCGTCACAATGTTCAGCCGCAATAGGGAGTAGCGTGAATATGCCCGGAACCCACTGGCGGCATCCGGCAAGTTGGTGCCGGCAGCCTGATTGACGACCCAGCTACCGAAGCGTTGCATCAGTTTCTTGAAACCCGAAAAGTGAGCAATCGTCGCCGTTTGGCGATCGCCTATCACTATTTCGGCCTTACCATCGATAATCGGCTTGATCAGATCTTTGATGCGATCTTGTGGGTATTGGTTATCGCCGTCAGTATTTACTACGATGTCTGCACCGTGTTTTAAGGCATAGTCAATTCCGTCTCGGAATGAGCGGGCAAGCCCCATATTGCGGCGATGTCTAACAATGTGTTTGACGCCAAGTTTCTTTGCAACCTCAATAGTGTTATCAGTTGACCCATCATCAATAATAAGCCATTCGACAGACGTAGCTCCTGGTAGCTCCCGAGGCATTGTTTCAAATACCAGGGGCAAGGTTTCTGCCTCGTTCAAGCAGGGAATCTGGATAAATACTTTCACGTGTTTAGTATACCAGTTTAAGGGGTGGAAACTATATTTAACTACTTAGTTAAGTAATTACCATAGCCGGACTTCTTGAGAGGTTCGGCAATTTCTGCCAGCTGCTCCTTTGAAAGCAACCCTTCCCTGTGTGCAACGTATTCGGGACTACCAATGATTTGACCGGTACGATTTTGCAGGACGCGTACGTAATCGGTAGCATCAGTCATGCTATCAATTGTACCGGTGTCTAGCCAGACATCGCCGTCATCAAGCGTTGTGACACGCAGCTTACCGCGTTTAAGGTATTCATCGTTCACGGCTGTAATTTCTAATTCGCCCCGTTCGCTCGGCTGCACGTTCTTGGCGATTTCAACGACGTCGTTATCATAGAAATAAAGTCCTACCACTGCGTAGTTTGATTTCGGCTGAGTCGGCTTTTCTTCAACGGACACAGCTTTCATATCCGCATCGAACTCAACCACACCATAGCGTTCAGGGTCAGAGACCTGGTAGGCAAATACGATGCCACCGTCTGGGTCAGTACAAGTCTTAAGTGACTCATCAAGCTCGTTTCCGTGGAAGATGTTGTCACCAAGTACTAGTGCGACTTTGTCGCTCCCGATAAACTCTTCCCCAATGATGAAGGCCTGCGCAAGTCCGTCAGGACTAGGCTGTACCGCATACTGAAGGCTGATGCCCCACTGTGAGCCATCGCCGAGGAGGCGCTGGAACTGCGACTGATCTTCAGGTGTAGTGATGATTAGAATCTCTGAAATACCTGCCTGCATAAGTGTAGTGAGTGGGTAGTAAACCATTGGCTTGTCGTAGATCGGCATCAGCTGCTTACTAATTCCTTTTGTTATCGGCCACAAACGCGTACCCGACCCACCGGCTAGAATGATTCCCTTCATGATTGTTCCTCCATATGCTTCCAATATACATCTAATTCGCTGCGCCAGTCAGTCGGCTCAAACCCTGTCGCAATTATCTTATCCAATACTAACGTACTCTGCAGCGGACGTGGAGCAATGCCTTCTTTGCCAGCGTAGTACTCTTCGGTTGTTACAGGAGTCACATCGTCCGGGTTTTTCCCGGATTTTTGGAATATTAATTTTGCAATCTCTGCCCAGCTAACGCTTTCACCAGAGTTCGTGCAGTTATATGTCCCGAAGGTGGCGCGCGCATTAAGCAAGTGATCGATTGCATCAACGAGTGTTGGTACAAATGTCAGTCGACCAATCTGGTCATTTACAACCGAAGGCTTGATATTTTGGTCAGCAAGACTCTTCATGATAGAAATGAAGTTCTTACCGTCACCGATAACCCAACTTGTCCGAAGAATGTAGTGTTTGGGCGCAGTTGCTGCTGCGGTGTCGCCATTCGCTTTTGATTTACCGTAATTACTTAGTGGAGTGAACACTTCATCCTCAGTATGGAATTCCTGCGAGCCGTCAAATACGTAATCGCTTGAAATGTGTACAAGTGTAAGGTCATGTTTGTTCGCGGTGTCGGCCATGAGCTGGACTGCATCGGCGTTCACTTGCCTGGCAAGCCTCTCTCCTTCAGGTGATTCGGCACCATCGACATTTGTCATAGCGGCTGCGTTGATCAGCGTATCGTATTTTGACCAGTCGATCGATTCGTAGCTAGCTGGATCGGTGATATCAAAAGAATCACGACCTAGTACTGTTGCCTCTGGATATTTTTTCGTGAGGGCTTTGCCGAGCTGTCCATTGGCGCCGGTAATAAAGTACGATGCGCTCATTAAAATTCGCTCTCAACCTGAGATAGAGGCGGGTGATTATCGTCTTTCTCAGAAGTAATGGCCTGATCCTTTGGAATCGGCCACGCAATATCAACTTCGGGATCGAACGCATTCACGAACGTGTATTTTGCATCTGGGGACCAGTGAGCGTTTACTAAGTAGGTATACGTAACGTTCTCCTCAAGAGTTTGGTAGCCGTTGGCGACGCCGCGGGGTACAAATACTGCAGTGCCTGGATTGATTTCAATACTAAATGTTTTGCCGTAGCTATCGCCTTTGCGTAGATCTACCCATGCACCGAACACCGAACCATTCGCTACTGATATAAACTTCTCCCATGGCTCGGCATGGAGTCCACGAGTCACACCTTTTTCGACGTTGTAGCTAAAATTATTTTGCACAATGTCAAAGGCTGGAAGACCAAGCGCCTCCATTTTTTCTTTTTGGTAGTTTTCCTTAAACCAACCGCGGTTATCACCGTGTACCGGAAGTTTTACGACAAAGAATCCAGGAATCGGTGTCTCGGAAACAGCTAGCTCGTTGTAGTCGTTGGGATCGAACATGGATTATTGACCTTGCTTGGCGTACTCTGCTTCAACGGCTTGTTTGTCGCTCTGCCACCAGTCGCGATTGGCGTCGTACCAGTCGATCGTTTGCTTCAACCCATCGCGCATACCAGTTTGAGTGTCGGTGTACTGTGGTTGCCAGCCAAGCTCGCGGCGAAGCTTACTTGAGTCCATGGCGTAGCGCATATCATGGCCAGGACGGTCGTTGACGTGGTCGTACCAATCCTTGCCTTTACCCATGAGTTCGCAGATGAGTTCGATAACCATTTTGTTATTTACGTGGTCGTTGTCGGCGCCGATAATATACGTTTCGCCAATAACACCCTTATCAATAATTAGGTGCACGGCTGAATTATGGTCGTCGACATGTATCCAGTCACGGACTTGCTCACCGGTACCATACAGTTTTGGCTTGATATCACTCAGGATGTTTGTAATCTGGCGTGGAATGAATTTTTCGATGTGCTGATAGGGACCATAGTTATTCGAGCAGTTACTAATGGTTGCTTGAATACCAAAGCTGCGTACCCAGGCGCGGACCAAATGGTCACTGCCTGCCTTTGTGCTTGAGTAGGGGCTGGATGGTTCGTAGCGAGTTTCTTCAGTGAAACGATTTGGATCGTCAAGTTCAAGATCGCCAAATACTTCGTCGGTCGAAATGTGGTGCAAGCGTTTGTTATGCTTGCGAACAGCTTCAAGAATCGTGTAGGTACCGATGATGTTGGTTTCAACGAACGGCCATGGGTCACGGAGGGAGTTATCGTTATGTGACTCGGCCGCGAAATGAACCACGATATCCGTTTCGCTTACTAGCTTGTCCATAAGTTCACGGTCGCAAATGTCACCCGTCACGAAATTAACACGGTCCAGAACTGGCTGAAGCGTGGCCATATTACCAGCGTAGGTTAGCTTGTCGATTACAGTTAATTCGTATTCAGGACGGTTTTTCAGGGTGTAGTGAACGAAGTTGCCGCCAATAAACCCCGCTCCTCCAGTAATAAGCATCTTTGTCATAGCTTTATTATACAGTCAACAGGCGCTCACAGTGGTGTTAAAACCGCATAATAATACAACAAATATATTTACAACGATTTATTCTGAATAGCCGTTGGGATTTTGAGATTGCCAGCGCCAGCTATCTTCACAGGCCTCATCGATTGAGTACTTCGCCTCCCATCCTAACTCGTCCTTCGCGAGGGCGACATCCGCATAGCAACTCGCGATGTCTCCCGCACGCCTAGGCAGAATATCATACGGTATCTCTTTACTACTTGCAGCCTGAAACGAGTCAATAAGCTCCAGTACTGAGGTGCCTTTTCCGGTTCCAATGTTGATAGCCCGGTATGTAGTCGTATCTTTGATGTGGGAAAGCGCTGCCAGGTGCGCATCGGCAAGATCTACCACATGTATGTAATCACGTATACCTGTGCCATCTGGCGTATTGTAGTCGTTACCAAATACGGATAGTTTCTCACGCTTCCCGATAGCTACCTGCGAGACATAAGGCAAAAGATTATTGGGTGTTCCGGACGGATCTTCGCCAATGAGTCCTGACTGGTGAGCGCCGACTGGATTGAAATAGCGCAGGGAAATAATATGCCAGTCGGCGGTTTTGGCAATATCCATAAGCATGGTTTCGATCATTAACTTAGTTTGACCATAAGGATTAGTGGCCTTTAAAGGCGCAGCCTCAGTAATCGGTAGCGTATCAGGATCGCCGTAAACGGTAGCGCTCGAACTAAACACTATGTTCTTCACGCTGTGTCGCTGCATGACTCGTAGAAGCGTAAGGGTCGACGTAAGATTATTGTGGTAGTAGCGAAGCGGTTGCTCGACTGACTCACCAACCGCTTTGAGTCCGGCGAAGTGGATAATAGCATCTGGTGAGTGGACAGAAAATACTTCGTCCAATGAGCGTTCGTCGCATAGATCGTAATCATAGAACATCGGAGACTTTCCGGTAATACGCTCAATGCGCTCAAGGACATTTGGATGGGCGTTGACGAGGTTGTCGACGATAATGACGGAATGGCCTTGATTAAGAAGCTGCACGACGGTATGACTTCCGATGTATCCGGCACCACCAGTCACAAGAACGTTCATCCTATGAATCCTGCAACTGTTTTAGTACGACGGTACGAATCTTGGTAATAAAGAGGCCCTTATCGAACCGCTTTGCTTTACGCCGAAGGACACCTGGCTTGAAGTCGATTTTCTCGGCACGCTTCAAGGCATCGGTCACTGAGTCTACAGTCTGCTCATCGAATAACACACCACTCTCGCCATCTTGAATGATATCGAGTGCACCGCCTTTGCCATATGCGATTACAGGAGTGCCGGCGGCCAGAGCTTCCACTTGTACGATGCCAAAATCT
>DJJF01000043.1:853-1091 GCA_002434005.1 Candidatus Saccharibacteria bacterium UBA6575 | reverse complement strand
TTGTACGATGCCAAAATCTTCCTCGGTAGGAAAAATAAATCCCTTGGCCGTGTTGAGCGCGTTCTCAACAGCTTTATCCGATGCGTCGCCGAATCGATCGGTGAAAAATTCTACATTTGGGCCAGCAAGCTGCCTAAGTCGTTCATGCTCACTTCCATTACCGAACACCTTCAAGGGTATATTTGCTTTTGTGGCTGCCTGTACGGCTAGGTCGATGCGCTTATAGGGCACTTGACGA
>DJJF01000043.1:380-646 GCA_002434005.1 Candidatus Saccharibacteria bacterium UBA6575 | reverse complement strand
CAAGCGCTACATAGTGATCGCCACGTTCGCGGGCGGGTTCAAACCGATCCGTATCTACCGGCGGGTGAACGACCGTGCTGGGCTGGCCGTAATACCGTGTAATACGTTTCTGTACCTCGTAGGAATTGGCAATGAACAAGTCTATATGCTGAGCAGCTTCATAATCAGCACGCTTCAATCCTGGCACCATGAGCGGCATCGCTAGGCGAACAATCCAGTTTAGTTTGCCAAACCCCGGGTCTTTTTTATATTCGTCGTAGTGGCTC
>DJJF01000043.1:0-174 GCA_002434005.1 Candidatus Saccharibacteria bacterium UBA6575 | reverse complement strand
GTAGTGGCTCCAGTAGTAGCGAATAGGCGTATGGCAGTAGCAGATATGAATTTGCCCGGCACGAGTTTTGCGGACTTGCTTTGCTTCAGCGCTTGAGCCTGAGATGATGATGTCGAATTCGCTTAAGTCAAGCTGCCGAAATGCGGCCACACGCAGCATAGGGAAGAACTTATG
>DJJF01000018.1 GCA_002434005.1 Candidatus Saccharibacteria bacterium UBA6575 | reverse complement strand
GCCGGATGTCGATCAGATTGACGGACTAAGCCCAGCCATATCAATTGACCAAAAATCGACAAGCCGCAACCCTAGGTCAACAGTTGCTACGGTAACAGAAATCTATGACTATATGCGACTTCTGTTTGCACGTATTGGGGTACCACACTGCCCAGTCTGCGGAAAAGAAGTTTCACGGAGAACCCCACAAGCAATTATCGACGAAATCATGAAGTTTGATGAAGGTGCGAAGTTGATGATCTTAGCGCCAATAGTGAAAGATAAAAAAGGCGAATTCGCACATGTCCCTGAGCAATATCGGCGTCTTGGATTCGCCCGTGCTCAGGTGGATGGAGTGATATATTCACTTGATGAATTCCCTGTGCTTGATAAAAAATACAAACACGACATTGAGATTGTTGTGGACCGTATCGTTATGGGTAGCTCACAGTTGAGCCGGGTTTCGCAGTCGGTTGAGCAGGCACTTGATATTGCCACTGGCGTGGTTGAGATTCACGATGTGGATCAAAAAAGCACCGCTGTCTTCAGTCAACGCTACGCCTGCGTTGATCACCCGAACGAAGATATACCCGAGCTCGAGCCGCGGCTATTTAGTTTCAATGCGCCGCAAGGTGCATGTCCCGTATGTACAGGTTTAGGGTCGCGACTCGAAGTTGACCCAGATTTGGTGTTCAATCCGAAGCTGACTATTTCTGAGGGCGCTATTCGCCCCTATAATCGTGTCAATTCCGATGCATGGTACATGAAGAAACTTTCGGTTGTAGCTGAAGCTCACGGATTCAGTATTCAAACGCCCGTCGGTCAATTGTCTGAAGATGACTTACAGAAAGTACTCTATGGAACAGGAAATCAAAAGTATACCGTGCAGCTAGGAAATGGTCGAAGTTATGATTCAACATACGAAGGTGTTATTCCAAACCTGGAACGCAGACACAAAGAAACTGACAGTGAGTTCATGCGTAAGGATATTGAGCGATTCATGCGTGAGCGTAAATGTCATGCGTGTAACGGCTCGCGTCTGAAGCCTGTCGTCCTGGCTGTAACAATTCATGATTTAAACATCATGGACATCTGTAACCTAGGTGTCGATGAGGCACTTGAGTTGTTCAGTACAATTAAACTTACCGACCAAGAGCAGTTCATCGCTGCGCAGATCATGAAAGAAATCAAAGCCCGGCTTGGATTTATGAGTAACGTCGGCCTGACATATCTTGAGCTTTCACGTGCAGCCAACACACTTTCGGGCGGTGAAGCGCAGCGTATCCGGCTCGCAACGCAGATCGGCTCCGGCTTGCAAGGTGTGCTATATGTACTCGACGAGCCGAGTATCGGATTGCACCAGCGAGATAATGATAAATTGATCGAGACACTTAAGCGACTCCGTGATCTTGGTAATACTGTGTTAGTTGTTGAGCATGATGAAGATACGATTCGCCATGCAGACTACCTACTTGACATTGGCCCCCATGCAGGAATTCATGGCGGAGATATAATTGCTCACGGAACGCCAGATGAAGTGGCAAAGCATAAGGACAGTATCACTGGTAAGTATCTAAGCGGACGTGAGTCGATAGGTGTACCGAAAAAACGACGCATTGTAGAAAAAGATCGTAAGCTCGTTATTCGCGGAGCTGCAGAAAATAACCTGCGTGATATTGATGTTGAATTCCCACTTGGAGTTATGACTGTTGTGAGTGGCGTATCGGGAAGCGGTAAATCTACTATGGTAAATGACATACTGGCAAAGGAACTTTCTGCCAGGCTACACCGAGCTCAGACAGTTCCTGGAAAACACGAAAACATCGAAGGTATTGACCAGCTTGATAAGGCCATAATCATTGACCAGTCGGCTATCGGCCGCACGCCACGCTCTAACCCTGCTACATACACGGGAGTATTCACACCTATTCGTGAATTATTTGCGAGTACACCCGAAGCAAATATTCGCGGTTATAAAGCCGGACGCTTCAGTTTTAATGTCAAAGGCGGACGATGCGAAAACTGTCAGGGTGATGGTGTTATTAAAATCGAAATGCACTTCTTGCCGGATGTATACGTAACCTGCGATGAATGTGGCGGTAAAAGGTATAACCGAGAAGCACTCGAAATAAAATATAAAGATAGCACCATTAGCGATGTACTTGATATGACTGTTGAACAAGCCGCCACGTTCTTTAAGAATATTCCCTCTATCTCGCGGAAGCTCGACACGCTTGTTGATGTGGGGCTTGGATATATTAAGCTGGGTCAGCCGGCCACGACATTCAGTGGTGGTGAAGCACAGCGTATCAAACTGGCATCGGAACTATCTCGACGCTCAACCGGTAAGACACTTTATATCCTTGATGAGCCCACAACTGGTCTGCACTCCGCCGATGTCAAACGACTGCTCGGTATCTTGAATCAATTGGTCGAAGGTGGCAACAGTATGGTGATTATCGAACACAATCTCGACGTTATCAAAACCGCCGACTGGGTAATTGACATGGGGCCTGAGGGCGGATCGGGCGGAGGCCAAGTAGTCGCCGAGGGTACTCCGGAAGATATCACAAAGCAAACGACGTCCTATACGGGTCAATACCTTAAACCGTTACTAAAAAACAAGTAAACTACTTTTTGTATCGTCGAAATGCGCGATCAGCTCGTGAGCGAAGTTTTGCTCGTTGCTCTGGCTGTTGCAAAACATGAATGATTCCAGGCAGTAGCGACAAGAAAATAATAATAAGCGCAGCGATCTCGATATTGATACCAAGTCGCTGAATCACATCACCAGCTATATAGCCGATCAATGTGAAACTAGTTGTCCATATAGCGGCCCCAAGTAAATTGAAGGCCACGAACTTCTGGTACGGCATCTGTGCGATTCCTGCTACGACTGGGGCGAATGCTCGTACGATTGGAATAAACATGGCAAGTACAACTGTTTTTGCGCCATGCTTTGCGTAGAATGATTCTGCTTCAAGCAGATACTCTTGTCGGAAGAATCGACTGCTAGATTCGTTGAATAGTTTTCGACCAAATTTTCTTCCCAGAAGGTAGCCGGTACTATTACCTAACACTGCAGCAATAAATAGGCACACTATGAACGCGGCGATATTGACATCGAATATGCCTCGTTGTACTAACGTTCCCGCTACAAATAACAAGCTGTCGCCAGGTAGAAAGAATCCTACCATGAGTCCTGATTCGGCGAAAATTACTAAAACGACCGCCAGCCAGCCAAAGTCAGTGATGAAGTGCAGCAGTGCTTCCATTACTGTTCATTGTAGCATGGGGTTTTCACAGGCGATCTAAAGTGTTATAATGAAATAAATAATTAACTCCGTAAAGGTATTCCAAGAAAGGAAGAGAGATGGGAGACAAACTTTCATTGAAATTGGACGAACGCGAAGTCCACGGTAAAAAAGTCGCGAAGCTACGTAAGGACGGACTTGTTCCTGCAGTCGTGTATGGTCCAGGTATTGAGCCAATCAGCGTACAGGTTGAAGACGGTGTTTTCACAAAATTGTATCGTCAAGCGGGTACCTACACACCAGTACACTTAACGATCGGTACTAAGAAAAAAATCGCTATGATCAAAGACGTTGACCGCGACCCAGTGAAGGGATCTGTTCGTCACGTGTCATTCCATGCGGTTAAAGCAAATGAGCCTGTTATCGCTGAGGTTCCAATTCATCTTATAGGTGAGGGCGAGTCTGAGGCAGAAAAGAACGGATTGATCATTCTTCAGGCACTCGACAAGATCGAAGTCAAAGCGCTGCCGATGGATCTTCCTGAGGCAATCGAAATCTCGACAGTTGAGTTAAAAGAAGCTGGTGAGAAAGTTACACTTGGTGATGCAAAGCTAGCGGACGGAGTTGAATTCGTTGAACACGCGAGCGGACATGGTGATGAGGAAGAGGAGGAAAAGACTCACATCACTGATCTTATGGTCGCCAGCGTTTGGGAACCTGCCGCATTACAGGCTGCAAACGAAGCAGCAGCTGGTGACGCGACTGACGAATCTGAAGTCGAATCAGAAAACGGCGAGGATACCGATCAAGGTTCGCAGGCTCCTGAAGACATGCCAGGTGGCAAAGGACAAGATGAGCCAAAGCAGTCAAACGTTGATGCTGCAAAAGCCGACTAGTCAGCTATACGCATAAAAATAACTCCCCATGCAGGGGAGTTATTTTACTCTTCGATAAATCCGCCACTTTGGTGAGACCAAAGTTTCGCATAGATGCTTTTGTTTGCCAACAATACATCATGCGTGCCATCTTCAACAATCTTTCCGTTATCTAGCACTATAATGCGATCGAGCTTGGCAATCGTTGAGAGCCGGTGCGCGATGACGATTGATGTCCGCCCCTTCATTAAGTCGTCAAGGCTGGCTTGGATCATCTTCTCGCTTTCGGAGTCAAGAGCACTAGTGGCTTCATCGAGCACAAGTATCGGAGCGTCTTTCAAGATCGCCCGGGCGATCGCAATACGCTGGCGCTGCCCACCAGAAAGTTTCACTCCACGTTCGCCTACAAGTGTTTCGAAGCCGTCTTTTAGGCTATCGATGAAATCTGTTGCATGTGCTAGTTCCGCTGCGCGTCGAATCTCGTCGGCTGTTGCTTCTGGCTTGCCATAGGCAATATTCTCACTGAGGCTTCGATGAAATAGCATAGGTTCCTGCGAGACATACGCAATCGATTCATGAAGACTCTTTTGCGTAACTGCGCTAATGATTTGGTTATCAATACTAATAGTGCCGCCATCAACATCTGAAAACCTGAGCAACACACGCGTAAGGGTTGTTTTACCGGAGCCACTGTGACCCACGATCCCAATGCGCTGGCCGGCAGGGATCTGAAGATTCAATTTTTCGAACACGGTCTCGCCGTCACCATTGTCATGAGTAAAGTCGACATCTTTGAAAACAATCGTACCTTCATTCGCAGCAAGTGCATTGTTCGATTGATCAATGACATCAGCATCTTGACCTAGGATTTTTGTCATTTCATCCGCGTCTCCAAGAACTCGAGTGTAAGAACGAGTAATACTATTAAGCTCCCATACTTGCCGGTTCACATTCAGCGCATACACGAAGACTAAATACACAAGCCCTGCTGATGCAATGCCATACTGGGCTGCTAAAACAGCAAATATGAACGCAGCAACTGCCGCCAAGGCGTACATTGTACTAAAGGCAGTCGTGACACCAATAACACCCCATTTAAGTCGGTGTGATTTTCCGGCCCACTTCTCAGCGTACGAAGTTGCACTTATATGCTCTTCGTCTTCCTTGCCGAATGCCTTTACGGTTGAAATATTCGTGACCATATCAGCTAAATAACCATTCGATTGGTTACTTGCTTTAGCCTCCTCCCGATTTCGTGTAGTCAAAAAACGTGAACTGAATATAACGATGATAGTGAACGTGATGAAATATCCTATCAGAAATAAACCGTATTGCCAGAGTCCAAGCACGCTTAGGGTAATTACACTTCCGATTACGGTTGTGAGCATAGGAACTATACTCCAAATGATGATGTCCCAGAATCGTTCAAATGACCCAACTAACTTCGTGCTCTGGCTAACCAACGAACCGCCAAATCTGTTGGCGTGGAACATCATATCTTGCCGGGAAAGTTTGTCGAATACCGCCACGTATAGATCGCGCTGCCCCTTAACTTGGAATGTCCAAGCAAAGTAAAGTGCCAGTCGCCATAAGATTACCTCTCCGCCAAAAATCAACGCTCCATATATAGCGATCAACCCCCAGCTATTATCGAGAGTAATACCTCCTGCTTGAAGCTTGTCTATAAATAGCGATAGTACGTATGGCGCCGCGATTACGTTTACGGTTACTGCGAATATTGGTATGACGATCGCTAAATTGCGTTCAAGCCAATGGCTACGCGTATAACGCCAAAATAGGCGTAGGATTTGTTTTTGCATAATGCCCCTTTGATTACTGTAGTGTAGGTGTCGCGAGCGGTTCGGATCGTCCGAACATTAGCGAGTAGAGGAATCAGGACGATTCATAGTAGAGATAAGTATAGGGTGGCGTTACTTTTTCGTCAACGGCCTGGTGGCTGCTACGAGTCCGAGCGCAAGCGCTACAAGCGCGGCGTTCTTTATGATGTATTGCCCCTCGAGATTAGGTACAAGTGGGCGTATCCAAACGGCTTCTGCATACAGCACAAGCGGTGAACATACGAGTATCATGTGCAGGAGCATTATGCCGATTGCAGCTCGGGTAAGTTTAGGAAATAGCATCAATACGCCAATGACACATTCTATGACGGCTAGGGCATAGAATAGCTCCATGGCATATGCGCCCATACCCATATGAGCGGCAAACCCGAGTGCTAAATCATCAGCCGGACTTAAGCCTACCAGTTTTAGAAAGCCAAAGTAAAAGAAAATGACGAACAAACTTGCGCGAGCAATCCATTGATAATGCCTCTTGGCGAATATGATGAATGCACTGTCAAATCTGCGAATCGGTACCATAACCATAATATAGCACGCTTTTATTAACAGGGGTGAAATGGTATACTTAAGCGATGCAAAAAATTCTGCTCTATTATAAATTCACGCCTGTAAAAGATCCACAGGCAGTGATGCTATGGCAGAAAAGTTTAACCGACGGCTTAGATCTGCGAGGTCGTATACTCATAAGCGAACAAGGCCTGAACGGCACAGTTGGCGGCGATATCGAAGATCTGAAATCTTATATTAAAGCCACAAAGCAATTCCCCGGTTTTAAAGACATTGTATTCAAGTGGAGCGATGGTGGTCGTGATGATTTTCCACGGATGAGCGTAAAGGTACGCCGTGAGCTCGTTGGTTTCCAGAATTCTGATGATGAAATCGAAGTTGATGAAAATGGCGTGATTGGCGGCGGCACACACATAAAACCGCACACGGTACACGAAATGATTGAAAAGTACGGTGACGATGTGGTGTTTTTTGACGGACGTAATGCGCACGAGGCAAAAATCGG
>DJJF01000029.1:16920-17298 GCA_002434005.1 Candidatus Saccharibacteria bacterium UBA6575 | reverse complement strand
ACGCGTCAGCGATGCGACGGCGTCCGTGGCACTACCGCGACGGGGGGCCCGACGCTCTGGTCGCCACGATCATGGACGACGGCACCACCGAGCGGGAGCCCGCGGTCATCACGGACGGCGACTGGTTCGTCCGGTGGCCGCACGGCGAGACCGGCATCCGGCCCAACGACGGCGAGCTCGACAAGCTCTACGACCTCGGCTCGCCCGAGGACATCGTGGCCTGAGCTCAGCTTCCGGCTCCAACTACTACACCCCCAAGACAGGAGAGTGCACCGCTTAAGGAAGTACCCCTGATTTTGGGGGTGCTTTCACGTCCGAAGAGTTGGTGAAGATATTTCAAATGTTCTGAATATATCTACTATCCCCAGCCAAGCATAA
>DJJF01000029.1:0-16780 GCA_002434005.1 Candidatus Saccharibacteria bacterium UBA6575 | reverse complement strand
CAGCCAAGCATAAGCATTATAAAAGACTTCACCATTGAAGTCTTTTTGTTTTACAATAAGTTTATGCTTGAGCAAGCTATATCCGATGCACTTGATCGAACTTATGGACCAATCGAAACAACTTTTACAGTAACAACTGTTCCAGAGGGCGGTGCACCCTTCGACATTCGCCAAGACTGGGTTGGCGCTCGTTTGCCATTACGAAAATTACATGCAGTTCGATTACTGCATGGATATATAGGGAGGCGATTTTATCCTGTACCTGAGGACAAAGCAGTAGATGCAATTACTGGCGAGCAGCTTGCATGGCCAGTCTGGGGTAATGTAGAAATTAGGGGATATGATGCCGTTGATAGTTTAAGAGACTTGGGCCGAGTTGCTGCAGCAGATTTCTGGGAGCAGTATAAAGAAGCCATGCTTAGTTTTCAAATGAGCGAAGGCTATATAGAGGGTAGGCCTCGCTAAATATCTGAAACACGTCCACTATCCCCAGCCAAGCATAAGCTTATTGACATATTTAGATATTTTTGCTATAATATTCATGTTTTGCAGATTCGAAAGAGTCCAAAGCACTTTGACAGAGTAGATTCGATTCGGTCAGGCAACTTGCGTATATACACATGTAAGTGAATTGCCTGACCGAAGATATCGGTTACGAGCGAAAGGAAGCCTACCATGAACAAGACCATTCTTGTGATTGGCAGCGTCACCGCCAAGCAGTACGAGGCAGCCCGTATCGCTATCCTGCGAGAGGGACACAAGCCCAAGATCGTGCACGCATCGATCGATGATGTCGTCTTGGAGCCGGAAGAGCTCCTCCAGCGTTACAGCGAGCACGACTTCGACGTCACCTGCAAGCTCGATGACCAAACGCTCGGTAACTCGATCAGTAAGTGCGCCGCGAAGCACATCGAGCAGTATGGGAACATCGGGTCACTGGTCGTGTCCAACGAGGTCTACGAGGAGAACTTCAGCGGTGGATCGTTCGATAACCCGTGGTACGACTTCATGGAGAAGATTCCGACCTGGTGGGTGCACGACACCGACTACGTTGAGCTGATTTCCTGAATGCTCAGCAGCGACCGGTTCCGCATGGAGCCGGTCGCTGTACCGCCTGAATTTACTCTGTCACTCAACCTATGCCTTGAAAGAGATTCAAAGCATAGGCTGAGTAAGAGGTTCTAAACACATCCACTATCCCCAGCCAAGCATAAGCACTTTTGAACTCCATTCTTGGAGTTCTTTTGTTTTGGTATAATCGCATAATGAAAATCATCAAGTTTCATAAAGACCTAGTTCCACTCGTTTTGAACGGAAATAAGACTTCAACGTGGCGCTTGTTTGATGATAAAAACTTATCTAAGGGTGACTTAATCGAGTTACGTGAGTTTGGCGTTGATACACCATTTGGGTACGGAGAAATCATAAGTGTATTAGAAAAACGATTCTCTGAACTTACCTCAGAAGACAAATCGGGTCATGAAGATTTTGAATCAAACGAGCAAATGTATGAAACATATAGCAAATATTACTCAACAAATGTCGGTCCTCAAACAAAACTAAAAATCATACGATTTAACTTAAAATCTTCCTGAAGCATACCCACTATCCCCAGCCAAGCATAAGCGCGATGAAAAGACAGGTGATCGTCATTTTTATTATGCTAAGATTACTTCATGTCTATCGCAGAGATAAGTACGATTCTCGCCGGCTTAACGTTCGCCATTAGCTCGGTTCTATATGTGCGCGATACTATCAGGGCCAAGATCACGCCGAGTATTGCAACTTTCGGTATTTTAACAATCGTCAATTTTTCTCAACTTATCGCGTTGATTTCAAAAGAAGTATGGCACGTCGTACCGTTTACTACCGTCGGCTTTCTTCAAGCATTCATTGTTTTCATAGTGGCTATTAAAGGAGGAAGATTTTACTTTCGTTTAGTTGATCTTATTGCAATAGTGGGTGCGGCTATTGGTTTTGTGGTTTGGCTCACGCATCAAGATGCTGCGTACAACATATATATTCTTAATGCTGTAATTGCGATAACCTTCATTCCATTAATTACTAAGGCATTTAAGGAACCAGCACTTGAAACAAAGTTACCATGGCAGTCCAACCTGCTAGCATCAATATTTCTGCTATTTACAATATCAAGCACGGCGCCTTATGTTTGGATTGTTCCTGTTAGGCAATTCATATGCTCGCTGCTTGTGAATATAGGTATCTTATTGCCGGGTAAGAGTAAAGCCTCGCGTAAGCCTTCTTGAAACACATCCACTATCCCCAGCCAAGCATTGACATAGCATAATTTAAATATTATTATATATTTATGCCCCGAAAAGGAAATTACGAGCCGACTGTAAGCACTCCGGCTGAAAGAGAAGCCACTAATCAACGTTTGTTTGATATCGGTAGAGCGGCACTTGGAGATGCTTTAATAAGTGCAAGTGCATTAGGTATGTTGCCTCAGCTAGCGGAAGACCCCATTATTGCGGCTCTTTCTGAAAAATATGCTGCATAGTATATGAACATGGTAAAAAACCTAAAACCTAAAAAGAGTTACCAAAAGCGATTGAAACAGCTTTTACTGCCGGCTCTTGTAGCATCTTTAGTTACGAATATATTATTAGTCTTTAGGGTTGTGCCTATTGATAGCGTTGATGTGGGGTGTTCTTCGAGAAAGGAGATACACCTAAGTCTACTTTCGGGGGGCGGTGACCGCATGGTGCAAGCAAAAACTAGTGCGGCCAGACAGAAAGAGAAAATGATATTAAAAAACAGCAGAAATGGCACCGACCCTAACGGCAATATTATCGTCGAAGGTGCATCAGCTTGCGATGGCGTAACATATAGACTATACATACTCTAAGGCAAGTTCTTCCTGAAACACACCCACTATCCCCAGCCAAGCATAAGCACTTTGCGCAAGCGAGGTGTTTTTGCTTATAGTTGCATACTGGAAACTTTGTATCATAATCAATCAAATGGAATTTGATCCTTATATTTATCCCTCAGCCGATGAGCTTCAGGCTTCTGAATTTGACGCCCGATACGAAGCTTTGTTGGCCCTGATCGAAGAAGCTGAATCAGCCGGTGATGAAAACCGATTAGATATATATGAAGAGGCACTCCATGGCTTAGAGTTAGAAAACCCAAGAGCATATGAAAGAATGAAAAAAGTTGAATTACAGGCTCTTAGCAGAGATGAGCGAAGAGAGCATTTAAAGAAAGTTTCGAAACGCAATTCCAAAAAGGGCTTAGGTAAAAAAGCTCGGTCCACGAAAAAATCTAAGTCAGTTCCTAGTTCAATAACAGTGGCCATCGATCCTAATTCAACTGAATATACAGTGGATGATGAGACTGCGCGTCAGCACATGCGGAAAATTTCTCGCGCAGCCGTAGCGGAACTTATAGCCAATGATCTTACAGAGTCTATCCGTCGGTCATCGATCGAAACTCAATAGCTGCGCATTTGTATTATTTCACGTACCACATATGATGCTTATTCGTACCACAGTTGTGCAGTGCAACTACGAACCATTTTGTTTAAGAGAAGCCGGTCGGAGTTTGCCTAGCATCCTTCTTAATGAGCTAGTACTTATCTCGAGAGTCCTAATCGAGCTCGGTATAATCTTCTTGCTGATTCAGCTTATTCACCGCGCTATTGTGTTCACGGACAAATCTTGAGGATAAAGCTCACTAAGAAGGGTGCTGTACAGTATCATAGATGCATGACCCTTCGACACGAAACTTCAGGTATCCAAGCAAGCAACCCCGTACGACTCGAAGACGGTTCGATCGTTTGGGAAGTCGGTGGCAAAGTTCACACGATCAGATTGGAAAATTTGGGTGCTGCAGCCGAACTGCCACAGGTGGATCTTAATGATTCACAAGCAGAAGAAAATGAAACATAAGAATTTTATGTATCTCTAAAAATTGTAGATTATTACACTACATTATTTATACAATTTGAACGGATTGAATGACAGAAGGTTCAATGCTCTAATGCCGAAATTGATGAGCGTAGGCCTTCAGTGATTATTCATTGCCCCCGGATCGGGTCCCACTCGAGTGTCAGTATTAAGCGCATCGATCATTCGCATTTCGTCTTGCGACAATTCGAAGTCGAACACATCAAAATTCTCTTGTATTCGTTCAGCATGAACCGATTTTGGAATAACGATAAGCCCATGTTGAATATGCCAGCGAATGACAACTTGTGCGGGTGTCTTGCCGTGGGCATCGCCAATACGTTTAAGTGCATCGTTCGACAGCAGATTGCCGCGACTGCCGCCAATCGGACTCCATGATTCAATCTGAATAGAATTAGCATCAGCATATTCGCGAAGACCCTGTTGCTGGAAGTAGGGATGAAGTTCAATCTGGTTTACGGCTGGCACAGTATCAGTTTCTTGCTTAAGTCGTTCAAGATCTTCTATTCGAAAATTACTCACACCAATTGAGCGAGCCAGCCCGTCTGACTTAAGTTTTTCGAATTCTTTCCAGGTTTCTACATACAGATCACGTCCGGGTGTAGGCCAGTGAATCAAGTAAAGATCAACATACTCAAGGCCGAGCCTCTTCAGACTAGCTTCCAATGCAGGCCGAACATTTGAAGCCCCCTGGTCGCTATTCCATAGCTTGGTTGTAACAAAAAGCTCATCCCGATCAATTCCAGAGTCACGAATACCTTGGCCAACGCTCTCTTCGTTTTGGTATACGGCAGCCGTATCGATTAGACGATAGCCTGTTTCGATGGCAGTGCGAACGGCGTTAGCTGTTTCGTCGCCGTTCTTGGCTTGCCAGACACCGAGACCGAGCTGGGGCATTGAGTTACCGTCGTTCAACGTAATATGGGGATATTCGGACATGATGCTCCTTTCGCATTAGATTAGAGACATCTTCTACAGTAGCAAGCACGCTATACTAATGTATGTATGAAATTTCACACCGTCGTTATCATCTACAATCCAAATAGCACGGGACCAAGTAAACATAACGCCGAGTCCTTGAAGGAAGATTTGCTTGAGCGAGGCTTTGACGGGGATATCCAGCTCGTTGGCACAAAGTTCGCAGGCCACGCCGAAGAAATTACCGCGCAGCATGCTTCAAATGAATCAACACTGATTTTGTCATCGAGCGGTGACGGTGGCTACAACGAAGTCGTCAATGGATATATTCAAAGCGGTGCAGCCGCCACGATCGCTGTGCTACCTTCGGGAAATGCCAATGACCACGCGGTAACCGTCGGGACAGATGATTTTATATCGAGCATACTGACGGGTAATATGCGACGCATCGACTGCATATCGGTTGAATCGACAGTGGAGGGCAAGCCCTGGAAACGATACGCCCACTCATATGCCGGGTTTGGTATGACACCGTCCGTCGGTAAACTTTTAACCTACAAGCGTCCAGGAGTCCTCCTAGAAAAATGGTATGTACTAAAGCATGTTCTGAGCTTTCACCATGTCACGCTGATTATCGACGGAAGGCGCAGGAAGTTCACTAATCTTATTGCGGCGATCATCCCGAAGATGTCAAAAGTTGTGAAGCTTGACGAAGACGCATCGGTGACGGACGGGAATATGGAAATATACATAACAAAGTATGTTTCGCGGCTAAAGGTCATTCTGACACTAATCGGCATAGGACTGAGCGGGGTTGCAAGCGAATCACGCACAAAATCCTACACGGTTCGGACTGTGCGACCAATACTGATTCAGCTCGACGGCGAAGTAACTCGGATAGATGCTGATGCTGATATTACGATGCGCTGTGAGTCAGACCGGATACAAACCTTAGCCTAATTTAGGCAAGCGCTGCACCGAAGAGTGTACCGACGAAATAGGTGACAGCCATAGCGATGAGCCCCCCTGCTACAACCCGGATAACGGCTCGGGTTCTTGATGCGTTTCCGACCGTCGCGCTACTGTATCCCGTAATGACGAGCCCGACTACGACTGCGGCAACCGTGAGAGGTAGGCGAACTTCCACTGGGCTCAAAATAACAGCTACGAATGGCACAAGCCCACCAACGGTAAAAGCTAGCAGGGATGCGATAGCTGCCGCCCAAGGATTTGTGAATTCTTCGTCGTCATGTGCGGCACTTACTTTTTCAGCGTCACGCTGAGAACTCACGGATACATATTCGCCAAGCGCCATAGAAAGCGCACCTGCAACAAGAGCTGCAAGGCCTGCTGTGAGAATTGCTTTTGTTTCAGTAGTTGCACCGGCAACACCCATAACAACACTGGCAGTCGAGACAATACCGTCGTTGGCGCCGAGCACCGCGGCACGTAATTTATTTAAGGTTGCGTTCGAAGTCTTGGTTTGGTCGGAATCTGGCATTATTCATAATTGTAACAAACGGGAAGCGCTATACTAGGAGGAATGGATGATCTCCTCATCAAAATTATTGCCGATGGTGCCGTGGTACCTATCGTGTTGATAGGGGGGTGGGCACTTCTTTTCAAGGTTAAGGATGAACGCACGAAAGCCTACGCTCGTATTCTGCTTGCCGGCCTGACCGCCTATCTGGCGGCCAAGTTAATTGGCAGTGTGTATCAGCCTGAACTTCAGCGACCGTTTGAGCTCTTAGGCGAAGAGGCGAGAGCTTCGTTCCTAAACAACCCAGGCTTTCCGTCAGACCATGTGCTGTTTTGTGCCGCCATTACTTTAGCCGTGTGGTTCGAAACTCGTTCAAAAAAGATCGCGATTAGTCTGGCTGTCCTGACAGCGTTAGTCGCACTTGGAAGAGTTTTAGCGCTCGTCCATAGTCCCCTGGATGTCTTAGGCGGCGTGGCTATCGCCTCGCTCGGGGCCCTGTGGTACCTCCAGCGTGAGGCGCCCGTCAAGCCAGGTGCGATCAAGCAATGGTCAAAACCTAAAAAAGCTGGTAAAATATCCTAAATCGCAATTCAACGGGAGAAAACGCGTGGCAAAAGTAATAGAGGCAATAGATCCTCATGCGGCGTGGGCAACGATGAGCGTCCAAACGCTCACACGAATCTTTTTGTACGGAGCTATTGTAGGACTGACAAGTTTTTTGCTCTACATCGGCCTTGACCGGCTCGTATTTGATCCAATCCTGTGCCGGGAAGGTGCGGCACTAGCACGCTGTGAATCGAAAGATGAGTTCGCCGCTGGAACGGCTATTGTACTTGGATCTCTCCTTGGATTGTTTTTCTTGGTGCGAGAACGTGTATATCGACCAATCCTCGCCATCCTCGGTGTGGCCGTAGCCTTATGGGGTGTATATGCCTTACTGGCGCAACTACCCGTTGTGCTTGCTGGACTGGTTGCAACTGTTTTGTTTGCTCTCTCCTACGTACTCTTTTCGTGGCTCGTGCAGCCAACCAGTTTAGTCGTCAGTATTATTGGGGTGGTCGTAATATCTGCGCTCGCCCGACTCGCCATCGGCTAGTTACCTAAGACTGCTATAATCATTAGCATGTCACAAGGATTACTTATTGTACTCGTACTCATCGTGATCGGTTTTGCGGTCGTCATTTTGATTCTGAATCAGCGACTGAAAGACCTCAAGCAGGGTACGGCAGTTGAACTCATGAAGGCTGACGTGACGGAGCTATCGCGTTCGATCAATCAACTGCAGCAAACTATGGGTGACAAGCTGGAGCGAAGTAATACAAGTATGCAACAATCGGTTGCAAAGCAACTCGGTCAAAGCGCCAAACTGGTTGCCGATGTAACGGAGCGTTTAGCAAAGCTTGATGAAACGAACCGACGCGTCGTTGATGTTGCCGATGAACTAAAAACACTCCAGAATGTCTTATCGAACCCGAAGCAACGAGGCGGCCTCGGTGAATATTACTTAGACGTTGTGCTCGCCAATGTACTACCACCGCATGTATACGAAACTCAATATGGCTTTAAGGACGGTAAGATCGTTGACGCCATAATAAAACTCGACAAAAAGCGGATACTTCCGATTGATAGTAAGTTTAGTTTAGAAAACTACAACCGGCTTATCGAAGCCAAGGACAAGCTGGAGCGCGAGGCCCTGATAAAAGTATTCAAGGCCGATCTCAAAAATCGAATCGACGAGACGGCTAAGTATATCCGCCCGAGTGAAAATACCCTCGACTACGCGTTCATGTTTATACCGAGTGAAGCGATATACTACGATCTTTTAGTTAATAATGTAGGCTCAACCGGTACGAGCTCGCGCGACTTAATTGAATATGCCTTTGTAGATAAAAAAGTTATCATCGTGAGCCCGACGACGCTGCTTGCCTACCTACAAACAGTCATGCAGGGATTAAAGAGCCTGCAAATCGAAGAGCAGGCTAAAGACATTCAAAAACGCGTTGGCGAACTCAGTAAGCACTTAAAATCACACGAAACATTTATGCAAAAGCTGGGTAATAGCCTCGGCACGACCGTCAATCATTTCAACGCCGCACATAAGGAACTTGGAAAAGTTGATAAAGACATTGTACGCATAAGCGATGCGAACACCGGGGTTGAACCGTTACTTATAGATAAGCCTCAGCAGGACGAATAAAAGATCAATAAAAATACCGCCGGATGTCCGGCGGTATTTTTTAGTTCGATCGAACCTAGGCGACGACGTCTGCGTCAGAGCGCAGAAGGTCACTCAGTGCGAAACCGAGTACACCACCAACCAGTGGAGTGACAACGTAGACCAGGATAGGCCACAGTTCAAACTTCAGTGCCTGCAGAGAACCTGCAACCGCTGGGTTTAGAACGGCTGCTGCACCAACGTAGTTGGCTGCCGTGCCTGCAAGAAGCAGGGCAACGTATAGTGTTGCGCCGTACGCGAATGCGTGAGTGAGATCACCCGCACGTGACATACGTACACCGGCAGCAACACCAAATGCAAGCACGAGGCTACCGAGTAGTTCTGCAGCTAGTACAGTCCATTCTTTACCGTCAGCAATCGCAGGAGCGCTAAACAGCGTTGGAGCAGACTGTCCGAAAGCTTGCGCTTGCTGGCTGACTTCTGGAGCAGCCGAAACGAATGCGTTTAGTACTACGAGTGCAAGCAGGGCACCAAGTACTTGGGCGACTACGTAACCTGCAGCACGAGTAAGACTAATACGACGAGTTGCAAGTGCACCAATCGTAAGCGCTGGGTTTAGGTGTGCGCCTGAAACACCACCGACTACCAATACGATTGCCAGAACGGCAAATAGTACGAATAGCGGCTGGCCAGATGCGGCGAGCACGACGGTTGCGAGCAGGAATGTTCCGATGAACTCAGCAATCGATGCTGTTAGTAGTGGTGCACGAGTAAACCTAAAACGAGCAGCGCGGCTTGAAGCTGCAGCTGGCGCAGAGGCCTTCACGGTCGTAACTTTAGTTGATGTTTTCTTGACGGATGGCGCCGGTTTCTTGACCGACTTTTTGGTCGAGGCGGCCGTTTTCTTAGTTGCCATGGATATTTCCCTCCTTATATAGAAATATGGCTCCAGTATAGCATGCCACCACAAGGAAAATGCTATACTACAGGTAATGGCCTTATTCATGAATCAGCAGAACGAGCGAACCGAATTACAAAAGCGGATTGCTGCTGAGTTAGCTGAAAAAGCGAAGAAAAAATCGCTCGAAGCAGATTCAGATCGACCTGACGGCGTAACCGACTCTGCCTATCTTGAAAAGACGAAGACGACTACGAGCCTCGCATGGGTTTGGATACTGATTGCGTTCGCAACGATTGGTATTATCATCTGGCTTGTCGTCAGCTAGGCGATGCCGCTATACTTATAAGAATATGAGCCCCTCTGATAGAATTGCGACTGCTCGTGCGGAACTTTTGAAGCGTTATGAAACGCTTTCGAATAAATCTGATATCTTGAAATCTCGTGAACTCAAAGAGCTTTTTAGCGTGATCCCGACTCTCGAACCCCACGAACGTGCAGGATTTGGTCAGTCTGTAAACGCATTATCGAATGAACTAAAAGCCATGGTTGATTCGGAATCCGTGGCAGTCAAAGAACTTAGATCCATTGACGTGACGGCGCCGTTTGATAGCAATGCCCCGAAGCCTGAGTTACTCCCTTCAGAGCAAGGCTCGATCCATCCGCTCATGGCTGAGATCTCGCGCTTGAGTGAAATATTCAGTCGCATGGGATTTGTCATTGAACAGTCCCGTGAAATTGACGATCAGTATCATATGTTTGAAGCTCTCAACTTTCCAAAAGGTCACCCTGCACGCGATGACTACGATACGTTCATGACTGTTGAAACCGATAGTGATGGCTCACCGTTAATCGCACCGGCGCACACTAGCACGATGCAGAATAGAATCCTGAAAAAATATAAATCAAACCTCGAATCTGGTGATGCGATTGCAGCAGTTGTGCCGGACCGTGTGTTCCGAAATGAAGACGTAGATGCTAGGCATGAGCACACCTTCTATCAAGTTGAAGGTGTCTATGTGGCTGAAAACGTCCACGCCGGAATGTTGATCGCGACGCTCCAAAAATTCCTAGAAGAATATTACGAACGCACACTGAATGTCCGGGTAAATCCGTTCTACTTCCCATTTACCGAACCAAGCTTTGAGTTCGCGTTAAGTTGTCCATTTTGTGGCGGCGAAGATCCTGCTTGCAAAGTATGTTCCGGCGAGGGCTGGATAGAGCTACTCGGCTGCGGCATGATTCACCCGAACGTGTTAAAAGCAGCTGGGATTGATCCAAATGTCCATACAGGATTTGCCTTTGGGTGCGGCGTAGACCGACTAGTTATGATGAAGTACGCCATTGAAGATGTGCGACATTTCCATTCAGCAAAACTAGACTTTTTAAAACAGTTCTAACCATGACTCACCTATAGGCTTCCTATGATACGAAAAGCTGGTGCGAGCTTCTCAAGGATTTTTGGAACGTATAAAAGAATTTTGACGATCATTGCTGCTGGGGCGATTATGTATCTATGTATCGTTTGGGTTGGGGTCCTTGGATCAATCGAGCCAGTTGGTACAAAGCGCCTCGTTACGTTCTATGACCGTGGCCAAAAACAAGTCGTATTAACACGTGCCGATACGGTTGGCGGAGCCTTAGAGAAAACTGAGATTAAACTCAACCCGCAGGATGTGCTCGAGCCAACGGCGAACAGTAAGCTAAGCGGACAATACGTCGACGTCATCATATATCGGTCTCGATTAGTTGCCGTGAAAGACGGGGCGATGCGGCAGTCTGTTGTTACTACTGCGCAGTCTCCAAATACCATTTTAAAAGCCGCAAATCTTACCTCGCTTGGGTCGAAAGACGAGGCTACATTTAAGACTGGTAGCATCACGAGCGAAGGTACGCCGATTGTGCTTGAAATCCAACGAGCCGAACCAGAGCCCATTAAGGAAACGAAACCTCAGGTGGTGGCATTTACGCCGCGGCCAGATGCCCTGACCCGGTCAAAGGGTGCACAGATATTTGTTGACAGTAATGGTGTCGCACACAGAGAAACTTATTATGATTTGCCTATGAATGTGGTTATGCGAGCATGTGGCGGTTCGTACTCTATACGCTCTGACGGCGCCAAGGTAGATCAAAACGGATACGTGTTAGTTGCGGCGAACCTGAACTCGTATCCTCGTTGTTCGGTTGTCGAAACGAGCCTTGGTCCCGGAAAAGTATATGACACCGGTGGATTCGCCGCACGCCATCCGTATGGATTTGACCTCGCAACGGATTGGACGAACTATAACGGCCAGTAAAAATAGGCTATAATTCAAGGCAGTTATGCGCGTTAGCCTGAATCAGATTACAGAATACCTAGACTTTGCATTGCCACCAACAGACGAATTGGTAGGAATGATCAACCGACAACTCGGTACGGTCGAAGATGTCACCGACCTATCCGAGCACTTTAGGGGCGCCGTTATCGTAAAAGTTGATTCGTGCGAAAAGCACCCCAATGCCGATAAGTTACATGTCTGCATGGTGGATGACGGCTCGGGTGATCTAACGCAAGTTGTCTGCGGAGCGCCAAATGTGAAGGCCGGCATGTTTGCAGTCTGGCTCAAACCCGGCGCAACCGTTCCCTCTACCGCAACTGATACGGAACCATTTGTTCTTGGAGCTCGTGAACTACGAGGCGTTATGAGTAACGGTATGCTCGCCAGTCCTAAGGAACTCGGGCTTGGAGATTCTCACGAAGGTATTTTAGAAATCGATCCAGATGAGGCAAAACCAATCGGCGCCGATGTTGTGCCAGGAGTCCCATTTGCAGACGCCTACGGATTGAACGACGTACTTATAGAAATTGAAAATAAGATGTTTACTCACCGGCCCGATCTATTTGGTCAACTCGGAGTCGCCCGTGAGATTGCTGGTATACAGGGCAAAAAATTTATCAGTCCCGATTGGTATGACATCGAGCGGTTAAGTTTACCTGGTACCGCTACCGATGCATCGGAGCTGACAGTCTTTAATGATGCTGGAGACGGCGCACCGCGTTTTATGGCCCAGATCATTCGTGGCGTTACTATCAAACCGAGTCCTATCTGGCTTCAATGTGCACTCATACGGATGGGCGGAAAGCCAATTAACAATGTTGTCGATGCAACGAATTATATTATGTTACTGACGGCGCAGCCGACACATGCCTATGACTTAGCGAAAATTCGTGGAGCCTCGATAGGCGCGCGTATGGCCGTAAAAGGCGAAACAATACGGCTACTAAACGGCAAAACGTATGAACTCGATGATTCTGATATTGTTGTAGCTGACAAAGAAGGACCAATTGGCCTCGCAGGAATAATGGGGGGCGGAGACAGTGAAGTGTCGAACACGACAACTGACATCGTGCTGGAAGTCGCGAACTTCGATATGTACAGTGTTCGTAAAAGTAGCATGCGGCATGGTGTCTTTACCGATGCACTTACGCGGTTTAATAAAGGCCAGTCGCCGTACCAAAACCCGGTCGTACTCTCCCTCCTATCTAGTCTGATCACAGACATTAGCGGCGGAGTTGCTTCGAAGCAGTCGTACGACGTTGGGGACTCATATGACCGTGGATATGACAAACTGCAGCACGATGAAACCGGTACGATTACGAGTGAATTCATTAATCGCCGCTTGGGATTGTCTTTGACAGACGAAGAAGTAGCGGCTCTGCTTTCGAATGTTGAATTTGCTACCGACACCGATGAAACGGGCATAGATTATCAAGTACCGTTTTGGCGAACCGATATTGAGCAGGCTGAAGACATTGTTGAAGAAGTGGGCCGTCTATATGGATTCGATAAGTTGCCACGCGAACTGCCGATGCGTAGCATCGCTCCTGCAGCTGAGAACGCTCATTTGATGCTCAAGCGAATCGCCCGAACGAATTTATACCAAGCCGGTGCAAATGAAGTTCTGACATATAGCTTTGTTCATAAGAAACTTCTGGAGCAAGCTGGCCAAGACGCCGAGCATGCCTATAAATTATCGAACGCGCTCAGTCCCGATCTGCAGTATTACCGTTTAAGCCTGACGCCAAGCCTGCTAGATAAAGTTCACCCGAATATTAAGGCTGGTCACGGTGAGTTTGCACTATTTGAATGGAACAAAGTTCACTACAAGGGTGAAATGGATGAGTTAGAACCTGAAGTTCCCAATGAGGATGAACATATCGCATTAGTCATTGCGTATGACGTGAAACATCAACCAAAAGGGTCGCCGTACTACAGTGCGAGGCGATACGCATCGGAAGTGATTGATACGGACGAGTCTGAGCTCCTGCCGATGTCTCAATTTGATTTCGCACGTGATGAGTGGGCGCGTCAACTGGCTGCACCATACGAGCCTGAGCGCTCGGTCGTGATTGTGAAAAACGATCGGGTGCGAGGCGTGATTGGTGAGTTCACCTCGTCTGTCCGAGCAAAATTCAAACTCCCTGAATACACGGCTGGATTCGAACTTCATACTGATCTAGTTACAACTAAAGCTGCCATGTACAAACCGCTTTCACGTTTCCCGAGTGTGACGCAGGACGTATCGATTCGCGTAGATGCTACTACTCACTACGACGCACTGCTGCGTGTGGTTAGGGAAACTATCGCAGAGCACCGAGGCAACATCGACATCGCGCTAGAACCAATTGGAGTATATGAACCTGAGGGAGAAGCATTCAAGACGACGACGCTGCGTCTCAAAATGACGAGTCATGAGACGACGCTTCGGGATCAAGATGTTAAGCCGATCGTTGAAGCTATCGCTCATGAAGTTGATGCTAAACTTCATGGTTCTGTGGTTTGATATACTAAGGTAAGTAAACAATTCAGGGAACAAAGGGGAACTATGGCAACATCTACCGCACAGCGTGCGGGTATCTGGGTCATCGCCGTCGTACTGACGGTTGGAACGATCGCAGGATTCGTAGCAATGATTCTAGCGCCGCAAAATGAAGCAGCCGATACCGCAAATCAACAGGCAGAATATCAGAAAGCGCTGAAAGAATACCAAGAACAGCAAGCGAAGGCCAACCAGCCACTGAATGGATATGCGGCTGAGGCATTTGATGCCAACGCTGTGACGGCCTTAAAGGTCGACACGCTTGTCGAAGGAACGGGCCAAGTCTTAACGGCCGATTCTAAAATATCTGCCAATTATTTTGGCTGGACAAGCGACGGAAAAATCTTTGACAGCACCAACAAGAGCGGTACAACAACGCCAACCGAATTCAGTCTTGGCGAAGTGATCAAAGGTTGGACCGAAGGACTTACTGGTGTCAAAGTTGGATCTACAGTGAAGCTGACAATTCCAGCTGACAAGGCATACGGCGCAACTGATAACGGCGACGGGCGTCCAGTTGGCCCGCTGCAGTTTATTGTTGAAGTCAAGGAACTGAAGTAATGGCAACTGATATTCGTGATGTCATTATGATTGGCGCGGGACCAAGTGCGCTAGCAGCAAGTGTCTATACCACCCGCGAAGACATAGACACGGTGCTATATGAAAAAGCAGTCGTTGGCGGCATGGCGGCAATCACTGACAAAGTGGACAACTATCCAGGTTTCCCTGAAGGAATCGAAGGGATGCGACTGGCAGGACAGTTGCAGGCTCAAGCGGAACGCTTTGGTGCGCAGATTGAACTCGGTGAGGTATCAGAAATCCGCGACGAGGGCGATCACAAAGTGGTTGTTGTTGACGGACAAGATGTCAAAGCAAAAGCGGTGCTGATTGCAACTGGTAGTGATTACAAGAAAACGGGAGTGCCGGGTGAGGCTGAGAACTTCGGCCGCGGCGTGCATTACTGTGCAACTTGTGACGGCGCATTTTACCGTGACAAAAAGCTTGCAGTCATCGGTGGCGGCAACTCAGCCTTACAAGAAACGATCTTTCTGACGCGCTTTGCGAGCCACATTGATCTCCTGGTCCGAAGTACGATTTCAGCCAGTGATGTACTCGAAAAAGAATTACAGAAATATGTCGACGAAGGAAAGGTCACGGTCCATCTCGGGACATCGACGCAGGAGATTATTGCGTCAGACGGTAAAATCACGTCCGTACAAGTCAATGATAACGGCGACGAAAAGACAATCGATGTCGACGGTGTCTTTGTATTCGTAGGACTGCTTCCAAACACTGGATTCTTAAAAGATTCTGCGATCGAACTCGACGAAGTGGGCCTGATTAAAACCGATACCATGCTGCAAACGAGCATGAAGGGTGTCTATGCCAGTGGTGACGTGCGAAGCGGTGCCACCCTTCAGATCGCTAGTGCGGTAGGTGAAGGCGCGACGGCAGCACTCAACATTCGGGAATATCTGGACGGCTTAAATCATCACGTCGGCAATGACGCCGAGCCTCAGGCTACGTAAGACTCAAAAAATCGTTCAAGTTGGCGGACGATCTTCGGGTCGTCCGTTTCAAGTGCGATCTCGCGTGTGCCGAGTAGTACGCCGCCGTATACGAAGTTATGCGAACCGGAAAGGGCTACCTTCCGGCCGTCGGGCATGGTAAAGATCATGAACTTGGCGTGAAGGTAGCGGTTCTTCGCATACAGGGTCTTATGACCTGAAAAGAACATGCCGACTGAAATCACCATCTTATTGAGCGGACCGGCCAGTTCCGGCGGATTGAAATAAAGCTGAGTCGGCTTGGTCTTTAGGATACGGCTCAGCTTACCGGTCGGGCAGTACTGCGACACCAGCAGGACGTCGCTTGCTTCTTTGGCGAGCTCCGTAGCACGTCGGTAGATGATGGAGTCTCCTTGGAATCCTCCGTCGGTCAGGATGGTATGGGGTCCGAAAGAAAACTTATGACTGCGATAGGCATAGTGACCGCGGTCAGCCTTTGCGATCTGGTTGAACTCATGCACCATGTCGTCGGCCAGCCGTTCGTCGGAACATTTGAACATGTAATCGACGTTGCCGGTGATGTCCTTGCCGTACAGGTTGACACCACCGAACGAGTAGACGACATCATCGACGATGAGGCATTTGATGTGCGTCCGACCGCTGACCGGCGTGACGCTGAAGCGTCCGAGCCAGTTGAACGTTACCCCCTTCTTCGTGAGCTCCCGGACGGAAGTCGTGGTGGCGCGCGACTTTTCAGTGAAGAACTTGAAGGGTAGGAAATGACCACCCAGCTCACCATACGTGAACGTGTCGGCCGCAATCTGGACGCTGACGCCACGCTCGGCTGCCGCCTCGATGGCGTCGACGAACTCATCTGTCACGTCATCGTCGGTGAACATCAGAGACATAAAGATGACGCGGTGTTTGGCATTCGATATCTCCTTCACGGCGTCACGGATATAATCGGGGGTCACCAGCAGCTTGGGGGAAGACATGGCCTTATTATAC